>JBEVIH010000012.1:0-15044 GCA_040510815.1 Xanthobacteraceae bacterium | reverse complement strand
TGACGACCCGGATCTCGGCTTCCAGATCCTCGCGCACATCAACGACAAGGCGCGGGTGTCTCCGCCGCACGACCATGGCGCCTCTTGGGCGATCTATGGGCAGGCCACGCACTACACCGACATGATCGAGTGGGAGCGCGAGGACGACGGCTCGGATCGCGAAAAAGCCAAGCTCAAGCCGGTCAAGAAATATCGCCTGCTGCCCGGGCACGCCGGCATCTACCAGGACGGCACCATCCATTCGATCGATTATCCCGACTATGCCCGCTTCATCCGGGTGACCGGCACCAATCTCGACAAGATCGAGCGCGTGCGCTTCGATCTCGACACGGGCAAGGTGGAGCAGATGACGCCGCAACAGGCGACGTGAGGCTGCGCACGCCGGCGCGAATGCAACGAGTGGACCCGCGCACCCTGAAGGCGATGCTCGCCGATGCGGCGGAGCTGGCGCTCGTCGATCTGCGCGAGGAACTGATCTTCTCGCAAGCCCATCTCCTGTTCGCGCGTTCGGTGCCGTTGAGCCGGGTCGAGCTCAACTTCGCCCGCCTGGTGCCGCGGCCGGGCACGCGCGTCGTGCTCTGCGACGACGCCGACGGCTTGGTCGAGCGCGCGGCGGAAATCCTCTCCTGCGCCGGCTACTCCAACGTGCGTGCGCTCGACGGCGGGGTTCCGGCCTGGGCCAAGGCCGGATTCGAACTGTTCTCCGGCGTCAACGTGCCGAGCAAGGCGTTCGGCGAGTTCGTCGAGCACGCCAGCGGCACGCCGAGCATCGACGCAACCGAGCTCGACCGGCTGATCCGCGGCGGCACCGACCTGGTGGTGCTCGACAGCCGCCCGTTCGACGAATACCACCGCGTCTCGATCCCGACCGGCATCAACGTGCCGGGCGCCGAGCTGGTGCTGCGCGTGCGCGACCTTGCGCCCTCGCCCGACACGCTGGTGGTGGTCAATTGCGCCGGGCGCACCCGCAGCATCATCGGCGCGCAGTCGCTGATCAACGCCGGCGTGGCGAACAAGGTGGTGGCGCTGCGCAACGGCACCATGGGATGGACGCTCGCCGGGCTGACCTGCGATGCCGGCAAGACGCAGCGTGCGCCGGCGCCGTCCGGCGACGGCCTCGCCTGGGCCAAAGCGGCGGCCGAGCAGGTGGCGCGGCACTACGGTATCGAGCGCATCGACCGCGCGACGCTCGAGCGCCTGCGCGCGGATCGCGAGCGCTCGCTTTATGTGCTCGACGTGCGCGATCCGGCCGAATACGCGGCCGGGCACCTTCCCGGCGCCCTCTCCGCGCCGGGCGGACAGCTGGTGCAGGCGACCGACCAGTATGTGGGCACGCTCGGCGCCCGCGTCGTCCTCGTCGACGACGCCGAGGTGCGCGCGGTGATGACCGCGTCCTGGCTGCGCCAGATGGGCTGGAAGGACGTGTTCGTGCTGGCCGAGGCGGGCCACGAGACCGGCTTTCCGGCGCCCGCCATTCTCGGTCCTGCGCCGCCCGCCGAATTACGCATCGACTGTGCGGGACTTGCAGCGCTCATGGCGCGCGACGACGCCACCGTCGTCGATCTGTCCCTCAGCCGCGATTACCGCAAGGCCCATATCCCGGGCGCCTGGTTCGCGATCCGCGCGCGGCTTGCATCGGCGCTCGCCAAGATCCCGCTGCGCGGCACGCTGGTGCTGACATCCGAGGATGGCGTGCTCGCCGCCCTCGCCGTGCGCGACGCGTTGGCGCTCGTCGATCGTCCCGTGCGTTGGCTCGACGGCGGCAACGCCGCCTGGCAGGCGGCCGGCCATCCGCTCACCGCCGCCGACGCCAGGACGGCGGACGAGCCCGTGGACATGTGGCTCAAGCCCTACGAGCGCCCGAACGATACGACCAAGGCGATGAACGATTATCTGTCGTGGGAAGTCGACCTGCTGGCGCGCATCGAACGTGACGGCTCGACCAATTTCATGCAGCCTCGGTTGTAACCGCCCGCGGAAGCGTGGGGCGGACGGGATCCTACAAACCTTCAATCTTTGGGGGGCCCTCCATGCCATCCGGCGTCTTCGATTCGACCCTGCTCAAGCACCTGTGGAGTACCGAGGAGCTGCGCGCGATCTTCAACGACGAGAACCGCGTGCAGAAATGGTACGACTACGAGGCGGCGCTGGCGCTGTCGCAAGCCGAGCTCGGCATCATTCCGCAGGCCGCCGCGGCCGAGATCGCCCGCAAGGCCAAGGTCGGAAATGTCGACCTCGAGGCGATCGCTTCGGAGGTGCGCCGCATCAAGCACCCGCTGGTGCCGGCGCTGCGCGCGTTGCAGGCGATCTGCGACGGCGACCACGGCGAATATCTCCACTTCGGCCCGACCACCCAGGACGTGCTCGACACCGGCGTCATGCTGCAGATCAAGGACGCGCACGCGGTGTTCACACGCGACCTGCAGGCCATCGGGCGCGAGCTGTTCCGGCTCGCCGAGCGCCACAAGGAGACGCCGATGGCCGGCCGCACCCACGCGGTGCAGGCGCTGCCGATCACCTTCGGCCACAAATGCGCGATCTGGCTCGCCGAAACCGGGCGCAATCATCAGCGCCTCACGCAATTGCAGGACCGCACCTTCGTCGGCAGCCTGGTCGGCGCGGTCGG
Source organism: Xanthobacteraceae bacterium (assembly GCA_040510815.1). Classification (GTDB taxonomy): domain Bacteria; phylum Pseudomonadota; class Alphaproteobacteria; order Rhizobiales; family Xanthobacteraceae; genus VAZQ01. Next base: position 12,418 of record JBEVIH010000012.1, on the reverse strand, counting down.
CAGCCAGGCGTCGTTCGGCGAGCGCGCCTTCGAGCTCGACCAGCGGGTCATGGCGCGGCTCGGTCTCGGCGTCGCCGACATCTCCTGGCAGCCGGCGCGCGACCGCCTGGTCGAATATGTCGGCGTGCTCGGGCTGATCGGCGGCAGCCTCGCCAAGGTCGCGAACGAGATCATGAACCTGGCGCATACCGAGATCGACGAGCTCGCCGAGCCGTTCAACGAGGGCAAGGTCGGCTCATCGACCATGCCGCACAAACGCAACCCCGCCACTGTCGAAGCCGTCGTCGCGGTCGGCCGCACGCTGCGCTACACCGTCGCCCTCATGCACGAGGCGCTGATGCAGGAGCACGAGCGCGACGCGTCGCTGTGGCGGCTCGAATGGAAGGCGCTGCCGGAGGCGTGCCTGATGACCGGCGTGATCCTGGCGCAGATGAAGGACGTGCTGGCGGGTCTCGAGGTGCACGCCGACAGGATGCGGCGCAATCTCGACGCGCTCGGCGGCTTCCTGCTGTCCGAGCGGGTCATGTTCGCGCTCGCCGACAAGATCGGCAAGCAGACCGCGCACGAGGTGGTCTACGAGGCGTCGATGCAGGGCTTCGAGCAGGGCATCACCTTCGAGCATGCCTTGATGGCGAACCCGCGCGCCAACCAGGCGCTCGCAAGCGACGAACTGCAGGCGCTGCTCGATCCGACCACCTATGTCGGGCTTGCTCCCGCCATCGTCGACCGCGTTCTCGACCAGACCCGCGCATCCGGCTGGATCAAGGGCGTCTGACCGCGCGTGCGCCGAAGGTGCCCGGCTGCTCCATGCGCCCCGGCGAGCCTTGTCCGGATGTGGCGCAAACGCCTCACATTGTCCCCGCCGTCCGCCGATGAGGCCGCAACGGTTCCGCGTTAACCGCACTTTAACCATGGGCAAGCGATCACGGTGCACCGCGAACCCTCCCTGGCGACGGAGCACCGCAATGCTGGACGGCAAAGCCTACAAGGCGCATTTCCCGGAGGATCCGGATCCCGAGCTTTCGATCGGCGTCGAAACCCCTCGCCCGCGCAATCCCGCCGCCCTGCTGGCGGCGCTGGCCGCGCTCGAGGACGAGTTCAGGACGATCCTCAAGCAGAATGCCTCTTCGAGATGAGCAGACAGGCGTAATACCGAGCGCCGTGTATCTCGCACCATGCCGAAGAAGCAAATCGTCTCCAGCAAGATCCGCCAGCCGAGCGGGCACTTCTCCCACGCCACCGCCATCGCGGCGCGCGGCACCCTCGTATTCATCTCCGGCATGACCTCGCGCCGCGCCGACGGCACCATCGCCGGCATCGGCGACATCGAGGCGCAGACCCGGCAGGTCTGCGAGAATCTCAAGTCGGCGGTGGAGGCGGCGGGCGGCACGCTCGACGACATCTGCCGGGTCGACGTCTACGTCCGCAACATGGAGCACTTCGACCTGATCCACAAAGTGCGGCGCGAATATTTCAAGGCGCCGGCGCCCGCCTCCACCATGGTGGAGATCTGCAAGATGACGTCGCCCGACTATCTGATCGAGATCAACGCGATTGCGGTGCTGCCGGACGCAGCATCGTGAAGACCTCGTCCACCACGCAATAATCCATGTAGCCGAGCCGCGCGATCGGGCGCATGCGGCGGACGTCGATCATGCCGTCCACGATCACGCTGTCGTCGACATAGACGTTGACCACCTCGCCGATCACCACCGAGCTGTCGCTGGTCTTGCCGTTCGAGCCGACCAGGGTGACGGTCTGATTGTACTTGCACTCGAGCGCGATCGGCGACAGCGCGACCCGCGGCGGCTTCACGAACCGCGACGGCACCATGGCGAGGCCGGCGAATTCCGGCTCGCTGACGGTCTCGTCGAGCTCGGCGGAGGTCTGGTTCATCTCGGTCCGCAGCTCGAAGGTGGCGAGGTTGAACACGAACTCGCCGGCGGTCTCGGCGTTGCGCTGGGTGTGCTTGCGCCCGCTGCTCGAGAACATGACGAAGGGCAGCTTACGCCCGGATATCAGATTGAAGAAGCTGTAGGGAGCGAGGTTGACCAGTCCGGTCTCGGTGATCGTCGTGATCCAGCCGATCGGGCGCGGCACCACCAGCGAGGTGACCGGGTCGCGCGCCAGCTTGTGCGGTTCGGTGCGGGGATCGTAATCCATCGCGGGCGATCCTATTCGGCCTGGATATTCGCGCTCTTGATCAGCCGGGTGAGCCGGGCGGCGTCGGCCTGCAGATAGTCGGCGAAGTCCTTCGGCGGCAGCAGGAAAATCTCCGCGCCCTGCGAGGTGAGCTTGGCGACCACGTCCGGCGAGGTCAGCACCTTGCTGATCACCGCGGTCAGCTTCTCGACCACCGGCTTCGGAGTCGCGGCCGGCGCCGTGATGCCGTACCAGGTGGCAACGTCGAAACCGCGCAATCCGAGCTCGTCGAGGGTCGGCACGTCGGGCAGCTGCCGCGCGCGCTTCAGCGTGGTGACTGCGAGCGCGCGCAGCTTGCCCGACTGGATGTGCTGCAACAGCGGCGGCGCGTTGAGGAAGGCGAGATCGATCTGCTCGGCCAGCAGGTCGGTGATCGCCGGCGCCGCGCCCTTGGAGGGAACATGGGTGAAGTTGACGCCCGCCATCTGCTTGAACATCTCGGCCGCCAGGTGCGGCTGGCTGCCGTTGCCGACCGAGCCGTAGTTGAGCGCGGCCGGCTTCGACTTCGCCAGCGCGACCAGCTCGGGCACGCTCTTGACCGGCAGCGAGGCGCGCACCACCAGCACGTTCGGCACGTTGGCGACCATGGCCACCGGGGCGAAATCCTTGATGCCGTCGTAGATGACCTTGCTCAGCACCGGCGTCACGATGTGCGAGGACGCGCCGGCGATCAGCAAGGTGTGGCCGTCGGGCGCGGCACCGGCGACGAAGGCGGCGCCGATCGCGGTCGCGCCGCCCGGCTTGTTGAGGATCACGACCTGCTGGCCCAGCAGATCGCCCATCCCGGCCGCGACGGTGCGCGCCAGCAGATCGGCGGGCCCGCCCGCCGCATAGGGGTTGACCAGGGTGATGGGTTTCGACGGATAGTCCTGCCCGTAGGCAGCGCTCGCGATCATGGCGATCGCCAGCGCCCAAAGCCTTGCGCCGCCCATCCGACGTTCCTCCCCGTTGCTGGGTTGTTTTTATGCCAATAAGCTGACTTTTTGTCTTTTGCAAACGGATCGCGCGTTGCCCGCAACGATGGAGCGCAACCGCGAGGAGGGAGCAGCGCTGGATGAAACTGCATTGGTCGCCCCGCTCGCCGTTCGTGCGCAAGGTGATGATCGCGGCGCACGAGCTTGGGCTTGCCGATCGTCTCGACTGCGTGCGCACTGTGGTCGCCACCACCAAGCCGCACGCGCCGCTGATGGAGGAAAATCCGCTGTCCAAGATCCCGACGCTGGTGCTGGACGACGGCACCGTGCTCTACGACTCGCCGGTGATCTGCGAATATCTCGATGGGCTGCACGACGGGCCGAAGCTCATTCCGGCCGCGCTGCCGGCGCGGATGACGGCGCTGCGCCGGCAGGCGCTCGGCGACGGCTTCCTCGATTTCCTGCTGCTGTGGCGCAACGAGCGTGAGCGCCCGGCCGCGCACCAGTCGCAGGTCCATCTTTCGACCTACGCCGAGAAGCGCAAGGCGATTCTCCTTGGCCTCGACAAGGAGGCCGGCGAGCTGGCGGCGACGCCATTCTCGATCGGGCACATCGCGATCGGCTGCGCGCTCTCCTATCTCGACTTCCGTTTCGCGGCGGAGGATTGGCGCGGCGGCCATCCGCGGATCGCCGCCTGGCACGCGACCTTCGCGGCGCGCCCATCGGTGCGCGCGACCGATCCAGTCGACGACAGTTAGAACGCCGCCAGGGAGGACGATCGTGCATCGCGCAGCCGGCCGCAGGCGCGAGTTCGTGCGCCACGAGGACGTCAGCCTCGAGGTGATCGTCGACGGAGACGGGCCCGCGATCGTGCTGCTGCCGTCGCTGGCGCGCGATTCCGAGGACTACGACGAAGTCGCGGAAGGTCTGGCGAAGGCCGGCTACCGCGTGCTGCGGCCGCAGCCGCGCGGCATCGGCCGCAGCACCGGTCCGATGAGCGGGATTTCGCTGCACGACCTCGCGCGCGACATCGCCGAGGTGATCAAGGCGCTGGGCCATGGCCGGGCGGTGGTGGTCGGACACGCCTACGGCAACTGGGTGGCGCGCATGACGGCGGCCGACTACCCGCAGCACGTGCGCGGCGTGGTGATCGCCGCAGCGGCGGCGAAATCCTATCCGCCCGAGCTGAGCGCCACAGTCACCAATGCCGGCGACCTCGCATTGCCGGAGGCCGAGCGGCTTGCGGCGCTGCGCTTGGGCTTCTTCGCGCCCGGCCACGATCCCACGGTGTGGCTGACCGGCTGGCACCCGCAGGTGCGCGCCAGCCAGCGCGCCGCGGCGGCGGCGACCCCGCAGCAGGAATGGTGGTCCGGCGGCACAGCGCCGCTGCTCGACCTGCAGGCCGAGCACGATCCGTTCAAGCCGCCCGAGAAACGCAACGAGATGAAGGACGAGTTCGGCGGCCGCGTCACCGTCACGCTCATCCCCGATGCCAGCCACGCGCTGATGCCGGAGCAGCCGACGGCGGTGGTGGATGCGCTCGTCGCCTGGATCAAATCGCTGCCCTGAAGCCAGACCGCCGTCTCTTTCCTAAGGATCCTCACCATGGCCGGTTGCCTGTCGCATGTCCGCGTTCTCGACCTCAGCCGCGTGTTCGCCGGCCCGTTCGCCGGCCAAATGCTGGCCGATTTCGGCGCCGACGTGATCAAGATCGAGCATCCGGTCCATGGCGATGACGTGCGCCGCATGGGCATCGCCCACAAGGATCGCCAGGGTCGCGACACCGACCAGACCGCGCCCTATCTGGCGGCCAATCGCGGCAAGCGCTCGATCGGCATCGATATCAGCAAGGCCGCGGGGCAGACGCTGGTCAAGAAGCTCGCCGGATCGTGCGACGTGCTGATCGAGAACTACAAGACCGGCAATCTCGCGCGCTACGGCCTCGACTACCCGGCGCTGCGGACGATCAATCCGCGGCTGGTCTACTGCTCGATCACCGGCTTCGGGCAGTCCGGGCCCTACAGCGAGCTTCCCGGCTACGATCCGATCTTCCAGGCCATGAGCGGAGTGATGAGCGTCACCGGCGTGCCTGAGGGCCAGCCGGGCGCCGGTGCGAGCCTGGTGGGCTACAGCGTCTCCGACATGACCGCCGGCTGCTACGCCGCCATCGCGATCCTCGCCGCGCTCAATCACCGCGACCGGGTGTCGGGCCGGGGTCAGCACATCGATCTGGCGCTGCTCGACTCCCAGGTGCACGCCGCCTCGCACATCGCCATGAACTATCTGGTCTCGGGAAGGATGCCGGTGCGGGCGGGGACGTCGTCGCAGACCATCTGCCCCTGGCAGGCGTTCGACTGCGCCGACATGCCGCTCATGCTCGCGGTCGGCACCGACCAGCAGTTCGCGCGGCTGTGCGAGACGATGGGCTTGCCCGGCCTCGCAACAGACCCGCGCTTCCTCACCAACCGCAAGCGCATGGAGAACAAGCCCGCGCTCATTCCGGTGCTGGCGGAGCGCTTCAAGACCCGCACCGCCCGCCAATGGATGGACGCCTTTGCGGCGGTCGGCGTCGCCAGCGGCCCGATCAACGATTTCGGCCAGGTGTTCGCCGACCCGCAGGTGAAGCATCGCGAGATGCTGCGCGAAATTCCGCATCCGCTCTCGGGGACGCTGCGGATCATCGCCAATCCGGTGCGCTTCTCCGACACGCCGGTCGAATACGGCCGCTGGCCGCCGCTTCTCGGCGAGCACACCACCGAGGTGCTGCGGGAGATGCTGACGATGGGGGAGGAGGAGATCGAGGCGCTCCGGCGCGACAAGGTGATTTCGTGAGTAAGGTGGGCAAAGGCGCAAGGCACACACTCGCCTCATGCTCCGCACTCTCGTAGCGCCGTGTCCACGCGTCCGGGAGACGAACGTCGAGACATCGAACCAATGCACACGACACGCGTGGGCACGGCGCGCCACGCGAGCATGTCGTGGAGGACACGCTGTGCCATGCGCGCCTTTGCCCACCCTACAAGCTACCCCGGCAACCCCAGCACGTTCTTCGCCAGGATCCCACGCTGGATCTCGTTCGAGCCGCCGTAGATCGTGGTCGGGCGCGCCTGCAGGAACAGCCCCGAGGCGTGCAGCGCGCGATTGCCGTCGAGCGGCTCCAGCAGGCCCGCGTTCTCGCCGGCGACCTCGAGCATCGCCTCGGTGATGCGCTGGAACAGCTCGCTCTGGAACACCTTGAGCATGGAGACGTCGGCGCCGAGCGGCTCGCCGCGCCGCAGCTTCTCGGCGAAGGTCTCGTACAGCGCCTTGAGGTCGGCGAGATCGAGCCGCAACGCGGTGTAGCGGTCGCGGAACACCGGATCGTCGGACACGCCCATGCGCTCGGCCAGCAGCTTGAGGCGGCCGAGCGCGTAGGACGACAGCTTGGGCGACCCGATCGACAGGCGCTCGAAATCCAACAGCGCCTTGGCCACGGTCCAGCCCTTGTTGACCTCGCCGACCAGGTTCTCCTTCGGCACCCTCACATTGTCGAAGAACACCTCGCAGAACTCGTCGTGCTGGTCGAGATTGACGATCGGCCGCACCGTGATGCCGGGACTGTCCATCGCCACCAGCAGGAAGGAGATGCCGTCCTGCTTCTTGGCGGCCTTGTCGGTGCGCACCAGCATGAAGATCCAGTTGGCGTCGTTGGCGAGGGTGGTCCAGATCTTCTGGCCGTTGACGATCCAGTGATCGCCGTCGAGCACCGCCTCGGTGCGCAGCGACGCGAGGTCGGAGCCGGCATTGGGCTCGCTGTAGCCCTGGCACCAGATGTCCTCGCCGGCGAGGATCCGCGGCAGGAAGCGGTCCTTCTGCTCGGGCGTGCCGTGGCGGATCAGCAGCGGACCGAGCATGATCACGCCCATGTCGCTCACCCGGGCGCAGCCGTGGCGCTCGAACTCCTCGATCAAGATGAGATGCTTTGCAGCCGAGAGCCCCAGCCCGCCATGCTCGCGCGGCCAGCCGGGCGCGAGCCAGCCATGCTCGGCGAGGATCATGTACCAGGGGCGATTGTCGCGCCAATGCAGACGCCGCTGCGGGTTGCGCAGCTCGGGCGGATAGTGCTCCTCGACGAACCGGCGCACCACCACGCGGAATTCGTCGTCGGAGAGCGCGTTCAGGTCCGCGCCTGCGGGAACTGTGTCAGTCATCGTCATCCTCCGCGGCCAGCTGCGCATAGCGGGCGCGATGCAGCACGGCCGAGCCGAACAGGTTTGCCAGCACCATGGCTTTGCGCAGATAGAGCCCGACGTCGTACTCGTCGGTATAGCCGATGCCGCCGTGCATCTGGATGGCCTGGCGGGTGACCCGCATGGCGGCATCGGAGGCGCGCGCCTTGGCGCGCGAGACCGCAGCCTGCCGGACCGGCGCCGCCGCCGACGTATCGAGCGTCGCCGCCGCGGCCTCGACGCTGGCGCGGGTGAGCGCGACCTCGATCTTGAGATCGGCGGCGCGATGCGCCAGGGCCTGGAAGCTGCCGATCGGCTTGCCGAACTGCTGGCGGGTCTTGAGATAGGCCAACGTCATCGCGAAGGCGCGCTCCATCACGCCGAGCAGAAAGGCGGCGGTGGCGAGCGTCGCCTCCTCGATCGCCTCGGCGAGATCGCCGGCGACCGGCTGCGCCGGCGCGCGCTCGAGCGTGAGCGTGCCGTAGTGGCCGCCGTCCTGGGTGCGGTCGATCGCGAGCGTGACGCCGGGCGCGTCGCGCGCGACCAGCGCGAGGCCGCCCGCGGCCGACACCAGAAAGGCATCGGCGCCGGCCGCCATCGGCACGAACCGCTTGTGCCCCGAGACGCGGCCGTCGCCCAGCACCGTGCCGCCATCGAGGGCGAGGCTGTTGGCCTGCTCCTGCCACGCCGGGATGACGATCGCGTCGCCCGCCAGCAGGCGACCGAGCTCGGCACCGGCGAGCACGCGGGCGGCGATCGAGCATGGGATCAACGGCTCCGGCAAAAGGCCGGCGCCGCATTCCTCCGCCAGCGCGCAATACTCGCGCATGCCGAGGCCCGAGCCGCCCGCCTCCTCAGGCACGCGCAGCCCGAGCCAGCCGAGCCCGCACATCTGCCGCCAAACGGCGCGCTCGAAGCCCGGCTCGCGGTAGCGCAGCCCGCGGACGCGCTTGAGGTCGCCGGCCGGCACGATCGCGCCGGCGCTGTCGCGGATCAGGCGGATGCGCTCGGCGCGATCGTCGAGGGCCTCCACGTTTCTCCTCCCTGCCTGCCTCGCTCGATGGCGAGCTCAGCGCCCCTTGAACACGGGCGCACGTTTTTCCAGCACGGCGCGCGCCGCTTCGCGCGCATCCTCGGTGTGCATCAGCCTGGTGCTGTACTCCTGCTCGAGCGCATAGCCGTCCTCGACCGGCATGAACTCCACCTTGTTGAGCGCCTCCTTGCCCCAACGCAGGCCGAGCGGCGCCTTGGCGGCGATCACGCCGGCGAGCTCGTTGGCGGCAGGCAGCAGGCGCTCGAGCGGCACCACCTGGTCGACGAAGCCGACGCGATAGGCCTCCTGCGCGCTGAATGGCGCGCCGGTGAAGAACATGCGGCGCAGGAAGCCCTGCGGCACGTGCCGCGCCATATGCGCGGTGCCGCCACAGCGGCCGGCATTGATCTCGGGCAGGCCGAAGGTGGCGTTCTCGGACGCGATGCGGATGTCGCAGACCGAGGCGAGGACGCAGCCGGCGCCGAGCGCCGGGCCGTTCACCGCCGCGATCACCGGAATGGCGCAGTGGCGCACCGACGCGAACATGCGCCGCACGGTCATCGCGCGCGCCGGATCGTCCTCGACCTTGGCGGCCAGGAGCTCGCGCAGATCGAGGCCGGCGCAGAACGCCCGCGACCCGCGCGCCGAAAGCACGGCGCAATTGACGTCGGTCCGCTGGCCGATCTCGTCGAACACCTCGGCAAGGCGCTGGTAGAGCGCCATGGTGAGCGCGTTGACCGGCGGGCGGTCGAGCACCACCGACACCACCTTGCCGGACGTCTCGACGACGACCTCGTTCATATGCTCCTCCCTAAGCGGCCAGCGGCGCGAACGGCGGCTCGACCCCGGCCGGCAGCGGAAACTCGTGGGCGTTGAGGGTCATCGCCACCATCGTGTAGTAGCCGATCAGCGCGGTGAGCTCGACCACGCCGACCACGCCCCACAGGCCGAGCGCGCGCCGATAGCTTTCCTCGGACACGAACCGGCGATCCTGCAGCTCGGCCGCATAGTCATACACCGCGAGCGCTTCGGCATCGGCGCTCGCCGGGCGGCGGCCGGCATGGATGTCGTCGATCACCGCGCGCGGCACCTGCGCGGCGAGCGCGAAGCCCTCGTGCAGGTGCCATTCGAGCTGGCAGCGCCAGCGCTGCGCGGTCACCAGGATGGCGATCTCGCTTAGCCGGGCCGGCAGCGTGGTGCGATAGCGCAACAGCTCGCCGAGCTGCTGCCATTTGTCGGCAAGCTCCGGCCGGTGCAGGGCGGCGAGCAACGGCCCCTGCACCTTGCCGCGCGGACCGACGGCGACCGCGTCGTAGACCTTGCGCTGCTCCGGCGTCATCGTGTCCGGCGTCGGGAAGGGGATGCGCGGCACTTGTCGCTCTCCTGCTCTGGGATTCGGCGGATCAGGCGGAGCCCTGATGCGCGTCCTCGATGCCGAGCTCGCGCAAAATCTCGGCGGTGTGCTCGCCGAGCAGCGGCGGGGCGCGCTCGAACGTGAGCGGCGCCTCGGTGAAGCGCAGCGGGCTCACCACCTGCGGCAGCGTCCCGGCGAGCGGATGCGGGACGTCGACCAGCATGCCGCGGTGGCGCACCTGCTCCTCGGCGAACACCTGCGGCACCGTGTTGATCGGTCCGCAGGGCACGCCGGCGGCGTCGAATCGCGCAGTCCAGTCGGCGGCGTCGCGCTCGCTGAGTATCTCGGCGATCAGCGGATTGAGCACCGCCCGGTTGCGCACCCGGCCGGCATTCGCGGCGAAGCGCGCGTCGGTGACCCATTGCGGCCGTCCCAGCACCTCGCAGCATTTGGCGAACTGGCCGTCGTTGCCGACCACCAGCACCAGGTAGCCGTCGCGGGCCGCAAAGACGTCCTGCGGCTGGACGTTGGGATGGGCGTTGCCGGTGCGGCGCGGCACCCTGCCGGAAACGAGGTAGTTCATCGCCTGGTTGGCGAGGAACGACACGCCGACGTCGAGCATGCCGATGTCGATGTAGTCGCCGCGGCCGGTCTCGGCGCGCCGCGCCAGCGCCGCCAGCACCGCGATCGCGGCGTACATGCCCGACATGATGTCCACGATCGGCACGCCGACCTTCTCGGGGCAGCCGCCCGGCGTGTCGTCGGGCTCGCCGGTCACGCTCATCAGCCCGCACATCGCCTGGATCAGGAAATCGTAGGCGACGGCATTGCGGCGCGGGCCGGTCTGGCCGAAGCCGGTGATCGAGCAATAGATCAGCCTGGGATTGACCGCCTTGAGCCCATCGTAGCCGAGGCCGAAGCGGGCGAGCGTGCCGACCTTGAAGTTCTCCAGCACGATGTCGGAGCGCTCCGCGAGCGCGCGCACCACGCGCTGGCCTTCCGGCTTGTCGAGCTCGAGCGTGATCGAACGCTTGCCGCGGTTGACCGAGAGGTAATAGCCGGCCTCGCGCGTCTCGGCCCCGGAGCGGTCCTTGAGGAACGGCGGGCCCCACCCGCGGGTGTCGTCGCCGGCGCCCGGCCGCTCGACCTTGACCACGTCGGCGCCGAGATCGGCGAGGATCTGGCCGGCCCACGGCCCGGCCATGATGCGGCTGAGATCGAGGACGCGCACATGCGAGAGAGGTCCGGCCATTGGGTCGATCCGCGTGATTGAATGTCCGCTCGATCTGGTATTGCTATTGCGTACCGGAGTCCATCGGCCCGCGCCGGGCCGCCTTTCGGAGGATGCGATGGTCTCTCGCGCGGCCGCCTTGGTGGTTGGAGTGCATTGCGCGCTCGCGGCGTCGCTGCCGGCGACGGCGCAGGAGTGGCCGACCGGCACGGTGCGCGTGATCCTGCCGGTCACCGCCGGCGGGCCGCTCGACCTGCCGGCGCGGCTGCTGATCGACCGGCTGGCGGCGCAGACCAAGGGCTCCTTCATCCTGGAGCATCGCGGCGGCGCCGGCGGCTCGATCTCGGCGCAGGCCGTGGTGCAGGCCGCGCCTGATGGCAACACGCTCTTGTTCACGACCTCGTCGCTGGCGGCAGCACCCGCGTTCTACCCCAAGCTCGGGTTCGATCCGCGCCAGGCGCTGGTCCCGATCAGCCTAATCACGGAAACGCCGACCTGCCTGATGCTGCGCGCCGGTCACCCGATCCGCGATCTTCCCGACCTCATCGCCAAGGCCAAGGCCCAGCCCGGCAAGTACACCTTCGGATCGGGCGGCGTGGGCACCGGCAATCATCTCGCCGGCGAGTTCTTGAAGAAGATGGCGGGAATCGACCTGCTGCATGTGCCGTTCCGCGGCGTCTCGCTGGCGACGACCGCGCTCTATGCCGGCGATCTCGACTTCATCTTCACCAGCGCCATCGAAGTGCTGGCGCATGTGCGCGATGGCCGCGCCCGCGTGCTCGGCGTCGGCACTCCGACGCGGCTGCCGGAGCTGCCGGACACGCCAGCCATCGCAGAATTGGTGCCGGGCTACGGCGCGACCAACTGGTATGGCTTGTTCGGCCCGCGCGGCCTGCCGGACAGCGTACTGGCGCGGCTCTCTGCCGAGATCGCCAAGATGCGCGACGATCCGACGCTGACGCAACGCACCGCCAGTGCCGGCTTGACCATGATCCTGTCGCCGCCCGACGTCTTGCGCGCCAAGATGGAGAGCGAGGTGCCGCGTTGGCAGCAGATCGTCCGGGATCTCGGGCTCAAGGCGGAGTGAGCGCGGACGTCAGCTCTCGGCCAAGCCAAGCTCCTTGAGGATCGCCACCGCCTGCTGGGGGCCGGCGGCGACCCGGCAGCCAGCGGCGGCGAGCGCCGGACCACTTCGGCCAAGGCATATTCCTCGGCGAAGAAATTCGATTCCGAGGGGCTGGGGAGCTTGTAACGCCGGATTTCCGAGCAGATTATTATGGGCTTTGGATGCATCGCGAGATCAGCCATGGCGAAATCAAGAATCTTTGCAACGTTGGTTCGCGGGTTAACTTCTCAATTGGGTGTAGTGTGGATTTCTGCTCACGTTATCATGGTGCTTTTGGGGGCTCTCTTTCTGAGTAGCCACGGACTCCATGCGGCTTTGGGTCAGGGGATTTCCGAGGGTATTGGCGGCTC
>JBEVIH010000011.1:0-26462 GCA_040510815.1 Xanthobacteraceae bacterium | reverse complement strand
TGCTGAGAAAGCTGGCCTGAGCCGGGAACAACCTCGACCGCAATCGACTACACCTCGACTTTTATATTGACTACGTAACGAATTTATAGTATAAGATTTCATCCTCGCTCATGGAGGGGCGTCTTCCGGAGACCTGAAAGGCGGAGCGGGGAGTGGCGTCCTGCGGCCGCGGCTCGTAACCGCGGGCTCGGGAGGTCCGGGACACCGCCCGCCAGGCATGATGACCTGGCTGCGAGGAGCTCGCTGTACGGATCCGGAGGAAATGCCGGAGATGGAAGCGCGGCCCCCGGCCGAAAATCGCCACGGTGGAGCGCCGAGAGGCGAGCGTCCCGACCGCAAAGGGACGCCCCGCGCCTCCAACGGCGTGGTGGTCGCGACTCGCAATCGCGACAGTTGGCGCCGTCTCGGCGCTCCGCTCCCCTCGGTTCGGGGGGTCGCGAACAACCAAGGTTCCAACCCGCGCGCGCAGGCGCCGCGGGAACGAAAGGTGCTGTGCGGTGGAGAGAGCGCAGACGCGGGCGGCCGATGCTCGGCTACTGCTGAATGACCCGCTTGCGCGGCGCCTCGCTCTGCTCGCGCGCGCTTTCCGACTGCAGCAGCGCGCGTGCGTCGTCGGCGCTCATCGGCTCGCCGAAATGGAAGCCTTGCGCGTATTCGCAGCCGAGCTGGTAGAGCTCGACCGCGTCGGAATCGGTCTCGGCGCCCTCCGCCACCACCTCCATGCCGAGGTCGTGGGCGAGCGAGACGATCGAGCGCAGGATCACCGGGCGGGCGCCCTTGCCGTTGGTGCGCACGAACGACTGGTCGATCTTGATGGTGTCGAACGGGAAGCGCTGCAGGTAGGCGAGCGAGGAGTGGCCGGTGCCGAAATCGTCGAGCGCCAGCCCGGCGCCGAGCTCCTTGATGCGGGTGAGCATCTGCGCGGCGTGCTCGGGATTCTCCATCACCAGCGACTCGGTGAGCTCGAGCTTGAGCGTGCCGCGCGCGAGCGCGGAGCGCGCGATCACGGTGCGCAGGTCGTGGATCAGGTCCTGGCGCAGCAATTGCCGCGACGACACGTTGACGCTGGCGAACACCGGATCGCGCTGGCGCACGGTGCGCTGCCAGGTCGAGAGCTGGCGCGCGGTGCGCTCGAGCACGAACATGCCGAGATCGACGATCAGGCCGATTTCCTCGGCGATGGCGATGAATTCCGACGGCGAGGTGCGGCCCATCTTGGGATGGTCCCAGCGCGCCAGCGCCTCGAAGCCGGCGACGGTGCGATCCTCCAGCCGCACGATCGGCTGGTAGAGGATGGTGATCTCGTCGCGCTCGAGCGCGCGGCGCAGCTCCGATTCCAAGGTCAGGCGATCGGTCTTGCGCGCCCGCATCGACGGCTTGAACACCTCGATGCGGTCGCCGCCGATGCGCTTGGCGTGGTACATCGCCAGCTCGGCGTCCTTGAGCACCTCCTCGGTGCGGTGCGGCTGGCTGTCGTTGAGCGCGAGCCCGATCGAGGCGGTGAGGAAGATCTCGCGGTCGTTGAAGGTGATCGGCGCGCGCAGTCCTTTGCGCAGCGTCTCGGCGAACGCGATGATGCGATCGGACTCCTTCTCCGACAGCAGGATCAGCGCGAACTGGTCGCCGGAGAGCCGCGCCAAGGTGTCCTGCGGCTTGAGCAGCCGCCCGAGCCGGCGCGCCAGGGTCAGCAGGATCGAGTCGCCGACCGCGATGCCGACCGAATCGTTGACCTGCTTGAAGCGGTCGAGGTCGATCACGATCACGGTCGGCTTGATCGCCGAATCGGCCTTGGCGAAGGCGAGCACGGCCTCCAGCCGGTCGAGGAACAGCTCGCGGTTGGGCAGGCCGGTCAGGTTGTCGTGGACCGCGTCGTGCAGCAGGCGCTCCTCGGCGTTCTTGAACTCGGTGACGTCGGTGAGCGTGCCGACCAGCCGCACCACCTCGCCGTCGGAGCCGACCACCGGCCGCGCCTTGAGCGCGAGCCACAGGTAATGGCCGTCCGGCGTGCGCAGCCGGAAGTCCTGGGTCAGGCGCCCGCGCCGCTGCTCGAGCACGCTGTCGAGCGCGGCGCGGAAGCGGTCGCGGTCGAGCGGATGCAGCACGTCGAGCCAGCGCGCCGCCGGCCCTTCCAGCGCGCCGCGCTTGAGGCCGAGCAGCGATTCGGTTTCCGGACTGGTATAGACCCGGTCGGAGGACACGTCCCAGTCCCAGATCATGTCGCCGGCGCCGGTCAGCGCCAGCGCCCGGCGCTCGACGTCGGAGACGATGCCGCTGGTCACGCCGCCGGCGAAGGCGTGCTGCATGACCGTGAAGCCGATCAGCATCACGATCAGCACCAGGCCGCCGAGCAGCGCCGGGCCGACGATGTCGTTGGTCACCGCTCCCATGACGGCGAGCGCGGCCGCGATCACCCACACCACCAGCAGGAGCCAGGTCGGGATCAGCAGCACGGCGCGGTCGAAGCCGTGCAGCGACAGATAGATCACGACGCCGAAGCCGAGCACCGCGACCAGGAGCAGGGAGACGCGCGCGATGCCGGAGGCGACCGCGGGGTCGAACAGCGCCAGCGCCACCAGCGCCGCCAGGAAGGTGAGCCAGCCGGCGGTGATGTGCGAATAGCGCACGTGCCAGCGGTTGAGGTTGAGGTAGGCGAACAGGAACACCACCAAGGTGGCCGCCAGGATCGCCTCGCCGGCCGCGCGCCAGACGCGCTCGGCGCCGGCCGACATGTCGAACACCTTGCCCCAGAAGCCGAAGTCGATGCCGATATAGACCAGCACCGCCCAGCCGAGCGCGGCGGCGGCCGGGAACATGACGCTGCCCTTGACCACGAACAGGATGGTCAGGAACAGCGCCAGCAGGCCGGCGATGCCGATGACGATGCCGTGGTAGAGCGTGATGCTGTTGACCTTGTCCTTGTAGGCGTCCGGCTGCCACAGATAGAGCT
The DNA here is from genome assembly GCA_040510815.1 of Xanthobacteraceae bacterium. Taxonomy (GTDB): domain Bacteria; phylum Pseudomonadota; class Alphaproteobacteria; order Rhizobiales; family Xanthobacteraceae; genus VAZQ01. Next base: position 23,515 of record JBEVIH010000011.1, on the reverse strand, counting down.
GGTTGAGCTTGTCGCTGCGCAGCTCGAGCACGTAGGTCATGACGCTGCCGGGATCGAGCGTGACCCGGAAGATGTCGGCGGTGGCGCTGTCCTGGCGATCGGGGCGGTCGCCGCTCGAGGTGATGCTGGCGACGCGCGAGAGTCCGAGGTCGGGCCACAGCACGCCAGATCCCACCATGCGATAGTGCGGCACCACGATCAGGCGCTCGATCTGCTCGTCGCCCGAGTTGACCAGCGCGAACACCGCCCAGTTGGTGTTGCCCTCGCGGGCGCGCACGTCCATGCGCCGGATGATGCCGTCGGGCCCGGGCGCTGCCGAGACCAAGAGGCGGCCTTCGTCGGTGCGATGGCGCTCGACCGCGTCGGTGAGGTCGATCGCGGCGGCGTCGACGCGCACGTTGATCGCCTCGACCGCAAAGGCGGGCGCGACGCCGGCGAGCATAAGCGCCAGCATCGCCATCCGGCAGATGGCGCGGACGAAACTCAACCGACGAACCTCCACCCCTGTTCGATCCCCTGCGCGCAGCTTCGCCGAGCGGCGCAGTTCCGCGAGCCGGCTCAAGCTAGTCAACTTTACGCCCATTTCGCGGCTTGCGCGACCGGCCGCGGGCCCGGCCGGGCTTGCGATCAGTACCCGACCGCAGGAGAAAGGGCAAGAAATTCAAATGATTAACGCCACACCCCGGTGCCGGCCCGCGCCCGCCCTGCGACCATCCTATTTCGGCTCCGACTGGTCCGACTTCTTCGCCTTGGGGGCCCTGGTTTTTCGCGGCGAGGAGGTGGTCGGCCTTGGCGCGGACCCGGGTGATGGTGCCGCAGCCGCGTCCAGCTCCATTTCTTTCAAGATCGGCTTCGACGGCGCGACCACGCCCATGCCTTCGTTCTTCTGCGCAAACACCGGGGCGGAGGCGCAAATCAGCAGAGCGGCGCCGATCAACGCGGCGATACGGTTGGCTGATTCCATTGCGACCATCGGCTGTTGCGTCCGCGACGCGGCGCCGCCCGGAGATTTGCCGGGCGCGCCGATGATAGTCCCGCAGCCCGCATCGGCAAGACCGGGCGACGATCCTGCCGAGATGATTAACGCCTCAACGCCCGATCGCCGCGTCCTCGAGCCGGCGCGCGCTCGCGGCGAGCGCCGCCGGGCGCAGGCGGCCGTCCCGCTCGGCGGCCAGAACCGCGTCCATCATGGTGAAAAAATGCGCCGGGTCGTAGGCGATCAGGATCAGGTCCACCCCGGCGTCGAGCGCCGCGATGCTGGCCGCGGCGACGCCCTGCTTGCTGGCGTAGACCGCCCCCATGCTGAAATCGTCGGTGATCAGGATGCCGTCGTGGCCCCAGCTCCGGCGCAGCAGGCCGGCGACGACGGCGTCCGAGAACGAAACCGGATGCTCGGCGTCGAGCGCGGTGAGCCGGGCGTGGCTGAGCATGGTCAACGCGCCGCCGGCCATGAGGGCGCGGAACGGCATCCAGTCGCTCGCCTCGAGCTCGGCGACCGAGAGGCGCAGGTGACCGGCTTCGAGATGGGTGTCCTCGAACACGCCGCCGAGCCCCGGGAAGTGCTTGAGCGTGCAGCGCACCCCGGCCTCGCGCAGGCCGGCGCAATAGTGGCGGGCGACCGGGGTGACGATCGCCGGATCGGCGGCGATCGCGCGATCGCGGATGCGCGTGTAGCGGTCGTTCGGATTGACCAGGTTCTTGTTGAGGTCGACGACCGGCGCAAAATTCAGGTTGACCCCGAGGTCCGCCAGCGCGCGGCCTTGCGCCAGGCCATAGGCGTGCGCCTCGGCGTTACGCGCGGGCTCTTGCGCGTGACGCTCGACCACCGAGGCGATCGGCGGCTGCCGCGGCAGCGGCGGGGAGAGCCGCGAGACCATGCCGCCCTCCTGGTCGGTGGCGATCAGCAGCGGCGGCAGGCCCTGACGCCGGCGGGTGTCCTGCCAGGAAGCGATCTGCGCGCGGACGGCGTCGGCCGACAGCCCTTCGACATTGCGGGCGCCGACGAACACGCCGCCGATGGCGCGGCGCTCGAGCAGGCGCTCGATCTCAGCCGGATCGCGATAGCCGGCGACGAAATGCCGGCCGAGCTTTTCCAGTTGCGCGGGATCGGCGGCGAGCACCCGCGCGCGCACCCGCTGGAAGCCTGCTTCCAGCGCCAGCGTTGCCGCGAGCGCCGCGCCGGCGACCACGAGCACCGCCACGCTCAACGCCCGGCGGAAATGGCTCAGCGGTCTCGTCCAGATGAGCCAGCCGTCGATCGCGATCAAGACCAGCGGCACCGCGATCAGGATCGCGAGCGCTGCGGGCCGTACGCCGGCCAGCAGCGGGGAGCGCCAGTCGAGCGCGAGCGGCAGCAGCGCGACCGCGATGGCAAGCCGGATGACGGAGAGGCCGACGGCGGCGCGCTGACGCCAGGCGCCCGGCACCTAGACCACCAGCACGATCTTGCCGATATGGGCGCTCGTCTCCATGCGGGCGTGGGCGGCCGCGGCCTGCGCGAGCGGGAAGGTGCCGTCGATCACCGGCTTCACCTTGCCGGCGGCGAGCATCGGCAGGACGTTGTCTTCGACCGCGCGCGCGATCGCGGCCTTGTCGACCACCGAGCGGGCGCGCAGCGCGGAGCCGGTGTGGGTGAGGCGCTTGAACATCAGGCGGCGGAAATCGACCGTCGCCTTGGGGCCGTCTTGAAAGGCGATCTGCACCACGCGACCCTCGACCGCGGCGGCCTCGTAGTTGCGCCCGACATAGTCGCCGCCGACCATGTCGAGGATCACGTCGGCGCCCTTGCCGTCGGTAGCGGCCTTGGTGGCGGCGACGAAATCCTCGGTCTTGTAGTTGACCGCGACCGCGGCGCCGAGGCGGCGGCAGACGGCGAGCTTCTCGGCCGAGCCGGCGGTGGTGACCACCCGCGCGCCGAGCTCGCGGGCGAGCTGGATGGCGGCGGTCCCGATTCCCGACGAGCCGCCGTGCACCAGCAAGGTCTCGCCGCGCTTGAGGCGGCCGCGCTCGACGGCGTTGTACCAGACGGTGAAGAAGGTTTCCGGGATCGCGGCGGCTTCAACGAGCGACAAGCCGGCCGGCACCGGCAGGCAATGGCTCTCGTGCGCCAGGCAATATTCGGCATAGCCGCCGCCGACCACCAGCGCCATGACCTTGTCGCCGAGCTTCCATCGCTTGACGCCCCCTCCGAGCGCCACCACCCCGCCGGCGATCTCGAGGCCGGGGATGTCGGGCGCGCCCTCGGGCGGCGGATAGTGGCCCTGGCGCTGCATCACGTCCGGCCGGTTGACGCCGGCGGCCGCGACCTTGACCAGCACCTCGCCGTCGCCCGGCAGCGGCACCGCCCGCCGCTCGGGAACGAGCATCTCCGGCCCGCCGGGCGCGCGGATCGTGATCGCGGTCATTTCGGCGGGCAGGGCGGGCATTGGAACCGATCCTTATCGCTGGAAAGGCGCTTTCTAGGGGGCGCCCGCGCGTGTGACAACCGCGGCCGGGGCCGCTATTTTCGGGCGCTTTTCGACGGAGGCCTGCGATGCCGGCAATCGACGACGAGGATCGGCCGAAGAAGAAGATCGTGCACGAGATCGGGCAGGATCTGGCGCTGCTTTCGGTCAAGGAACTCGACGAGCGCGTCGCGCTGCTCAAGGAGGAGATCGGCCGCTTGGAAGCCGCCAAGTCCGGCAAGCAGGCGTCGCGCAACGTCGCCGACACGTTCTTCAAGAAATGAGCGCCCACAACGGGTTACCACCGTGTTGGCGAAGGTGAACCGGGCCCTGCCGGGCGACCGGCAAAATTCTTCAAGTTCTTAACGGGTTGTTAAGCTTTCTCGACCATTACTATGCGCGTCCATCTTCTGGACATTGAGTGGCTCCTGTCCACTCTGTTTGACGCCTCCCTGTTTAAACTTTGAGCCGCCGGCAACGGCGGCTCCTTTTTTTCATTTTCTGTCCCGTTTCCGGACGCGGCCGGCCGGTTGGCGGCGCTTTGCGACCGTGGCCGCGCGGCAACTATGTCGGAAGCTTTGCGCCGGGGGCGCTGGACAGGGCGGCTTGGCCGGGCGATGCTCAAACCTCTCGCCAGGGGCTGGCGCAAGATCAAGATTAAGAAATCGTTGTGTAGGCGTGAGGCGTATGGCGATGTCCGACAAATCGCTCAACGAGGCGGTGTCGTTCGGGGAAAGGCTCGCGAGTTCCCAGGCCTTCACCGATCTGTTCCGCGACGGCATGGCGCTGGTCGAGGAGACCGCGACCTATCTCGACGGTCCCGGCCGCAAGGAATCCAAGCGGCTCGAGCGCTCGGCCGCGCTCGCCTACGCCACCGAAAGCATGCGGCTGACCACGCGGCTGATGCAGCTCGCGTCCTGGCTCTTGCTGCACCGCGCGGTCAAGGAGGGCGAGATGTCGCTCGCCCAGGCCAACAAGGAAAAGGCCAAGGTCAAGCTCGCGGCCGGCGAGCATAGCGACGAGCACAACATCAAGCTCCTGCCCGAGAGCCTGCGGCTGCTGATCCAGCGCTCCAAGCAGCTCCAGAGCGCGGTGCGCCGGCTCGATGCGACGATCCACGCCGCGTCCGACCGCCCGCGCATCAATATCGGCAATCCGGTCGAGCGGCAGCTGGGCCTGCTCAAGGCCGCCTTCGAGCAGGACGGGGTGTGATCCTGGCCGCGAATGAGCGCAGCGAGACGGTGAAGCAAAAAACCCCGCGCAAGCGGGGTTTGTCGCGCCAAGGCGGGTGCCGGCGCTATTTCTTGAGGCCGAGGCCCGCGAACTTCTTCTGGAAGCGCGAGAGCCGGCCGCCGCGGTCGAGCAGTTGCTGCTGTCCGCCGGTCCAGGCCGGGTGCGACTTGGGGTCGATGTCGAGATGGAGCGTGTCGCCTTCCTTGCCCCAGGTGCTGCGGGTGGTGAACTCGGTGCCGTCGGTCATGACGACTTTGATGGTGTGGTATTCCGGGTGCAAGTCGGGCTTCATGGCGGTTCATCCTGCGCGGGCGGCAAAATGCGCGCGGCGCTTGGGTTCTCGGTTGAAAGCCGCGGCTCTATAGCGTAGCCGCCGGAGCGAAACAAGGCGTGATTGCCACCCGGCTGCGGCCGGGGCATTGTCGCGCCGGCTTTGGCTCGCTGTTGGCCGCAGCCGCAAAGGCCGGGACCGATGAACGTCGTCGAGCGAGAAGCCGCCCGGCCGCAGGCCGTGGCCGAAAAGCCGGAGGTTTCGGCCCCTGCGGCGGCCGCGGCGCCGGCGGCGCGCGGGGCCAAGCTGCGGCCGCTCCTTTCCCTCCTGCCGTATATCGGGCGCTATCGCTGGCGCGCGCTCGCCGCGCTGGGCGCGCTGCTCGTCGCCGCCGTCACCACGCTGGTGGTGCCGATCGCGGTGCGGCGGATGATCGATTTCGGTTTCTCGCGCGAGAGCGTGAGCCTGATCGACAGCTACTTCACCGTCATGATCGCGGTGGCCGCGGTCCTCGCGCTGTCGAGCGCGCTGCGCTACTACCTCGTCACCACGCTCGGCGAAAGGATCGTCGCCGATCTGCGCAGCGACGTGTTCAGCCATATCAGCTCGCTCTCCGCCGCCTATTTCGACCAGGCCAAGACCGGCGAGATGATGTCGCGGCTCACCGCCGACACGACGCAGATCAAGGCCGCGGTCGGCGCCTCGGTATCGATCGCGCTGCGCAACCTCGTGCTGTTCATCGGCGCGGCCACCATGATGGTGGTGACGAGCCCGCGGCTCTCCGCCTTCGTGCTGGGCGCCATTCCGGTGATCGTGCTGCCGCTCTACGGCTTCGGCCGCGCGGTGCGCCGGCGCTCGCGCGCCGCGCAGGATACGCTCGCCGACGCTTCCGCCTATGCCTCCGAGGCGATCGGCGCGGTGCGCGTGCTGCAGGCCTTCACCAACGAGGCGCTCGCCGGCAGCCGCTTCCGGGCGGCGGCCGAGCGCGCGTTCGACGCCGCGCGCGATGCGACCCGGGTGCGCGCGATCCTCACCGCGATCGCGATCTTTCTGGTGTTCGCGAGCGTGGTCGTGGTGCTGTGGGTCGGCGCCCAGGACGTGCTCGAAGGCCACATGACGGCGGGGCGGCTGTCCCAGTTCGTGCTCTATGCGGTGTTCGCGGCCGCCGGCCTCGGCCAGTTGGCGGAGGTCTGGGGCGAGCTCTCGCAGGCTGCCGGCGCGGCCGAGCGGCTGTTCGAGATTCTCGGCGTCGAGCCGGTGATCGTGCGCCCGCCGCGCCCGGTGGCGCTGCCGCAGCCGCCGCGCGGGGAGGTCGCCTTCGCGGAGGTTCGCTTCGCCTATCCGACGCGCCTGGGCATCCTTGTGCTCGACGGCGTGTCGTTTCGCGTCCGGCGCGGCGAGAAGGTCGCGATCGTCGGCCCTTCGGGCGCCGGCAAGAGCACGATCTTCCACCTTATTCTGCGATTCTACGACCCAGGCTCGGGCGTGGTGACGTTCGACGGCATCCCGCTCACCGACGTCGATCCGTTCGCCTTGCGCCAGCGCATCGCGCTGGTGCCGCAGGATGCCGTCATCTTCGCGGCGTCGATCGCCGACAATATCCGCTTCGGCCGGCCGGATGCGAGCGACGCCGAGGTCGAGCGCGCGGCCGCGCTCGCGCACGCGCTCGAATTCATCGACCGGCTGCCGCAGAAATTCGACACCCCGGTCGGCGAGCGCGGGGTGACGCTGTCGGGCGGCCAGCGCCAGCGCATCGCGCTTGCGCGCGCGATCCTGCGCGACGCGCCGCTGCTGCTGCTCGACGAGGCGACCTCCTCGCTCGACGCCGAGAGCGAGACCCTGATCCAGGACGCGCTCGAGCGCCTGATGCGCGATCGCACCACGCTGGTGATCGCCCATCGGCTGGCGACCGTGCTCTCCTGCGACCGCATCCTGGTGATGGAAGCCGGCCGCATCGTCGAGGAAGGCACGCACGAGCAGCTCGCCGCCGCCGGCGGCCTCTACGCGCGGCTCGCCAAGCTGCAATTCCAGAACGGCTGATTGCGCGCGGCGCCGACCGGCTCGCCGCCGTCCGCGCAGATTGTGGCCCGCCTGCATCGGCGGCCCAGTTTGCCATGGCGACGTCGAAATTCGGTCATCGCCACCGAACTTCCGTCACTGCCATCGAAATTCAGACACCGCTCGTCCCAACGCCAGCCATGGAGGCATGGAACTCGTTGCTCCACGGGATCTGATTCCACGGAGGAATGCATGCGTTGGTCTTTGCTTGCGGCGGTCTCGCCGTTCGTGATGTTCTCTTTCGCCGGCCTCGGCGCCGCGCAAACGCCTGAGGGCATTCGCGTATCCGGTCCGGTCGTGCACGAAAACCTCGCGGTCTATTTCATTCACGGCCCGTCGGCGCCCGGCAAGGTGCCGCTGACGCTCGAAGAGGCGATGGCCAAGGGCGTCGTGAAGGTGCGCGAGACCGGCAACGTCAACCAGCTCGAGATCGAAAACCTCGGCAAGGAGGAGGTGTTCGTCCAGTCGGGCGACATCGTGAAGGGCGGCCAGCAGGATCGCACGCTGATGGTCAGCCTGGTGCTGCCGGCGCAGTCCGGAAGCATCCCGATCGCCTCGTTCTGCGTCGAGCAGGGACGCTGGTCGGCGCGCGGGCGCGAGGACGTCAAGAGCTTCTCGACCGCGTCCGCGGCGGTGCCGTCGAAGGAGATGAAGCTCGCCATCAAGGCGCCGTTGCCGGCGGCCCCGGCCGCCGATCCGTCGACGGAGCCGGTGCGGACGACGGCGCGCATCGCGGGAGCCCAATCGGCCGCGTCCGAGACCGGCGTGCGCCAGCAGCAGGTGTGGGACGGCGTCCGCAAGACCCAGGCCAAGCTCGCCGACCGGGTCGGCGCGTCGGTCAGGTCGGCGCAGTCGGCGTCGAGCCTGCAGCTCGCGCTCGAGAGCGAGAAGCTCATCGACGTGCAGAGGAGCTACGTCAAGGCGCTCAAGGCGGCAGGCGAGAAGGGCGACGACATCATCGGCTACGTCTTTGCCATCAACGGCGAGCTCAACAGCGCCGACGTCTACGTCTCGAACGGCCTGTTCCGGAAGATGTGGACCAAGCTCTTGAACGCCAGCGCGATCGAGGCGATCGGCCACCGCAACGAGCCCGCCGCGGCGGCGCCGGCGATCGAGGCGGTGACGGCCTTCCTGGCAGCCGCGGAAGCCGGCAAGTCGAGCGAGAAGCCGCTCAATGCCGGGGTGCGGCTGGAGACCCGCGAGGCCGAGAAGGCCTATTTCTTCGAGACCGCGCGGGCGGCTTCGCCGAGCGCGCCGGTGAGCTGGGTGCACCGGAATTATCTGGCGAAGTAGACGACGGATGACAGCAGGACGGATGGTCGCGACCATCCGTCCCCTGCTTCACGGCCGCCAGCTCATCTTGTGGACCGGGGCGCCCGAGCGCCAGTTGAGCGCCTCGCCCGAGATCGCAAAGCCGTGCTTTTCGTAGAAGCGGATGGCGCGCGCGTTGTCCTTGTTGACGTGCAGGTCGAGGCCGTTCGGCGACAGCCGCTTTGCTTCGCCGATCAGCGCCGAGGCGATACCGGTGCCCCAGGCTTCTGGCGCCACCACGATCTGGTCCACGTCGAAGCTCTGCGGGTCGACGGTGACGAAGCCGGCGAGCCTGCCCTCGATTTCGGCCACCGTGATGGCGGCGATCGCGACGAGCTCGCTGCGCCAGCGTTCACGCCACCAGTCGAGCCGGGCGGAGAAATCGATCTGCGGATAGGCGAGCTGCCAGGTCCGGCGCCACAATTCGATCGCCGCGTCCTCGTCGGCGGGGGCATAGGGACGCAATGTGAAAGGCGGGCTCGGCATCGTGTCCCGGACGAAGCGCGAAGCCGGCGGTCGCCGTTACCGCTCGGTCAGCTTCAGCTCGATGCGGCGGTTGCGGCTGTGGGCCTCGTCGGTCTTCTCCACGTCGATCGGCTGGAACTCGCCGAAGCCGGCGGCGACCAGCCGCTGCGGCGACACGCCCCGGCCGATGAGATACTGCACCACCGAGATCGCGCGCGCGGCCGAGAGCTCCCAGTTGTTCTTGAATTGCGGGCTGTTGATCGCCCGCACGTCGGTGTGGCCGTCGACCCGCAGCACCCAGGCGATCTCGCCCGGAATCCTGCGGTCGAGCTCGAGCAGCGCGGCCGCGAGCTTGTCGAGCTCGGCACGGCCCTCGGGCTTGAGCACCGCCTGGCCGGTATCGAAGAACACCTCGGACTGGAACACGAAGCGGTCGCCGACGATGCGGATGTCGGGCCGGTTGCCGAGAATGGCGCGCAGCCGTCCGAAGAAGTCGGAGCGATAGCGGGAGAGTTCCTGCACCCGTTGAGCCAGCGCCAGGTTGAGTCGCTGGCCGAGATCGGCGATGCGGGCCTGCGCGTCCTTGTCCTTCTTTTCAGACGTGTCCAGCGCCTCTTCCAGGGCCGCAAGCTGCCGGCGCAGCGCCGCGATCTGCTGGTTGAGCACTTCGACCTGCGCCAGCGTGCGGGCGATCATCCGCCGCTCGTTGTCGAGCTGGCCGGAAAGCTCCGCCACCTTGCCCTGCGCGTCGGCGGCGCCGCTGCCGACGCCCTCGTAAAGCCCGCGATAGCGGTCGCGCTCGGTTTCGGCGCCCGCCAGGCTGGCGCGCAGCTGGGCGAGCTGCTCCTCGACGCTCAGCTTGCCGGTCTTCTCCATCGAGAGGAGCTCGGTGAGCTGCGCGATCTGCGCGGTGAGCCGGGTGAGCGCGGTATCCTTTCCGGTCACCTCCTGCGTCAGGTAGAACTGCACGACCACGAACACCGTGAGCAGGAAGATGATGCCGAGGACGAGCGTCGCCAGTGCGTCGACGAAGCCAGGCCAATAGTTCACGCCGACGTCGCGGCGAGCGCGTGCGATAGCCATGGGGGGCACCTACTTGATGACGTTCTCGCGCACCAGAATTTCGAGCAGGCGGCGGATCTCGCGATGTTGCTCGGCCTGGGAATCGACCCAGTCGCGGATCATCTGCTGCTCGGTGCGCATGTGGTGGACCAGCCCCTGAATTGCTTCGGCCAGATTGGCCATGGCGGTGGTTGCCCCGCGGCTCGATCCACCTTCGGTGATCGCCTCGCGCAGGCGCTCGATGGTGCCCCTCAAATCGGCGGAGGGCACTGCTGCGGCGGCGATCGGCGCCCCTTCGCGCTCGACGCCGAGGTCGCGCACGGTGGTCGAGAGCCAGTCCTCGAGCTCGGTGTAGAAGCGGTTCTGCGCCTGGCTGGTCTGCAGATCGAGGAAGCCCAGCACCAGCGAGCCGGCGAGGCCGAACAGCGACGACGAGAACGAGATGCCCATGCCGCTGAGCGGCGCGGCGAGACCTTCCTTGAGCGCGTCGAAGATGGCGCCGGCGTCGCCGCCCGGCTTGAGGTTGTTGATGACGTTGCCGACCGAGCTGACCGTCTCGATCAGGCCCCAGAAGGTGCCGAGCAGTCCGAGGAAGATGAGCAGGCCGGTCATGTAGCGCGACATGTCGCGCGCTTCGTCGAGCCGGGTCGCGATCGAATCGAGCAGGCCGCGCATCATCTGCGAGGAGATCGTCATGCGTCCGATGCGGTCGCCGAGGATGGCCGCCATCGGGGCGAGCAGCACCGGCGGGCGCTCGACCGCGAGCCCCGGGTCGGCCAGCCGGAACCCGTTCACCCAGTTCACCTCCGGGAACAGGCGGATGACCTGCCGGAAGGAGAGCGCGATGCCGATCAACAGCACGCCGATGATCAGCGCGTTGAGGCCCGGATTGGCGAGGAACGCCAGCCAGATCTGCTTGTTGAGCACGATCACGACCAGCGCGCACAGAATCAGGAACACGGTCATCCGGACCAGAAAGATCCGGGGCGAAGAAAGCTTAAATGGATCGATGTCTTGCGCCATGGTGATGGATCAGCGCGCCCTAACTCGCCTCACAATATGGCACAGACGCGGCGGGGCGAAAAAGCCGGAGTCGGGCCGAAAATCGCCAATACCGCCGGCCGCGTGGGCGGCCGCTGCCTAAACGCGCTGGCCGGGTCAGGGCTTGCCCGCGTCCTTGAGCAGCCGGAGGAGCTCGCCGTGCATGGTCTCGTTGCCGGCCACCACGTCGCCGGTCAGGAACGGCGCCTCGCCGCCCTCGAGATCGGTGATGAAGCCGCCGGCTTCGCGCACCAGGATCAGCCCGGCCGCCACGTCCCAGGGCGACAGGTTGCGCTCCCAATAGCCGTCGAGCCGTCCGGCCGCCAGCCAGGCGAGGTCGAGCGCGGCGGCCCCGAAGCGGCGCAGGCCGGCGACCTTCTCCTGCACGGCGGCGATTTCCTTGCGGGAGAGCGCGAGATCGCCGCGGCCGAGATGCGGCAGCCCGCAGCCGATCACCGCGTCGGCGAGCCGCTTGCGCGCCGCCACCCGCAGCCGCGCATCGTTGAGGAAGGCACCCTTGCCGCGCTCGGCGGTGAACAGCTCCTCGTTGGCCGGATTGTAGACCAGGCCGGCCACGATCGTGCCCTCGCGCTCGAGCGCCATCGAGATGGCGAAGTGCGGAATACCGTGCAGGAAGTTCGAGGTGCCGTCGAGCGGATCGACGATCCAGCGGTGGGTCTTGTCGGGGCCTTCATGGGCGCCGCTTTCCTCGCCGAGAAAGCCGTAGCCCGGACGCGCGTGGGCGAGCTCCTCGCGCAGGATCTCCTCGGCGCGGCGGTCGGCGGCGGTGACGAAATTGGCCGGCCCCTTGAGCGACACCTGCAGATGCTCGACCTCGCCGAAGTCGCGCTTGAGCATGCGGCCGGCCTTGCGCGCGGCCTTGATCATCACGTTGAGGAGGGCGGAGCGAAGCATTGGCGCGCTCTGTCGTTCGTCGTGCGCGGTATGGCCCGCGCATCCACGCCTTTCGTCGCCGAAGATTCAAGAGACAATGACCGGGACCAGCCCGGCCATGACGATCGGTCGTTGTTTGGCTACCCGGGTCTGCCCGCCGTGCGGCGCTACGTCAAGAGCGCGACGCCCTGATCGCGTCGAGCCACGGCTGCGCCGCCTTCTGGGCGGCGGCGCGGGTTTCCGGCGTCTGCTTCTGCACGAAGGCATCGAGCGGCAGGTCGCTTACGCCGCCGGCCTTGGCGACGATGTGCCACTTGATCGCCTCGACCGCGTCGGCCTTGAGCCCGCGGCCGATCGCCAGGATGTTGGCGAGCCGGTTCTGCGCCACCGGGTTGCCCCGGCGCGCCGCCTTTTTCAATAGCTCGGCAGCCACCGGCTCGTTGCGGGCGACGCCGGTACCGTTGAACAAGGCGATGGCGTATTCGACCTGGGCGTCGACGTGTTGGGCGGCGGCGGCCGCGGCGAGCAGCCGCGCGGCTTCGTTCACGTCCTTGGTGACGCCGCGGCCATCCTTGTAGAGCGTGGCGAGCGCGTATTGCGCCTCAGGATTGCCGGCCTGCGCGGCGCCGCGGAACAACTCGGCGGCGCGCGCGAAATCCTGCGGGAACAGCTGGCCTTCGAGATAGAGCAGGCCGAGGTCGTAGGCGGCGGAGAGTTGCCCGAGCTTGGCGGCGGCGGCCATCAGCTTGGCGGCCTGCTCGCGGTTGACGGCGCCGGCGCGTCCGCTGAGATGGAACACCGCGAGCGCGAACATCGCCTCGCGGTCGCCGCGGTCGGCGGCCAGCCGGTACCACTCGGCGGCCTTCTTGTCGTTGCGGCTGACGCCGAAGCCGTGGGCGTAGAGCTCGCCGAGCAGGGTCATCGCCTTGACGTCGCCCTTCTCCTCGACCCGGCGGGTCGCCATCCCGAACGCCGTGAGATAGAAGCCGCGCTGGAACGCGCCATAGGCGAGATCGGGCTCGCTGCGCGGAGCGGCCGGCGCGGCGACCTGCGTGGCTGCGCCCGGCGCTGCCTCCGCCGGCGCCGCAGGCCGGCGCGGCGGCGGCTTGGCGGGCGATTTTGCAACCGGCGGGGTCGCCGACGGTGCGGGCGGGGTCGGCGCCTGCGCGGCGGCCGAGCCGATCAAGGCCGCGGCCAATCCAACCGCGACAATGCCGGTCACTGACGGCCGCGCGACACTCATGCCGCTGTCTCCACCACCGCGAGTCGCCGCCCCGCCTCGGCGCAGGCGCGCGCGTCACGCATCGCCCAATCGCCGAGCGCGACGAAATCGGCGCCGGCCGCCGCGAGCGGCTCGACCTCGTCGAGCGCGGCGGCAAATCCGACGCACGGCACCTCGAACACTTCCGCCCACCACGCGACGCGTTCGGTGATCGCCTCGAACGAGGGCCGCCGGCCGCTCTGGTCGGGCTCGCCGAACATGACGTAATCGGCGCCGGCCTGGGCCGCCAGCATGGCGTCGTGCCGGGTGGCAAGGGCGCCGCAGCCGGCGATGCGCGCGGGCTTGAGGGTCGCCAGCGCGGCGTTGAATGCCTCGATGCCGGCGAGGTGCGCGCCGTCGGCGCCGGACCGCGCCACGATCTCCGGATGGCCGTCGAGGATGAGCGCCGCGCCCTTCTCCTGCGGGACCGGCGCCAGCGCCTTCACCCGGTTGATCAGGCTGCGGTCATCGGCCGCAGCCAGGCAAAGCAGCACAGCGGCGACGTCGGCGGCGGCGAGCGCGCCGGCAAGCGCGTCCTTGAGCCCGTCAGGATCGGCGGCCTGCGGGGTCACGAGATAGATGCGCGGGGCAGGGCGCCTCGCTTCGGCAGGTTTCCGGGACGCCATGACGGATCGATTGCCCCCGCAATCGGGCGGAAATTTGGGCGTTTATAGACCCGCAACCCTACGAGAGGGTAAAGGCCGCCGATCCGCGCGAACGATCGCCGGCTACTGCGAGCCTTCCAGCCCCAATTGCCGCACCAGCGTGCCCCACTTGTCGGTTTCGGCCTTGATGTAGGCGCGTAACCCCTCGACCGAAGGCGACTCGTGGGGAATGAGCCCGATATTGAGGACCTTCTGCCGCATCTCGGGCGCTGCCATGATCCGCTTCATCCCGCTGTGCAGCTTGTCGATGATCTCGCGCGGCGTGTCGTGGCGGGCGAATAAGAGATGCCAGGAGACCGCCTCCAGGTCCGGCATTCCGACCGCCTCGGCGATCGGCGGAACCTCGGGCAGCGTCGGGAACCGCGTCGTCGAGGTGACGGCGATGGCGCGCAACTTGCCGTCCTTGATCAACGGCAGCGAGGCTCCGGCCTCGGCGACCGACGCCTGCACGTGGCCGGCGGCGACGTCGGCGATCGATTGCGGGCTGTTGCGGTAGGGCACGTGCGCCATGTCGAACCCGAACTTCTGCTTGAGCAGCTCGGCGGTCAGGTGCGGCGCGCCGCCGATCCCGGACGAGCTGTAGCTGATCTGTCCGGGCCGCTCCTTGGCGTATTTGATGAACTCCGGCACGGAGTTAACCGGCAGCGACGGGTTCACGATGAACACGAACGGCGACTTCACGTAGTTGGAGATCGGCACGAAGTCGGTCTGTGGATTGAACGGCCGCTGCTTGAACAGCGTCGGCCGGATCGCCATCACGGCGCTGGTCGCCACCGCCAGCGTGTAGCCGTCGGGCGCGCCCTTGACGATGGTCTCGCCGGCGACCACGCCGGCGCCGCCCGGCCGGTTGTCGATCACGACCGGCTGGCCGAGATTTTGCGCGAGCTTCTCGGCGTAGAGGCGCACCAGCGTGTCCATCCCGGTGCCGGCCGCCAACGACACCAGGATGGTGATCGGACGGCTCGGATAGTTGTCGGCGTTGGCTGGCGCGGCCGGCGCCGCGAGGCCGAGCAACAGCGCGATCGCGCAACGGCGCATGGATGACCGGGACATGACTTCCTCCCTCATTGAACTTCGCCGGTGCGCGGTTGCGACCGCGTCTTGCGAAATCAGCGCGCGTAGGCGGCCGCCGGCGCCGGCGTGCTCTTCTCCGATCGCCGCAGCGGGGCGCCCGCAAACGCGCTTCCCTGTTGCTGCCAGCTCGCCGGCGGCGCCGTGCCCCAGCGGCCGGTGTTGAGATCGGACACCTGCCAACGGATCGGCTCGTCCTCGATGTCGATCGTCTGGTAGTGGTTGGTGAACAGCTCGATGCGGTGGCCGTCGGGGTCGCGCAGGTAGACGAAGCGCGCATAGCCCGGACCGAAATGCCGGCCCGGGCCCCATTCGACGCCCGCGCCGAAGCCGTTCCGCCCCAACAGGTCGCAGATATACATCAGGTGGTAGACCTCCGGGATCGTGAAGGCCGCGTGGTGCAGACGCGGTCCGGCATTGTTGACGAAGACGATGTCGTGCGGGTTGCCCTTGCGCTGCAGGAACACGGCGCGCAGCTCGTCGCTGCCGTCATGCACGATGTACTCGGACAGGCGAAAGCCGACGCCCATGTAGAATTCGAGCGCCGACCGCACCTCGTTGGTCAGGACCTGGAAATGGTCGATGCGCTGCGGGCAGGCGCCGTGGAACAGCTCGAAATCCATGATGCGCCGCCGCTGGGTTTGCATCGTCGCGCAGAGTTCGAGCGGCGTGCCGACCACGTCCGCGGTGTGCAGGG
Organism: Xanthobacteraceae bacterium; assembly: GCA_040510815.1. GTDB lineage: Bacteria > Pseudomonadota > Alphaproteobacteria > Rhizobiales > Xanthobacteraceae > VAZQ01. The sequence goes on along the minus strand of JBEVIH010000011.1, from coordinate 8,043 downwards.
TGCGGCCCTGGAACGGCACGTCGACCCACTGCGTGGGCAGGCCATGCTTTCTGAAATGCGCCTCCGCCAGGTCGAGGTCGTCCTCGGTGAGCACGCGCATGCCGACGCGCTGGCAGGCGGGCTCGCTGCCCGATTTGAGCACCAGGCTGTGGTGGCAGCCTTCCTCCAGGCCGCGCAGATAGAGCGTGCTGTTGTCTTCGTCGCTGACCACGAAGCCGAGCGTGTCGACGTAGAACGCGCGGCTTCTCTGCAGGTCGGCGACGCGCAGCACGACATGGCTCGCGCGCGTGATCGCGAAGGCGGGGCGGAACACCGGATCGGGTATGGACATGTTGGTCCCCAAGCGAAGGCATAGAGCGCAGGGCAGCCAACATTCACATGATCGGCGCGGCGCCGCAATCGCGGGCGCGGAGCAAAATGGCTTCTCCGGCCAGCGGCGTATGAATTACGCCGCCTTCTTCTCCAAATCCCGCTTCCACTGCCCCATCGCGGCGAGGCCGTTCATCATGGCGCGATGCGCAAAGGCGCGTTGCGCCGCGGCGACGTTCTCGGTCTTTCCGCTCCAGGCCTTCTGCGGCGCCGCCTGCAGCGCGCGGCCGTAAGAGAAGGTGAGCCGCCAGGGCAATCCGCCGATCTTGTTCATGGCGTCGAGGTGCGCGGTCGCCTCCTCGTCGGACTGGCCGCCGGACAGGAACGCGATGCCGGGGACGGCGGCGGGCACGCAGGCCTTGAGCACCTTCACGGTCTTCTCCGCAACCTCGTCGACGTCGGCGCGGCTCTTCGCCTTCTTGCCGGCGATCACCATGTTGGGCTTGAGCACCATGCCTTCGAACGCGACCTTCTGGTAATAGAGCTGCTCGAACACGGTCTTGAGCAGCCACTCGGTGGTGACGTAGCAACGGTCGGCGTCGTGGTCGCCGTCCATCAGCACTTCCGGCTCGACGATCGGAACGATGCCTTCCTCCTGGCAGAGCGCAGCGTAGCGCGCGAGCGCGTGCGCATTGGTGACGATCGCCGCATAGCTTGGGATGCCATCGCCGATGTCGATGACGGCGCGCCACTTGGCGAACTTGGCGCCGAGCCCGCGATATTCGACCAGGCGCTCGCGCAAGCCGTCGAGACCCTCGGTGATCACCTCGCCGGGCGAGAACGGCAGCGGCTTGGTGCCCTTGTCGACCTTGATGCCCGGCAGCGCGCCGGCCTTCTCGATCACCTTCACCAGCGGGGTGCCATCCTTGGCGTTCTGGCGGATGGTTTCGTCATAGAGGATCACGCCGGAAATGTATTTCGACATTGCCTCGGACGAGCGGAACAGCAGCTCGCGGTAGTCGCGGCGGCTGTCGGCGGTCGATTCCACGCCGATCGAGTCGAAGCGCTTCTTGATGGTGCCCGAGGATTCGTCGGCGGCCAGGATGCCGCGGCCCGGCGCCACCATGGCCTCGGCGACCCTGTTCAATTCGGCAAGGTTCATCGGAGCCTCCTTCTCATATCGTGCAAGCTTGGTCGGGATTTTGCCGCCTCTTCGCCCGCTTGGCAAAGGGTCGGATCATTTAACCCTTAACATCTCTACACCCGGCAGGGTCTTGCCTTCCAGCCACTCCAGAAAGGCGCCGCCGGCGGTCGACACATAGGTGAAGCGCGGCGTCACGCCGGCGGCGTTAAGCGCCGCCACGGTGTCGCCCCCGCCCGCCACCGTGACAAGCTTGCCGGCGGCGGTGAGTTCCGCCGCCGCCTCCGCCACCTCGACCGTGCCGTTGTCGAACGGTTCCAGCTCGAAGGCGCCGAACGGCCCGTTCCATACCAGCGTCTTGACCCGCGCCAGCACCGAGACCACGTGCTCGACGCTGCGCGGCCCGATGTCGAGGATCATGTCGTCGGAACCGATCTGATCCGGCTCGACCACCCGCGACGGTGCGTTGGCGGCGAATTTCTGCGCCACCACCGCGTCGACCGGCAGCACGATCTCGCGGCCCGCGGTTTTTGCTTTGGCCAAGATGTCGCGGGCGGTCCCGGCCAGGTCGTGCTCGGCCAGCGACTTCCCGACCGGCTTGCCCTGCGCGGCGAGAAAGGTGTTGGCCATGCCGCCGCCGATGATCAGCACGTCGACCTTGGCGAGCAGGTTGCCGAGCAGGTCGAGCTTTGTCGACACCTTGGCGCCGCCAACGATGGCGGCGACCGGGCGCTGCGGCGCCTCCAGCGCCTGCTCGAGCGCGTCGAGCTCGGCCTGCATGCTGCGGCCCGCATAGGCAGGGAGCTTGTGGGCGAGCCCCTCGGTCGAGGCATGCGCGCGGTGCGCGACCGAGAAGCCGTCGTTGACGTAGATATCGCCGAGCGCCGCCAGCTCCGCCACGAACGCCGGGTCGTTCTTCTCCTCGCCGGCGTGGAAGCGGGTGTTCTCGAGCAGCAGGACGTCGCCGGGCTTGAGCCGCGCGACCGCGGCCTTGGCCTGGTCGCCGACGCAATCTTCCGCGAACGCGACCGGCCGCCCGATCGCGTCGGCGAGCGCGGCGGCGACGGGCTTGAGCGATTGTTTGGGGTCGCGCCCCTTGGGGCGGCCAAAATGCGAGAGCAGGATCGCCTTGCCGCCCTTGCCGGCGATCTCGCGGATGGTCGGCGCCACGCGCTCGATGCGGGTCAAGTCGCCCACCCTGCCGTTCTCCATCGGCACGTTGAGGTCGACGCGGACGAGCACGCGCTTGCCTTCGAGCTTCGCCTGATCGAGCGTGCGGAAGGCGCCCGTCATGGGATGATGTTCGGATTCGGCGGCTTGTTCTCGGGGTCCGCTTTGATCTTCACCCCGTGACGAACGTAGACGTAGACGAGGCCGGCGAGGACCGCCGCGAACAGTGCAAGTCCGAGCCACTGCGATGCCATCACGAGCCTCGCCAGGTCGGCATCACGCCGTTGACCTCGACGTTCAGATCAGCTTCCCCATCGCCACCGCGGTGTCGATCATACGGTTGGAGAAGCCCCATTCGTTGTCGTACCACGACATCACCCGCACCAAGGTGCCGTCCATGACCTTGGTCTGGTCCATGGCGAACACCGACGAATGGGCATCGTGATTGAAATCGGACGACACGTTGGGCGCCTCGGTGTAGCCGAGGATACCTTTGAGCTGCTGGTCGGCGGCGCGCTTCACGGCGCTGTTGATCTCGTCCTTGCTGGTCGCGCGCTTGGCGACGAACTTGAAGTCCACCACCGACACATTGGGCGTCGGCACCCGGATGGCGACCCCGTCGAGCTTGCCGTTGAGCTCCGGCAGCACGAGACCCACGGCCTTGGCGGCGCCGGTCGAGGTCGGGATCATGTTGAGCGCGGCGGCGCGCGCCCGGTAGAGATCCTTGTGCACCTGGTCGAGCGAGGGCTGATCGTTGGTGTAGGAGTGGATGGTGGTCATAAAGCCCTTGTCGATGCCAACCGCGTCGTTGAGCACCTTGGCGACCGGCGCCAGGCAGTTGGTCGTGCACGAGGCGTTGGAGATGACCTTGTGATCCTTGGTCAGCTTGTCGTGGTTGACGCCGTAGACCACGGTGAGATCGGCGCCGTCGGCGGGCGCCGAGACGATCACCCGCTTGGCGCCGGCGGTGAGGTGAGCGGAGGCCTTGTCCTTCGAGGTGAAGATGCCGGTGCATTCGAGCGCGATGTCGATGCCCATCGCCTTCCACGGCAGCGTGGCCGGGTCCTTGACGGCGGTGACCTTGATGGCGCCGTTGCCGACGCTGATGGTGTCGCCGGCGACCCTCACCTCGCCGGGGAAGCGGCCGTGCACCGAGTCGAAGCGCAGCAGGTGCGCATTGGTCTCGACCGGAGCGAGGTCGTTGATGGCGACGACCTCGATGTCGGTGCGGTTTGATTCCGCGATGGCGCGCAGCACGTTGCGGCCGATGCGGCCGAACCCGTTGATGGCGACCCGAACTGACATTCCCGGCTCCTTGTTCCCCTTCGCGCCCGGGCTGGTTCCCGGCGATTCCCGTCCGTTCGTCAAGGTATTTAACCCATCGCGTTGCCAGAACAAGCCCATCAGGGCCGGCATTTGATTCATGGTGTGTGGCGACTGCCACCTCGGCTCGCCCGCGCAGTCATGGGCCGAGTGCGGCGATCAGACGGTCGATCCAGTCCAGTTCTCGTTTCCAGGAAGAGTTGTCAGGAGACAGTTTCACCAGCTTCGCAAGGACCGCGCGGCTCTCCTGGAAGGCGGCCAGCGCGCTGGCGCGCTCGCCTTGCTTTGCGAGGACCATGGCGACCCGGCTACGCGTGTATGACAGATCGTATTGCCAACCCACGTTTGCGGGCTGCGAGTTCGCGAGACGTTCGATGATCGCCAAGCCCGATTTGTAGCTTTCCAGGGCGGCAGGAAGGTTGCCCTGGGCAAAGAGAACGTATCCAACCTTGTTGTGCGATACGGAGAGGTCCCGCTGCCATGACGTATTGCTCGGTTCAGTCTTGGCAACGACCGCCATACGCTCCCTGTATCGTTGATAGTCGGCGAGCGCCTCTGCCCACTTCTCGTTTGCCGCCTCAATATCTCCCAATCGCTCGTGGGCCACCGCATACTCCCACTGCCAATGCGACTGATGTGGATGCTTCTCGGCCAGCCGCTCCCAGATCTCGAAGCTCTTCCGATGAGTCTCGCTCGCCTTCGGCAAATTCTGTTGGCTTTTCAGAACATCTCCGATGAACCGATGAGAATATGCCAGGTCCGATTGCCAACCCACGTTTGCGGGATCGGATTGGGTAAGGCCTTCGATGACGGCGAGCCCGGCCTTGTAGTTCTCCAGGGCGCCCGACAGATCTCCTTGTGCTGCCTGCACGTGGCCGACCCTGTTGTGCGCGATCAGGAGTTCACGCTGCCAGACAAGGTTGCTGGGGTCGGTCTTGGCAAGCCGGTCAATGGCCGCAAGACCGGCGTTGAAGCTCTGCAGCGCAGACGCCATATGGCCCTGGTTTTGCAACACGTTGCCGATCTTGATCTCCGCCACGGACAAATAGCGCTGCCAGCGCGAATTGCTGGGTTCGATCCTGATGAGGCGAGCCAGGATCTCGTGCGCAGCCTTGTACGACTCGAGCGCAGCCGGGAGTCGGCCTTGTGCAACCGAGGTGTCGCCGACCGCTAGATGGGCAAACGAGAGATCGCCTTGCCAGACCGTGTTTGCCGGATCGGCTTTTGCCAATGCGGTCCTGATCGTCAAAACGGTCTGGTAATTTTCGAGCGCGGCCAGCGGATCGCCTCTTGCGAGATGCATGCTGCCGATCGTCTGATGCGACCACGACAGATAGTTCTGCGAGCTCGCATTTCCCGGATCCGCCTTGGCGAGTCGATCCCTGATGCCTAGACCGGCCTTGTAGTGCTCGAGCGCGGCGGAAGCCTCGCCCTTTGCCTTGAAAATACCGCCAAGTTTTTCATACGAGAATGCCAGGTCGCGCTGCCACATCGACTGGCTCGGGTCCTTGGCGACCAGCGTCGAAAGAATGCGCCGGCTTTTTTCGTAAGCGTCCATTGCATCGTTGAGCTTGCCCTGTGCTTCCAGGACATCGCCGACAAATCGATAAGCGAACGCGAAGTCGGACTGCCAGCCGGAGTTCTCGGGACCGGCAATGGTGAATTTTTCGGCGATCTCGAGGCCCGCCTTGAAGCTGTCGAGCGCAGCCGGCAAGTTGCCCTGAAAGAACAGCACCTCGCCGATTTTGATTTGCGAGACGTAGACCTCGCGCTGTCTGGCAGCATCGTCAGGCTTGGCCTTGGCATGTCGCACTTTGACAGCCAGACCTGCATTGAAGTTGTCGAGCGCACCCGGCAGATCGCCTTGGGCGCGCAACGCGTCTCCAACTCTATCGTGGGATACCGACAAGTCCTGTTGCCAGGTGGAATTTGCCGGATCGATCTCGGCGAGCCAAGCGATGATCGCAAGCGACGCCTTTGCGGCCTCCAGCTGTTTGGAGGTATCGCCCTGTGCGGCATATGTGGTTGCGAATTCGTTGAACATGGCCGACTGGCTGCGGAGCAGTTGGTTGTTGCCGCTGGAATTCTTGACCAGCCGATCGAACACTTGTTCCGCGCGCCCGAGAATCTTGCGCACGGTGTCCGTCCGCATGCCCTCCACGTTCCGCAAACCTTGGGCGACATCGAAGACCAGAGCGTCAGCAGCCTGCTGGGCCGCGGCGAAATTGCGCTCGGCCTCCTGCCGTCGCTCGTCAGCGATGCGGCGTTGTTCCTGCGCTTGCGCACGTTGCTCGGCCGCCTCCTGCCGCCGCAGCTCTGCCAGCCATGCCAAACCACCGGCTGCGACAGCCAGCATCGCCATTGCTGCGGCGGTCGTTCCCAGCATGAGCGTGCGCCGGCGCTGGGCGATCGCTTCGCGTTTGCGGATTTCGTCGAGTCCGATGCCAAGCAGGGCGGCAATGATCTTGAGCTTGGCCAAATCAGGGCCGTCTCTCTCTCGGCGTGCGTCGGCGGCGATCGGTTCCTCGTGCTCGCCGCCGAGCTGACCATCGGGTCCAAGCTTGAATTTGAGTGCCGGCGGGAAACACTCCTGCTGCGGGTCGCCTGGCTCGCCGGCGACAATCACCGCCAAGATGCGCGCGCCTCGGCCAAGCGCCTTGAACTGGCGCACCTCCTCGTTGACGTAGAGGCTTTTCGCCGAGTTCGGCGAGCATACGACGATGAGAAACTCCGACTGTTTCAGGGCGCTCTGGATGCCGTCGGAGAGGGAATGGCCGGCCGACAGCTCATCGCGATCGCGGAAGATCGGTCGCAAGCTCTTGGGAACCGCGCCCGTGAGGGTGCTACGGCCGATGAATTCCTTGGGGATTCGGTAACTTTCGAGCTGCCGGTGCAGCCGTTCGCCAACGCTTCGATCGCGATGGCTGTATGAGAGGAACGCGCGGTACCTGAACTCGACGGTCTCCGGCATGACGCTCGGGGCCCATCCTACATCAGTTTGTCCAACGCCGCCTGCGCCACCGCCTCAGGCGTCACCCCGAAGTGCCGATACAAATCCTTATGCGGCGCGCTGGCGCCGAAGCTGGTCATGCCGACGAAGCCGCCGTCCGAGCCGATGATGGCGTCCCAGCCTTGCCGTACCCCGGCTTCGACCGCGACCTTCACCGGCGCGGTGCCGATCACGTCTTCGCGCTCGGCCGCCGGCAACGCCAGGAACAGCTCGAAGCACGGCACTGACACGACGCGCGCCGCGATCCCGCGCTCGCGCAGGAACTTGCGCGCCTCGACCGCGATCGACACTTCCGATCCGCTGGCGAATAGCGTCACCTGGGCGCGCTTGTCGGCCGGAACGATCTCGTAGGCGCCGGCCGCGCAGCGGTTGGCCTCGTCATGGCCGAGCCGCAGTTGCGGCAGGTTCTGCCGCGTGAGCGCCAGCACGCTCGGGCTTTCCGAATGCTCCAGCGCGAGCTGCCAGCATTCGACGGTCTCGACCGCGTCGCACGGCCGGAACACCAGCAGGTTCGGCATCGCCCGCAAGGCCGCGAGATGCTCGACCGGCTGATGGGTCGGCCCGTCCTCGCCGAGCCCGATCGAATCGTGGGTCATCACGTGGATGACGCGCTCGCCCATCAGCGCGGCGAGCCGGATCGAAGGCCGACAGTAATCGGAGAATACCAGGAACGTGCCCGAATACGGGATGACGCCGCGGTGCAGCGCCATGCCGTTCATGGCCGCCGCCATGCCGTGCTCGCGCACGCCGTAATGGATGAAGCGGCCGCTGTAATCGGCGGCGGAGAGCACCGCCATGCCCTTGGCCTTGGTGTTGTTGGAGCCGGTCAAATCGGCCGAGCCGCCGATCATTTCCGGCACCGCCGCGGTCAGCGCGTCGAGCGCGTTTTCCGACGCGGCGCGGGTCGCGATCTCCTTCGGCGCGGCGGTGAGCTTTTCCTTGATGGTGCGGACCGCCGTGGCCAGCCGGTCTTTCGGCAGCTCGCCGGCGACGCGCCGCTCGAATTCGGCGCGCCGGTCGGCGGCGAGCGCCTTGAGCCGCTGGCTCCAGGCGGCGCGCGCCGCCTTCGAGCGCTGGCCGGCGGTGCGCC
>JBEVIH010000010.1:0-19716 GCA_040510815.1 Xanthobacteraceae bacterium | reverse complement strand
TATTGGTGGTGTCGACCTGCAGGAACTCCTGCTGCGGATGCTTGCGGCCGCCCTGCGGAGGCACCGAGGCGATGGTGCCCTCCATGATCTTCAACAGCGCCTGCTGCACGCCCTCGCCCGACACGTCGCGGGTGATCGACGGGTTGTCGGACTTGCGGCTGATCTTGTCGATCTCGTCGATATAGACGATGCCGCGCTGCGCGCGCTCGACGTTGTAGTCGGCCGACTGCAACAGCTTCAGGATGATGTTCTCGACGTCCTCGCCGACATAGCCGGCCTCGGTCAGCGTCGTCGCGTCCGCCATCGTGAACGGCACGTCGAGGATACGCGCCAGCGTCTGCGCCAGCAGCGTCTTGCCGGAGCCGGTCGGGCCGATCAGCAGGATGTTCGACTTCGCGAGCTCGACGTCGTTGTGCTTGGTCTGATGGTTGAGCCGCTTGTAGTGATTGTGGACGGCGACCGAGAGCACCTTCTTGGCGTGATCCTGGCCGATCACGTAGTCGTCGAGCACCTTGCGGATTTCCTTCGGGGTCGGGATCCCGTCGCGCGACTTCACCAGCGAGGATTTGTTCTCCTCGCGGATGATGTCCATGCACAGCTCGACGCACTCGTCGCAAATGAACACGGTCGGGCCGGCAATGAGCTTGCGCACCTCGTGCTGGCTCTTGCCGCAGAACGAGCAATAGAGCGTGTTCTTGGAGTCGCTGCCGACCTTGCTCATTCCATCTCTCCGAACGTCCGCACCCTCCTCCAGCCGGCCATCTGGGAGCCAACCATAACAAGGGCACCCCTAAGAGTCCGTAGCATGGATGTCACACTTCTCCCGGCATTTCAGCCGCTTCGTTACCAAATCGGCCTAAGCGAACCACGGTAGCTTGGCGATAATCAAGATTTCATTAATGATGAAAATTCAGGCTGATGGCGACTTTTTGACGGCTTTCCGGCGAATTCGGCTGTTCATCCCCGGGCAAAAGCCGAGGCTGGGCGCCCCCCGGGTTGTACCGCGGCCGGGCCTAGACGACCTTGAGCGCCGCCGGATCCTCCGGGCGCTTGTTGATCACCTTGTCGACAATCCCCCATTCCACGGCCATTTCCCCGGTCAGAAAGTAGTCGCGCTCGAGCGCGTCCTCGATCTTCTTGAGCGGCTGGCCGGTATGCTTGACGTAGATTTCGTTGAGCCGCTTCTTGAGGTTCAGGATTTCCTGGGCGTGCAGCATGATGTCGGTGGCCTGGCCCTGGAAGCCGCCGGAGGGCTGGTGCAGCATGATGCGCGAGTTCGGCAGCGCAAAGCGCATGTCCTTATTGCCGGCCGCCAGCAGCAGCGACGCCATGGAAGCGGCCTGGCCGACGCACAGGGTGGAAACCGCCGGCCGGACGAACTGCATGGTGTCGTAGATCGCCAGCCCGGACGTCACGACGCCGCCCGGCGAGTTGATGTACATCGAGATCTCTTTTTTCGGGTTGTCGGCCTCCAGGAACAGGAGCTGGGCGACCACCAGCGTCGACATGACGTCCTCGACCGCCCCGGTGATGAAGATGATTCGCTCCTTCAGGAGCCGGGAGAAGATGTCATAGGCCCGCTCGCCGCGGTTGGTCTGCTCGACCACCATCGGGACCAGGGTGTTCATGTAGGTATCGACGGGATCGCGCATGGATTACCTGCTTCGGCCGCCGGGCTGGGATGCCGGGGTGAAGCCGCCGTGTTGCTCCAGCACCGCGACACATTTGGTGATGCACTCGTCACAGATATGAGCGGATGCGCCGGCTACAAGACGCCCGACGGAATCGGAGCGGCGACCGCAGAACGAGCAGCGCAGCCCGCCCCAAAGGCGCCAGCGGTTGCGAGCGAGGTTGGATAGGCGTCCCATCGCCCTATCTCCACGATTCGAGTTGACGACGCAATGACGCTCAGGCGGCCGGGGCGCTGTCTTCGTCGTCCTTGTAGAGCTCCTCGCGGGAGACCGGTTTGTCGGTCACCGTGGCAAGCTCGATCAGGAAGTCGACCACCTTTTCCTCGAAGATGGGCGCGCGCACGCCGGCCACCGCCGCCGGATTCTTGCGGTAGTGCTCCCAGATTTCCTGCTCGCGGCCCGGAAACTGACGCGTGCGCTCGACGATAGAACGCGTGATCTCGTCGTCGGTCACCGAGATGTTGTTCTTGTCGCCGATCTCCGCCAGCACCAGCCCGAGGCGGACCCGCCGGTCGGCAATCGCCCGGTATTCCTCTCTGGCTTTTTCCTCGGTGGTGCCCTCGTCCTCGAAGGTCCGGCCCTGCGCCTTGAGGTCGCTTTCGACCGCGTTCCAGACGTTCTTGAATTCCTCCTCGGCAAGCGTCGGCGGCAGGGCGAATTGATGCAAGCCATCGAGCGCGTCGAGCAACCGGCGCTTGATCTTCTGCCGGCTCTGCACCACGTGCTCCTGCTGCAGGCGCGCCTTCACCGCCTCCTTGAGCTTGTCGAGCGATTCGAGACCGAGCGATTTTGCAAACGCGTCGTCGACGGTGACGCTGGTGGGCACCTCGATCGATTTCGCCGTGACCTCGAACTCGGCTTCCTTTCCGGCCAGGTGCGCCGCCGGATAGCCGGCCGGGAACGTCACCTTCACCTGCCGCGTCTCACCGGCCGACATGCCGATCAGCTGGTCCTCGAAGCCGGGAATGAACGTGCCCGACCCGACGTTGATGCCGACATCGCCGCCGGAGCCGCCCTCGAAGGGCTGACCGTCGAGCTTGCCGGCGAAATCGATCACCACCCGATCGCCCTTCTCGACCTTCGCGCCCTCCCCCTTGGCGGCGAACGGCCGGTTCTGCTCGGCGATCTTGCCCAGCGCTTCGCCGACCTCCGCCTCGGTCACCTCGGCAACCAGGCGCTCGAGCTTGATACCCTTGAAATCGGCAAGCTCGATCTTCGGCAGGACTTCGAGCGCCAGCGTATAGGCCAGGTCGGATTGCCCGCCGATGACCTTTTCGACCTCGGTCTCTTCGTTCGGGATCGTGACCTTGGGCTCCATGGCAAGCTTGAGGCCGTGATCGCTGACGATCTTGGCGTTCATCTCGCGGATGATGGCCTCGATGGTCTCCGCCATCACGGCGCGGCCATAGACCTTCTTGAGGTGCGAGACCGGGACCTTGCCCGGGCGGAACCCGTTGATGCGGACGCGATCCTTGAGGTCGCCGAGCCGCTCGATGACCCGTGCCTCCAGATCGGACGCCGAGACAGTGACCTGGTATTCGCGCTTGAGGCCGTCAGACAGGGTTTCGGTGACTTGCATGGCGATAATCTACTTCTTCGTAGCGGGGCGGTCGTCGGACGAGGGATCGGGCGTCGACCCGTAGTGCGTCTGGCCTCGGCGTGGTGCGGGCGGAGGGGCTCGAACCCCCACGACTTTCGTCACGGGAACCTAAATCCCGCGCGTCTACCAATTCCGCCACGCCCGCAGAGGGCACCCCTCGGCGCCGAACGGGCGGCGCGGCTTATATCACGCGTAAAGCTTGGCGCACACGAAAAATAGGCGCTTTCGGCAAGCTTCTCAACCGTGCACGTGCGGGCTATGAGGGCCCCTCTCCCGTCCGCGCCAAGGCGCCCGAAATGCCGCCCACCTACCCTACCCTGTCGCGACGCTGGTTCCTTGCGGCCGCGGGCACGGCCTGCTTGGCGCTGCCGGCCTCGCCAAGAGCGCAAACCGACGGCTTTCGCGTGCTGCGAGCGCGCGCTGACGCACGTCCGCCGATCTGGAGCTATGACGGCGCCGTGCCGGGCCCGACGCTGCGCCTCAAACGGGGTGAGGAACTGCGTGTGCGCCTCGTCAACGAACTGCCCGAGCCGACCACGATCCATTGGCACGGCGTCCGGCTGCCCAATTCCATGGACGGCGTGCCGCACCTCACACAGGCGCCGGTCGCGCCTGGTGCGAGCTTCGACTATCACTTCCGGGCGCCGGACGCCGGCACGTTTTGCTATTACGCCCCCGGCCAAGAGGACCACGGCCTTTATGGCGCGCTGATCGTCGAGGAGGGGCAAGCCGTCGACGTGGATCGGGAGATCGTGCTGGCGCTCGGAGCGCCGGGCGAGCCCGGCGACGCCGGCGGATCTCTCCTGGTCAACGGATCGGTGCGGCCGAACATCCCGGTCAAGGCCGGCGAAAGACTGCGGCTGCGGCTGATCAACGCCACTCGCGCGCGCGGCCTTGCCGTCCGGGTCGATGGCCATTCGATCTGGGTGATGGCAATCGACGGCCAGCCGGCCGAGCCGTTTCTCGCGCGCGAGCGGGTCGCGCTTGCACCCGGCAACCGGGTCGATCTGTTCATCGATGCGTTGCGCGAGCCCGGCACAAGCAGTTCCCTGCTGGCGGGTTTTCGCGAGGAGCAACCGATTGCGCAGCTCCTCTATGAGACCACCGGCGATGCGCGCGCCGCGCGGCGCTCGGATCCGCTGCCGCTGCCGGCAAATCCATTGCCGGCCCGCATCGATCTGAAGAACTCGCTCAAGGTTGAATTGGCGCTCGGGAGCGCCAAGCCGTTGGATCCCGCCGGGGCCCCGCTGTTCACCGTCCGCCGCGGCCGCGCCGTCACTCTGGCGCTGCGCAATCCGGCCGGCCATCCGCACGCCGTGCACCTGCATGGCCACCATTTCCGCCTGCTCGACCGGCTCGACGACGGCTGGAAGCCGTTCTGGCTCGACACGCTGGTGGTCGGCGAACAGGTCGAGCGCATCGCCTTCGTCGCCGACAATCCGGGCAAATGGCTGATCCACAGCCGACGGCTCGAGCAAACGGGCACCGACGTGGCGGTGTGGTTCGCGGTGACCTGACCCGCGCGGCGCGGGTGCGCTGTAAACATTGCGCTTTTTGAGGTTTGTTTGGCCAAAATGTCAGGCACGCCCGCCGGCTCCGTCGCGATCGAGCGCATCTTCGTCTAGACTAGTCTAGCGGCGCTCTCCCAGCAGCCGGCGATAGACCTTCGGCAGCGCCTCGGGCAGGTCTTCCGCGATCAGGCCGGGCCCGGCCTCGGTGCCCGCCTCGCCGTGCAGCCAGACCGCTGCCGAAGCCGCTTCGAGGCCCGGCATGCCTTGGGCGAGCAAACCTGCGGCGAAACCCGCCAGCACATCGCCCGAGCCGGCGGTCGCAAGCCAAGGCGGCGCGTTGTCGGTAATGGCGGCACGACCGTCGGGCGCGGCAATGACTGTGTCCGAACCCTTGAGCAGCACCACCGCGCCTGTGACCTCGGCAGCACGGCGCGCCCTATCAAGCTTAGAACCAGCTTTATGAATGCTATCCATTGATTTGAAAAGGCGTGAAAATTCTCCCTCATGGGGTGTCAACAGCGTGGCTGCTTCCCCGCCCTTCCTGATGGCCTGGAATAGCTCTTGTGGCGCCTCGGCGAAGCTCGTGAGCGCATCGGCGTCGAGCACCACGGCGCGCGGTCCGGCCAGCGCCGCCAGCACCATCTCCCGCATCTCGCGTCCAATGCCCCCGCCCGGCCCGAGAACCACCACGTTGCGGCGCGGGTGGGCAAGAAAGTCGGTGAGTTCCCGGGCGCCGTCCACCGGCTGCACCATGACGGCAAGGCTCGCTGCCGCGTTGACGGGGAGCGCCGCGCGCGGGCTCGCGATGGTGACGAGCCCCGCGCCCGCCCGCAACGCGCCGCGCGCCGCCAGCCGGGCCGCGCCGGTCGATGAAGCTCCGCCGGACATCACCACCGCATGGCCGCGCAGATATTTGTGCCCGCCAGCCTGCGGCACCGGAAACGTCGCCCGCCAGAGTTCCGGCGCGTTGACGAATGCGCGCGGCTTGATGTCCGCCAGCACCCCAGCGGGGATGCCGATATCGGCGACGTGAATTTTCCCGCAATGCAGCCGGCCGGGCAGCAGCAGATGGCCGAGCTTGCGGCGGAAGAACGTCACCGTCTCGGCGGCATTGACCGCGAGCCCCATCACGGCGCCGGTCGTGCCGTTGATCCCGCTCGGCAGGTCGACCGCATAGACGCAAGGCGCCGCATTCATCGCCTCGATCATGGCGCCCGGCGCGCCCTCGACCGGCCGGTCAAGCCCGGCGCCGAACAGCGCGTCGATGACCGCATCGGCCGGTGACATGGCCGCCGCAGCCGCGGCTTCGGTCGGGCCTTCCCAGCCTTGCGCGGCGAGCGCCGCATCGCCACGCAGCCGCTCACGTCCGCCGAGCAGCAGCACCCGCACCCGGTGGCCGCGCTCGGCCAAGACGCGGGCGGCGACGAAGCCGTCGCCGCCGTTGTTGCCCGGCCCAGCCACCACGACGATGCGGCTGCCGGGCGGCTGGCGGGCGGCCACGCAATCCGCCACCGCGCGCCCGGCGCGCTCCATCAGCGCGAGCCCATTGACCCCGCCGGCGATCGTCAGGCGGTCGGCCTGCGCCATCTCGGCGGTGCTGAGCAACTCGATCATCGGCGCACAGTATCGCCGCATCCAGAGACGCGCGAGAGTGGGTCAATTCCCTCGCTTGCAGCGTGGGATAAGCGCGAATGCCCTTGAAATAGGCAGATCGCCTAAGTTCTAATCGTCCGGCTGCCACGGCAGCGACCGCTGGGCCGGTGGGGAGCGATTAACTCTCTGTTCGAGGGTGGTTTTTCTGCCCGGGCAGGCTTGGCACGGACCCTGCTAACCGTTAGCGCGGCTGCGGCGTGCCCGCCGGCCAGCCGGGAGAAGGAAACGCGATGAAAAAGATCGAGGCGGTCATCAAGCCCTTCAAACTCGACGAGGTGAAGGAAGCGCTGCAGGAGGTCGGCCTGCAAGGCATCACCGTGACCGAGGCCAAAGGCTTCGGACGGCAGAAAGGACACACCGAGCTCTATCGCGGCGCCGAGTACGTCGTGGATTTTCTCCCCAAGGTAAAGATCGAGATTGTGCTCGGCGACGACATGGTCGAAAAAGCCGTCGAGGCGATCCGCCGGGCCGCCCAGACCGGGCGGATCGGGGACGGCAAGATTTTCGTCTCCAATATCGAAGAAGCCATCCGGATCAGAACGGGGGAATCCGGATTGGACGCCATCTGAACCGCTGGTCCCGCACGACTCCCCTCCCGCCCCACGGCCAGCCACACGAAAGGGTATTCGTTCATGACGACGGCCAAAGATGTGATGAAACTGATCAAGGACAACGACGTGAAGTACGCCGACATGCGCTTCACGGACCCACGCGGCAAGTGGCAGCACGTCACCGTCGACATTTCGACGGTCGACGAGGACACCTTCAGCGAAGGCATCATGTTCGACGGCTCCTCGATCGCCGGCTGGAAGGCGATCCACGAGTCGGACATGCAGCTCATGCCCGACCCTGAGAGCGCCTGCATCGATCCGTTCTATGCCGAGACGACGCTGGTCCTGGTCTGCGATACGCTCGAGCCCCTGACCGGAGAGCCCTACAACCGCGACCCGCGCTCGATCGCCAAAAAGGCCGAGGGCCTGGTCAAGTCCATGGGCATCGGCGACACGGTGTTCTTCGGGCCGGAAGCCGAGTTCTTCATCTTCGACGACGTGAAATACGCCGCCAATCCCTACAATACCGGCTTCAAGCTCGACTCGGTCGAGTTGCCGACCAACACCGACACCGACTACGAAGGCGGCAATCTCGGCCACCATATCGGCACCAAGAAGGGCTATTTCCCGGTGCCGCCGCAGGATACGGCGCAGGACATCCGCTCGGAAATGCTCGGCGCCATGGCGCGCATGGGCGTCAAGGTCGAGAAGCACCACCACGAGGTCGGCTCGGCGCAGCACGAGCTCGGCATGCGCTTTGCCCCGATGGTGCGCATGGCCGACCAGACCCAGATCTACAAATACTGCATCCAGCAGGTCGCGCAGATCTACGGAAAGACCGTGACCTTCATGCCCAAGCCGGTCTATGGCGATAACGGCTCGGGCATGCACTGCCACCAGTCGATCTGGAAAGGCGGCGAGCCGACTTTCGCCGGCAACAAATACGCCGACCTGTCCGACACGGCGCTGCATTATATCGCCGGCGTCATCAAGCACGCGCGCGCGATCAACGCCTTCACCAACCCGACGACCAACTCCTACAAGCGGCTGGTGCCGGGCTTCGAGGCGCCCGTGCTGCTCGCCTATTCGGTGCGCAACCGTTCGGCCTCGTGCCGCATCCCGCTGGCGTCCTCGCCGAAAGGCCGGCGCGTGGAGGTCCGCTTCCCCGACCCGCTCGCCAATCCCTATCTCGGCTTCGCCGCGATGCTGATGGCCGGCCTCGACGGCATCAAGAACAAGCTCAACCCGGGCTCGCCGATCGACAAGGACCTTTACGATCTGCCGCCGGCGGAGTTGAGGCAGATCCCGACCGTCTGCGGCTCGCTGCGCGAGGCGCTCGGCTACCTCGACAAGGACCGCGACTTCCTCAAGGCCGGCGGCGTCTTCGACGACGACTTCATCGACAGCTATATCGACCTGAAGATGACCGAGGTGATCCGCTTCGAGCACACGCCACACCCGGTCGAGTTCGAGATGTACTATTCGGCGTAGCGTGCTCCCTTCATCGCATCGGCGATGAGACTCGAAGGGGCGCCTGCGGGCGCCCCTTTTTCCGTGATATTGTGGCGGCCGCCCGCGCCGCCCGGCGGCTCAGAACCAACTCATCCCGACGGAATAGGCCGCCAGGCCGACCATCCAGACCAGGACGGCCAGTGTGCTGGTGGCGGCGCCGGCGTAGAGCACGTAGCGCCGCCGGCGCTTGGGACCATAGACGCCGGCGTCGAGCTTCGACTTGACCACCGCCGCCTCGAACTCGTCGGACGAGGAGAATGGGCATGCCAGCGCCCAGCCCGCCCGCGCGACGGTATTTTCGAGCGCAAGCAGATCGCCCCTGCCCCGCCACAAGCTGCCCGGCTGCCACATGGGGTGCATGCTAGCGCGAGCCCGGTAAACGGCTCGTTGCCCGCTCCATCCCCGGATCAAGTCCGGGACGGGCTTTTTCCGGAAAATGCTTTAGCCGGCGCGGGTTACGGCGTTCACGTGCCAGGCCATGCCGCCTTCGGCTTCCGCTCCCGCCGGCACGAGCGGCGGCACCGAGCCTGCCGGAAGCCCGACTTCGATGCCCTCGACGCGATTGCGGCCGTTGGTCTTGGCGCGATAGAGCGCCGCGTCGGCCGAGGCGATCAAGGACGCGACGTCGATTCCGCCGCTGGCCGCGCCGACGCTCACTGTCGCATCGAGGCGGCAGCCCGCAACCGTCCCGGCGGCGGCCTGGAAGGTCATGCGAATACGTTCGGCGGCCGCGGTGGCATCGGCGAGGTTGCCCGGCAACATGGCCACGAATTCTTCGCCGCCGAACCGGCCGATGACGTCGGCCGCGCGCATGCTGGTGCCGACGGTCGAGGCAAACAGGCGCAACGCCTCGTCGCCGGTCTGATGGCCGAACCGGTCATTGATCGACTTGAAGTGATCGAGGTCGAACATCAGCACGGCGACCGGCTCGCGTCTTGCCGCCTGCCGCGTCACCAGCTTGTGGGCGGCGGCGAAGAAGCCGCGCCGGTTGAGCAGTCCGGTCAGCTCGTCGGTCGAGGCCGCGTCGCGGTGGATGCGCACGCTGCGCTCCTTGGCCAGCACCAGCACGATGAAAGCGGTGCCGACGACGTAGAGCATGATCTCGAGCACGAAGATGGCGAACCATCCGCTCGCCAGGCTCATGACGCCGCCGTCGGCCGGCAGCAGGCTGGCGAGCGGGATCGGGAACAGAAAAACGGCGCCGTGCAGGATCGGCACGAAGATCGCCGGCCAGCGCCGCAGCAGCGTCTTGCGGCGCTCGCGCCAAAGCTCGGCCGCGGTCAGGAAGGTATAGGTGGCCACGATCACCGAGCTGAGCACGATCCGCGCCGCGGCCCATTGCGCGAATTCCGGAAACAGGCAGGCCGTGAGCCAGGCGATCGCCCCGGCGAACATCCAGCCCCACAGGACGCGGCGTCCGTGGAAGATGCGCGCGGCGCTCCAGATCATGCCGCAGGCGACGAACAGGAGGGCGTTTGCCATGCCGGGCGGCAAGGGCGGCGAGATCAGGCCCTCGATGCTCCAGATCGCCACCGAAAACCCGCCGAGCAGGTAGGCGGTGCCCCACCACGCGAGCGCCCGGATGCGCTCCTGCATCCATGCCGACAGCAGGAACAGGCCGAGCAGCGCGGTGATGCAGGTTGCAACGACGAACAGCGTGGTGACGTCGAGCGCAATCGGCGCGGTCGCGGCGGATACAAGCATTGTCAGCCCCTTCACAATTCTTGTGGACCGCCATCCCCATACCACCATCCGCCATTGGGTTGCAGAAACTCTCCCCGCAGCCTTTGCGAATGGTTTCGTCCATCCTGTCGCATTGTGGCGAAATACTTTGAAAACAATATCGAAGGACGGAAGGAACCGTTGGCACCTGCGATCCGTCGGCGGCGCCGCGCTTGCGCGGCCCCTCTCACTGTTTCGGCAGGACCAAATGTCTGCTGAGCGCGAGCGAGGCTAGGCGCCGGCGGCCGCGGCGTAGCGCTGGCGCAGCGCATCGGCCTCCGCTTGGCGGCCGAGCGCAGCGAGCGCATCGGCATAGGTGAGCGCCGAATCGACCCGCCAAGAATGATCGGCGGCCAGCAGTCCCTCATGGACTTCGAATGCGGCTTGCGCGCAGGCGAGCGCTTCCTCCAGGCGCGAGCATGCCAACAGCAGCACGGCAAGATTGCGTTTCCCACGCGCCGGCTGGGCGTGATCAGGCCCGAGCGTCGCCGACCAGATGCCGATCGCCTCCCGCAGCAGTGGCTCCGCCTCGTCGTGGCGACCGGCCTCGCGCAGCACCACCCCGAGATTGTGGCGCGAAGTGGCAAGCGCCGGATGCTCGCGCCCGAGCGTCTTTTCTTGAATGGCGATGGACTCGCGATAGAGCGTCTCGGTCTCCGCGGTCCGCCCCATGCTGCGCAGCACGTTGGCGAGGTTGTTGAGCGAGGTCGCCAGGCTCGGATGCTCGCGGCCGAGCGTTCTCTCCTTGATGGCTATGGCTTCGCGCAGCAACGGCTCGGCTTGCGCCGAGCGGGCGGTGTCATGCAGCAGGTTGGCGAGGTTGTTGAGCGAACGGGCGAGATCGGGATGCTCGCGCCCGAGCGCCTTTTCTTCCGTTTCAATCACTTCGCGGTAGTGCGCCTCAGCCTCCTTGCTGCGGCCGGTGTCGTGGAGCAGCAAGGCGAGGTTGCCCAGCGCGTTGGCGAACCGCGGATCGGCGCGCCCATGCACGCGCTCCTTGACCGCTACCGCGGTGTGAAACAACGGCTCGGCTTCGCCATAGGCGCCGCGCGCGTGCAGGTAGCCGGCGGTCAAATCGAACAAGCGGCCGCCGGCCTCAGGCACCTCGTGCTTGCCCTGCCGATAACGCTCGGCGAGCGCCAGCACATGCGGGAGCAGCGCGGCGCATTGCGGCCAGACCGCGGGATTGCCGTAGGCGAGCTCGGGAAACCGCGGCGCAAGAGCGAGCGTCGCGCGCTCGGCATGGGCGCCTTGGCGCTCGCCGAGCCGCGCCCGCATCGCCGACTGCACCAGGCGGTGAACGGAGATAGCGGGCGTGGCGCCGGCATGGCCGTGCTCGAGCAGCGACACGCCGGCGAGCGCCATCAATGTCTCAGCCCGCTCGTCCTCATCGGCGACGGTGTCCGCGATCAGATCGAGCGGGATGCGTTCGGGCGCGAGAAACGCACAACATCCGAGCAGCGTCTCGGCCTGCGGATGCGTCGCCACGATCTGCTCGATCGCGAGGGCGAAGGTGGCGGCGACGCTCGCCGGATAGGCGGCGCCGGTCGGCGCGCGGGCGATGCGGGTGTCGGTCTTCTCGCGGTAGGCATCGAAGCTCGATCCGGTGAGCCGGCAATAGGCGCCGGCATGGTCGAGCGCGAGCGGGAGGTGGCCGAGCGCAGCGGCGAGCCTCCCCGCCCCCACCGGATCATTTCGTCCGGCGCGCTTCTGCAGGAACTCCGCCGCCGACTCCTTGCCGAACAGATCGAGCTTCATCTCGACGGCGCGCCCCATCCAGTCCGCCCAGCGGCTGGTGATCAGAACGCGCGCGCCCGCCGCCGGAACGAGATCGCGCAGCGTCTCGGGCGTATCGACGTTGTCGTAGACGAGCAGGAACGGCATCGCCGAGCGCGTGAGCCGGGCCAGGGCGGCGTGCGCCGCCTTCTCCTGGTCGGGCTCGCCGGCGAGACTCGGGTCGAGCCGGCCGGCGAGCTCCGCGAGACTTGCAATCAGCAGCGTGCGGCCCTCGGCGCGCGCCCACCATATGCCGCTGTAGCTCGCGGCGTGTCGATGCGCATACTCGGCGGCGAGCGCGGTCTTGCCGGTGCCGCCGAAATTGTGCAGGGCGACCTGCGACGACGCCGCGTCCGCCGCGTGCAGCAAGTCGTGCAAACGCGCGAGCGACTGGTCGCGGCCGGTGAAATTGGGGTCGCGCGCCGGCACGTGCTCGAATATCCGCGGCCGTGCCCGGGAAGCGACCGCACGGCCTTCCGCGGCCGCCAGGATACGGTTGCGGCGCTCCTGCGGGTCGTCGACACCCACCAGATCGGTGAAGACGTGGGCGGCAAACAGCCCCTCCGGCACGCAATCCTCGACCCGCAGGACGACGAGCCGGCGCCCGCCGTCGGCGCGCGCCGCCGCGGCGATGAAATGCGACACTTCGGCCCGCGTGAACTCCGACTGGTCGTAGTCCTTGGTGAGCAGCACAACGAGGTGGCGGCAGCGCTTGAGCGCCTCGTGCATGGCGAGGACGAAGTTGCCGCCGCGCGGGATGTCATAGTCCTGCAGGAACGTCGTATAGCCCGCATCCTGCAACGTTCCGGCGACCTCCTGCGCGACCGCCGCATTCGCGCCGCGCCGGCTGAGGAAGAAATCGACCGTTAGGCCGGCCGCAGTCTCGCCCGATCCGGTTTCGCCAGAAATCGCGGTCATGGTCCGTCAGGTTCCGACCCGCCGGGCAATGCCGGCGCGCAACGCCATGATAGCGTCGCCGGTCGCAGCCGGCCACGCGTTCGCCGCGCCGGCGACGATCGGGGTCGCGGGCTTAGTTGAGCAGATTGATGATCTCGACCCGGCGGTTCTCGGCGCTCATCGGATTGGCGGCGTCGAGCGGCTTGCTCTTGCCGAAGCCGACGGCCGTGAGCCGCGCCTCCTCGATCTGGCTCTTGCTGACCAGATAGGCTTTCACCGCGGCCGCCCGCCGCTCCGATAGTTGCTGGTTGTAGAGCTCCGGCCCGGCGCCATCGGTATGCCCCACGATCGAGAAGCGGAAGGACCTCAGGCTCGGGTCCTGCAGCGCGGCGCCGAGTTCGTCGAGCAGCTTCTGTCCGGCCGGGGTAAGCCGGTCGGAACCCGACTCGAACGTGATCGTCAGATTGATCCTTGGAAGGTCCTTTTGGAGACCCGCGACGGCGGGCGAAGCGGGTTCGACCGAAATGCCGCGCGTCGGGCTCGTGCGTATCGGAGCGAGCGTCTTGATGATCTCGTTCTTTGATTGCGCCGACGCCGGCCGGGCGTCAGCGCCCACCAGAAGGAGCCCAATCATCGCGAGGAATATGCCGCGCATGCCTTGCATCCCGTCAACGGTGGGTATTCAGGATGAAATTGCGGTGCCTTGATGGCCCCCTGGGCGGTCCTGCGCCGACCGCCGCCGGACAGGCATTTGCGAGCGGTTCTCAACGGCTGCCCCGGAAACGAGCGGCCGGGCCGTGGGGACCGCGGTCAGAGCGCCGCCCGCCGGCGCGTGCCAGCCGCCCCCGCGAGCGGGATGTCGGCGCGCTCGGCTGCGAGCAGGGGCACGATCGAGGGCGCCCGCGCAAACGGCGCCGCGACCTCGTCGAGCGGCGCCGTCGCCTCGACCCGATTTCGGCCGTTGGACTTGGCTCGGTAGAGCGCGCGGTCGGCCACCTCGAGCAGCGTGTCCACGTCCGACTTGCCGTCCACGCCGAGGGTGACGCCAATGCTCACGGTCGGCGCCAGATCGCCGTCCGTAAATCGGGCCGCCGCCGCGGCGAAGTTCCGGCGCACCCGGTCGGCGACGGCAAAGGCCTCGCCGAGATCGCCGACCGGTACGAGCGACGCGAATTCCTCCCCGCCAATGCGGCCGAACAACACGTCCGATCCGAGCGTCGAGGTCGCAGCCTTGGCGAAGGTCTGCAACACACGGTCGCCGACCGCGTGACCCATGCGGTCGTTGATCGCCTTGAACCGATCGAGGTCGCACAGCAGCACCGCCAGCGGCTCGCGGTCGAGCGCCTGCTGCCCGAACAGCCGGGCGGCGCCGTTGAGAAAGGCGCGGCGGTTGGCCACTCCGCTGAGCGGATCGACCAGCGAGTTGATCTTGTGCTGCAGCTCGGTGCGTTCCTTGGTCATGTTCAGCAGCAGGAACGCCATCACCACGGTGAACAGCAAGGTGCCGAAGGCGATCAGCGCGAACGAAACGCTGCTCATCAGCGAGTTGCTGTCGAGCAAGGGCGAAAAATAGGTCGCTGGAATGCGCGCGAGCAGCGCCGCCGCATAGGCCAGCAGCACGATGACGGTGGGCCAGCGCGACATCAGCGGCTCGTCGCGGCCGCGCCAGAACTCCTCGGCGGTCGCGGCGGCAAGCATCGCCAGCATCGCCGAGAGCACCACGACGCGCAGGTTGATGTCGTCCGCAAAAGCCGGGATACGGCAAACGAGCAGCCACAGAATGGGCGCGAATACGACGACCAGCGGCTGCACCTTGCGGCCGTCGAAAATGCGAGCGCCGGCCCAGGTCAGGCCGTAGCCGAGCAGCACCAGCGCATTGGCGATGTCGACCGCGACGAAGTCGGGAACGCTCCCGCGCGAGGTCGCGAGCGCGAGCCCGGCGGCGCCGACGATCTGGGCCGCCCCCCACCACATCGGCGAGCGGATGCTGCGGTTCTGGAGCCCGGCAAAGACCAAAAGGGCGCCGAGCAGCGCCGTTACGAAGACCGTGACGACCGAAAGGGTCCCGATATCGAGATTCATGCAAGATGACCGCTGCCCGCCAAGTTCGCGGCAGGCTAGTGCCGCAAGCCTTCCGCAGCGGTTACCGCGATATCGTGCACGATCAATCGCGCCGAATAGGACTGCCGGAAAGTAAATGGATTACGTGCAATTCGAACGAATTAGCCACTGCGTGCCGATTTTCGGGCCGCAAAGCGCGCCCAAAAGCAAAGGCGGGCCCTGCGGCCCGCCTCGCAACTTCCGGAAAATCGGGTCAGCGCTTCGAGAACTGGAACGAGCGCCGCGCCTTGGCGCGCCCGTACTTCTTGCGCTCGACCACGCGCGGGTCGCGGGTGAGGAACCCGCCGCGCTTGAGCGCGCCGCGCAGATCGGGCTCGAAGTTCATCAGCGCCTTGGAAATGCCGTGACGGACCGCGCCCGCCTGCCCCGACAAGCCGCCGCCGGACACGGTGCAGACGACGTCATATTGGCCGTTGCGGTTGGTTGCCGCCAGCGGCTGCTGGATCAGCATGCGCAGCACCGGCCGGGCGAAGTAGACTTCGATCTCGCGCGTATTGATGACGATCTTGCCGGCGCCCGGCTTCACCCACACCCGCGCCACCGCGTCCTTGCGCTTGCCGGTGGCATAGGCGCGGCCCTGCTTGTCGAGCTTCTGGACGTATTTCGGGGTCTCGGGGGCGGCCGCGGGCTTGAGCGCGGACAGTTGATCGAGCGACTGCATGGTTTCGGCCATGGTCACGCGCTCCTCGTGTTCTTGCGGTTCATGGCGGCGACGTCGAGAACTTGCGGGTTCTGTGCCGCGTGCGGGTGATCGGGACCGGGATAGACGCGCAAATTGCCGAGCTGCACGCGGCCGAGCGGCCCGCGCGGCAACATCCGCTCGATCGCCTTCTCGACGATGCGCTCGGGAAACTTGCCGTCGAGGATCGACTTCGCGGTGCGCTCCTTGATGCCGCCGATATAGCCGGTGTGGTGACGATAGACTTTCCGTTCGCGCTTCCTGCCGGTCAGCACGATTTTGGCGGCGTTGATGATGATGACGTTGTCGCCATCGTCGACATGGGGGGTATAGGTCGGCTTGTGCTTGCCGCGCAGCCGCAGCGCCACGATCGAGGCGAGCCGGCCGACCACCAGGCCGTTGGCGTCGATCATCACCCACTTCTTCTCGATCTCGGCGGGCTTGGCCGAAAAGGTTTTCATGACGTGGACTTTCCGCGAAACATCGGGCGGGATGCCCGCCGGCTCGGGAGAGCGGCTCAATACACGGCGTCCGCAATGCGGTCAACGCCGAAGCTCAAATATTTCGCTCGCAATATCATGCGTTTAGGAAAATGGTTTGATATTACCTCCGGCTAATCGCCGTTGTTCGGCGGGATCGAATAGGTCGAGGTCACGTGCGCGACCGGCTCTGCCTCGCCGTCCGACCGGATGGTGACCTCGCCGACCGCAAGCCGCTTTCCGAGCTTCAGCAGCCGCGCTTCCGCCACCAGATCGCAGCGCACGGGCTTGCGTAGGAAATTGATGTTGAGATTGGTGGTGACCGCGAGCGGCACCGGACCGATCGCCGCCAACACGGCGACATACATGGCGAAGTCGGCGAGCGCCATCATGGTCGGTCCGGAGATGGTGCCGCCGGGGCGGACCGAGCCGTCGCTAAAGGCTCGCCGCACGCGACTGCCGCCTTCCCAGACCGCTTCGATCGAAAGCCCGCTCGCGGGGTGGAAGACTTGGGGGAACTCGGCGGTGAGAAAACGCTCGAGATCGTTGACCGTCATCAAGGTCGGCATCCGTCCCCTCCTTTGCCGACAGGGTTAGACGATTGTCGAGATGTGAGAAAGGCCGGGCACGCGCGGGGGGTCGAGGGCGTCGGGGTCGCGCAGCAGCAGGCGCTATGCCTTGCCGAACTGCCGGCGCAGCTCGTGCTTGGCGCGCATCAAGGTCTTCTTGCGCGCGGCGGGAAGCTTCCGGCCGGCGCGGTTGATGTAGAAGGTCAGCATCGAAAGCGCCGAGCGGAACGGGCTCGCCTTGCGTCGCCGGCTTCGCTCGGCCGAGCGCTTGAGCGATGCCGCAATCCGCTTGGGGTCTTTCCAGGTGAAGACGTTTCGATCGAGCGTGAGCGCGTCGCTATGCTGGGTGACCTGGCGCGACCAGCGCCGCCCGCCGCGCCGAGCCGTGCTGCTACCTCGGGCCGTGGACCGGCGGCGACTGCGACCCGCGGACTTGGTTTTCCTGGACGTTTTCGCCGTTCTTGCCATCGGCGCGCACCGGCCGATCATCACCGCCGCCCGATCGATAACGCATGGGCGATTTGTCCGTTCCGCCGCCGCCCGAAGCCTTGCGCCGGACGTCCGGCGCGTTAACTTGGATCGGAAACAGCGCGCCTTCCAGGACGGACTCGATGAAACCCTCTTCTGCCGCTCGCGCCGCCGATCCCGCGCCGGTGCTGCTGCGCGAAAACGTCGGCCCGATCGCCGTCCTCACCCTCAACCGGCCGCAGGTGCGCAACACGCTGACCGAGGCCATGCTCGCGGCGCTCGGCGAGGAGCTTGCGAGCCTCGCCGCCGACAACCGCATCCGCGCCGTCGTGCTGACCGCAAAGGGGCCGGCATTCTCGGGCGGTCACGACCTGAAGGAATTGACTGCGCGGCGCCGCGATCCGGACGGCGGCCGCGCCTATTTCGAGCACATCATGGCGGTCTGCAGCGCGATGATGATGCAGATCATCCGCCTGCCGCAGCCGGTGATCGCCGCCGTCCAGGGCACCGCCACTGCCGCCGGTTGCCAATTGGTGGCGAGCTGCGATCTCGCGATCGCGTCCGCGAGCGCGAAATTCGGCGTATCCGGCATCAATGCCGGGCTGTTCTGCTCGACGCCCATGGCGCCGCTCTCGCGCAACGTCGCGCGCAAGCATGCGATGGAGATGCTGCTCACCGGCGACCTGATCTCGGCCGAGGAGGCGCTGCGCATCGGGCTCGTCAACCGGGTGGTCGCCGCCGGCACCGAGCGCGACGCGGCGCTGGCGCTCGGCCGCAAGATCGCGGCGAAATCATCGCACGTGGTGAAGATCGGCAAGGAGGCGTTCTACCGGCAACTCGAGATGGGGCTGGAGGACGCCTACCGCTACACCGCCGAGGTGATGGTGAAGAACCTGCTGGCGCGCGACGCCGAGGAAGGCATCCAGGCCTTCGTCGAGAAGCGGCCGCCCAAGTGGGAGGATCGCTGATCCTCATCGCGCCGCTTGCGGCGTCAGGAATGCGTCACGCGCCTGATCTGCTCGCAGCGGCGGCGCAGCCGCGGCACGGCGAAATCGAGGAAAGCGCGCAGCTTCGGCGGCGGGTGCCGTCCCCCGGGATAGAGCAGATGGACCGGCAGCTCGGCGCCTTCATGGGCCTGCAGCAGGCGCCGTAGCGAGCCGCGGGCAATGTCGTCGGCGGCCTGATAGCTCAGCACGCGGGTCACGCCGAAGCCGGCTCTTGCCGCGTCGACCGCGGCCTCAGCGGTGGTCACGACGAGCCGCGGCCTGATCGCGACGCTCGCCTCGCCGCCTTGACCGCGAAACACCCAGCGGTCGGCGGCTTCCATGCCTGAGAATGCGACGATGGCGTGGGCGCCGAGTTCCGCCGGCGCCTTCGGCGTCCCGCAGCGGGCGAGGTAATCCGGCGACGCGACCACGATGCGGTGGAGCGCACCCACCCGGCTCGCGATCGCCGAGCTTTCCGCGAGCGCGCCGATGCGCACCGCGACGTCGAGTCCCTCCTCGACCAGGTCCACCGGCCGGTCGATGAGCGACAGCGCCACCGACACGTCGGGGAAGCGCTCCAGGAACTCGATCATGATCGGCGACACATGCAGCCGCCCGAACAGGATCGGCGCGGTGACGCGCAATTCGCCGCGCGGCGCGGTGCCCTCCCCGGCGGCGGCCCGCTCGATCTCGTCGAGATCGGCGAGCACGCGCCGGGCGCCCGCCAGGAACCGCTCGCCGGCCTCGGTGACGCCGACCGCACGGGTGGTGCGGTTGAGCAGCCGCACCCCGAGCCGCGCTTCGAGCTCGCCGATCGCGCGCGTGACCGCGGTCGGCGAGCGGCCGAGCCGCCGCGCCGCCGCGGCAAAACTGCGCCGCTCGGCGACCTCGACGAACACCGCAACGCTGCCGATCCGATCCATATTGTTTCTATTATCGCAATAATGAGCTGCAAGGAACAGGCATTATCATCCTTGGTGAAATTGCCATTTTGAGCGTTCAACGAACCCGCGCGAGTCCGGCACGCCGGCTCGCAAGCGCAGCGAGCGGTGCGCCATGAGCAACAACAGCGACATCGTCTTCACCCCTTCCGCACGGCGCGCCCAGGCGGAGCGCGGCTCCGCGGACCGCTATGACAAGCGCATCGCCGCCGGCTTCCCCGAGCGGGTGACGGAGGAGCTTGCGGCATTCATCGCCGAGCTCGACACCGCGTTCCTCGCCACCGTCTCCGCCGCCGGCGCGCCCTATATCCAGCATCGCGGCGGCCCGAAGGGCTTCATCAAGGTGCTCGACGAGAAGACGCTCGGCTTCGCGGACTATGCGGGGAACCGGCAGTACATCACGATCAGCAATCTCGCCGACAACGATCGCGCCTATCTCTTCCTGCTCGATTTCGCCGCTCGGCGGCGACTCAAGATCTGGGGACGCGCGCGGGTGGTCGAGAACGATCCGGCGCTGCTCGCGCGGCTCACCGACGCCGGCTATCGCGCGCGGCCCGAGC
>JBEVIH010000009.1:0-50106 GCA_040510815.1 Xanthobacteraceae bacterium | reverse complement strand
CGCCCCCGCCGGCTGTGTGGGCTCAGTTGCGCTGCGCGGGGGGTGGCGTCGTCGCCGTCCGGCCGGCGGGTCGTCCTCCGGAGATGACGTGGGGGTTCCAAATGTCCGCGCCAAACACCCGTTTCTTGCTCTCGAGCAGCTCGGCGCTCGTGCTGCTGTCGTTGGCCGGCGTGGCGGTGTCGCAGACACCACCGGCTCAACCGCCACAAGCTCAAACGCCATCGGCCCAGACACCGCAGGCGCCGCAAGACGCGTCGCCATCATCAAAGGCCCCTCCTCCGCTGGAAACTCCGCAAACCGAACCGGCCCCGCAACCTCCGCTGCCGCCCGTGGATGTCACGGCGCGCAAGCCGCGCGTGACAACCCCGGCGCAGCGGGGCACGCCCGCGCCGGCGCCGCGGGCGCAGACACCAGTCGCAACCCCGCAGGCGACGCCCACGCCGCCCGCCGCGCAGCAGCCGTTCGTGCCGCTAACCGCCATCACCAGCGGTCAGATCCAGGCCAGCACCAGCACCAACTTCGGCGATCTGTTTTTCACGACGCCGGGAGCGACCTCGGCCGGTCTGGCGCCGGGCGTGGCGCGGCCGATTCTGCGCGGCCTCACCGACTTCCGCGTCCGCCTGCAGGAGAACGGCGTCACCTCCGGCGACGTCTCCGATCTCGGCCAGGACCATGCCGTGCCGATCGATCCGCTGACGATCCAGAAGACGGAAATCTACCGCGGGCCGGCGGCGCTGCGCTTTGGCTCGCAGGCGGTCGGCGGCGTGGTCGAGGCGCTCAACAACCGGATTCCGATGTCCTCGCCGCCCAGCGGCGTCGCCGCCGAGTTCAAAGCGGCCGGCACCACGGTCAACAACGGCTGGGAGAGCGCTTTGCTGCTTGATGCCGGCTCTCGCAACGCGGCGATCCACGCCGACGTCTTCGGCCGCAACGTCGGCAATTACCGCATTCCGAGCTATCCGTATCTGATTCCGCCCGACCCGCCGCCGCTCGTCAACGGCAAGCAGCCGAATTCATCGGCCCACGCCGAGGGCGGCGCGGTCGGCGGGTCGTATCTGTTCGACGGCGGCTACGCCGGCCTCGCGATCGCCCGTTACGCGAGCGATTACCACGTCCCCACCCTCGAGGGGGCGGCGATCGGAACCCATCTGCGGCTGGAGCAGACCAAGATCACCAGCAAGGGCGAATTTCTCCCGGCAACCTCCACCATCGCCGTCCGCTACTGGGCGGGCTACACCGACTACAAGCACGACGAGATCGGGTTTACCGACATCGGCGTCGAGGCGATCGCGGCGACCTTCAAGAAGCGCACGAGCGAGGCCAAGTTCGAGGTCGAGAGCATGCCGATGCTCACGCCGGTCGGCGCCTTGACTGGCATCCTCGGGACGCAGTTCAGTCACCAGCAGCTCGACACTTCGGGCGAGGCGCTGCTGTTTCCCGCCCGCACCAGGACCGCGGCCGCCTATTTCTTCAACGAGATGCGGCACACGCCGACGCTGCGGACGCAACTGGCCGGCCGCATCGAAGCGGTCAACGTGGTCGGCACCGCGGTGACGTTTCCGCCGGATTTCCTGCCGCCGCTGATCGATCCGGCGGGCACGCCGGCCGAGCTCAATTTCCAGCCGGCGAGCATCGCGTTCAGCGTCATCAAGGACCTGCCGTCCTACCTCGTTGCCAGCCTGACCGTGCAGCGCATCGAACGCGCGCCGACTGCGAGTGAGCTGTTCTCGAAGGGTCCGCATGACGCCACGGGGACGTTCGACATCGGCAATGCCGGCCTCATCGTCGAGACCGCCAGGACCGTCGAGATCGGCCTCAAGCGCACCGAGGGTCAATTCCGCTTCGACGGCAAGGCCTACTACACGCGCTACGACAACTTCATCTTCCAGGCGCCGACCGGCAATTTCTGCGATCCGGGATTTACAGTCTGCGGCCCGGGGGAAGAATTGCTGCAAACATTCATTTCCCAGCGCGACGCCATCTTCCGCGGCGCCGAGCTGGCCTGGCAGTGGGACGTCATGCCACTGGCCAACGGCATCTTTGGGGTCGACGGCCAATTCGACACCATTCGCGCCACGTTCACTGACGGCAGCAACGTGCCGCGCATGCCGCCGATGCGGGTCGGCGGCGGCGCATTTTGGCGAAATGACAACTGGTTCGTCCGCATGGGCCTGTTGCACGCCTTCGCGCAGAACGACATCGCGCAGTTCGAGACCCCGACTGCGGGGTACAATCTGCTCAGAGCGGAGATCGTGCATCGCAAATTCTTGAAATATTCCCCCTGGGGGCCGGTCGAGATCACCACCGGCATCGCTGGCGACAATCTGCTCAACGTGGACATCCGCAATTCCACCCAGTTCCACAAGGATGAAATCCTGCTGCCTGGGCGCAACTTCAAATTTTTCCTCAACGTCAAATACGGCGACGGGCCCGGCGACCACAGGGCGCCGCAAGGCTTCGGCAAGGCGCCGCGCGGTGACGACACTGCGATGGTCCGAGCAAGGGAGTGACCAGGCCAAACGTTACTTGGCCATCACGTCCTCGGCCGCCGTCAGCACGCTCATGCGCGGATTCTGCGCGCAGTAGAGTCCGAGCTTCTCGGCTTTGGCTTTCATCTTCTCGAGATCGACGACGCGCGGGTCCTCTTCGTCGGTCAAGTAGCCGTCGATCCACATCGTGAGATAGCTCATCGTCTCCTTCGGGAACCCGATGAACTCCTTGCACTTGATCCTGGACAGATCGATCACTTGCGCATTCGCCGGGACGACGATGGCGATGGCGGCAACGAGTACGACACCGGCGAGTTTCACGAGCTGCGTCCTGCTGGGGGCGGATGAGCGGTTGCACGGCAATGCGCGGCGCGCAACGCTACCCGCTCGCGTCGCCATGGTCAAAATTATCCCGGAGTTGGCCCGAATGAAGGCGGCGCCGACCGGCGCAATCGCTCATGCGGCCGACCAGTCCGGCCGGATCATCCCGGACACGCCGTCGAAGGCGCCGGCATCCAGCTCGCAGACCAGCAGCCGCGCCGGATCGACCGGCCCCGGCATGGTGGCGCGGCCCTTGGGGATGGGCCTGAAACCCGACTTGCCGTAATAAGGCTCATCGCCCACCAGCACCACCAGCCGGTGTCCCTTGGCCCTGGCCTCGGCCAGGGCGCGGTCGATCAGCGCGTAGCCGATGCCGCGCTCGCGGAACGGCGGCTCGACCGTGAGCGGACCGAGCAGCAACGCCGTGGCGGTGCCAATGCGGATCGGCGACAGGCGGACCGATCCCACCAGCAGCGTGCCGATGCGCGCGGTGAAGGACAGTTCGAGCCGGTGGCCCATGCCTTCGCGGATGCGGTAGGCAGTCTTGGCGTAGCGGCCCGGGCCGAACGTGCGCTCGTGCAGGCGCTCGATCGGCACGGCATCCGCAGCGGTCTCCGGCATGATGGTGACGGAAAGATCGGTCAT
Organism: Xanthobacteraceae bacterium; assembly: GCA_040510815.1. Taxonomy (GTDB): domain Bacteria; phylum Pseudomonadota; class Alphaproteobacteria; order Rhizobiales; family Xanthobacteraceae; genus VAZQ01. Next base: position 46,651 of record JBEVIH010000009.1, on the reverse strand, counting down.
CGCCTCGTTCGCCCGGCAGCGCGCCTGGAGCATTTTCCGGAAAAGTGGTCACCGGTTTTCCGCAGAAAAATGCGACCACGAAAGAAGCTAGAGCGCGTTTCCGATTCAGCCAATCGGAAACGCGCTTAGCATTTGCCGGGCGGGAGGTCTATTGCCGTCTCGGAGGTGGGGAGGTTGCGGCTCCGCGGGCTTGGCAGAAAATGAAACTGACCGGCCGAGCCCGGCCGGTCAGCTTCCCTCAGGTGAGCTCGTGAGAGCTTACTCGGGGCGGGACATGTTCTCGAACGGACCCGTGTCCTGCAAGGTGTTCGCCGACGGGGTGCTCTGGCCGGGAGTCCGCTGCGCGAACGCGGTCGAGGCGGAGGCGACCAGAAGGGTGGCAACAACGAGGACCTTGAGCTTCTTCGACATCATCATCTCCTGTGGTCTGGTGATCGCGGGGACCACCGATGCACGAGAGATAAGCGAGCCGCCGGAGCGCGAGTGTGTGATAGCACACACTTCGATCAGATTCCTCGCGAGCACTGACGATAGCTTTTGGCAATCGCCGTGAGCTCAGGCACCGTCGATCGAGCGTCCATCGAGGGCGCGGCGGATCACTTGCCGAATATGGGCGTTCGACAGGAACAGATCGTGGTTAATGATTCCCCACCCCTCGCGCGAGGCGTCGATCACCCGCAGGCCCATGCGCTTGAGCTCGGCCTGCTCGGCCGCGCCGACCCGCTTGATCCCGCCGGCGAACCAGCCCGACAGCGCGAGCGCGCGGTCGTTGGTCGCCGTGATGACGGTGACCTTCGGAGCGAGCGCGCCGATACGCTCGACCGAGGACGAGAAGACGTCGACGTCGATATCCGGCGAGGCGAACACCACCGCACCGATCCGTTCCACCACCGCCGATCCCTGCCGGGCATAGATCTGGCGCAACGCCTCCATGGTCAGCATGGTGCCGATGCTGTGCGCCACGACGTGGATGCGGCCGACAACCTCGCTCGCCAGCAGCCCGGCGAACACCTGCTCCAAGGCATCGCGCGACCACATGGCGCTCTCGCGATCGTAGCCGTAGTCGAACAGCTTGGCCTTCGACGGCCAGGAGAACACCATGGTCTCGCCGCGGAAGCGGATGCCGTTCGACAGTCGCGCCGCGTCGAGCGCCGCTGCCTCGAAAGTCTGGTTGAAGCCGTGGACGTAGATGAGCACGTCGCGCACGCCGACGGCGCGGACGAGATCGCCGACCCGCGCCACCGTCTCGATGCCGTCGAGGCGCCAATCGCTCAAGCCCACCGCGGCGTAGGAGAACCGGCCCTCGTCGGGCGGGGTGAGCTTGGCGCGGGCGATGCTCAGCTTCGAGGCCCGCTCCGGCCCGAACCAGGGCGCCGTGCGCGCGCCGTTCACCGGCTTGCGGGTGGTCGCGACCAGCAGCGTCGGATCGGCGGCGAGCTCGGCGGCGTCCAGGCGCGCATCGGTCGCCGTGAGCGCCGCGCAGCCGCCGAGCGCCGCGGTCGAGGCCGCCGCGGCGAGCGCGCGCAGCACGGCGCGGCGCGACGCAGCGGTCCTGAGCAGATGGTGATGATCACGCCCCAATACGCGAAACTCCCCGCGACAGACTGCTTCGCTGGAGCTTGATCCGGGCGACAACAGGGCGGACTTGCGCCCGAGCGCTGACACTATCGGGTCTGTTCTGGGCGAGGGAACTTTGCCGCCGAACCTCGTGGTATGTTACCGCTCACGCGCACGACGGAGCTTGCAATGGGCCTTCTGGTCGACGGCGTCTGGCAGGAGCAGCAGCACAGCGAGCGCACCACTGCCGGTCGGTTCATGCGGCCGACCACGCGCTTCCGCAACTGGGTGACGGAGGACGGCAGTCCCGGCCCGAGCGGGGAAGGCGGCTTTGCAGCCGCGCGCGACCGCTATCACCTCTACGTCGCGCTCGCCTGCCCGTGGGCGCACCGCACCGTGATCTTCCGCACGATCAAAGGGACTCGAAGACGTGGTGTCGATGTCGGTGGTCGAGCCGCTCTACGGTCCGCGCGGCTGGCAGTTCGGCGACGAGCCCGGCAGCACGCCCGATACGGTGAACGGCGCCCGCGAGCTCGCCGAAATCTATCTGCTCGCCGATCCCCGCTACACCGGGCGGGTGAGCGTGCCGGTGCTGTGGGACAAGGAGCGGCGCACCATCGTCAACAACGAGTCGCCCGAGATCATCCGCATGCTCAACGCGGCCTTCGGCCGCTTCACCAACGTGCGCACCGACTACTATCCGCAGGCGCTGCGCGCCGAGATCGACCGCGTCAACGCGCTCGTCTACGACAACATCAACAACGGCGTTTATCGCGCCGGCTTCGCCACCTCGCAGGAGGCCTACGAGGAGGCGGCGCGCGACGTGTTCCGCGCCCTCGACGAGGTCGAGCGGATCCTCTCCCGCCAGCGCTATCTGGCGGGGACGAGCATCACCGAGGCGGACTGGCGGCTGTTCACCACGCTGGTGCGTTTCGACGCGGTCTACTACGGCCACTTCAAATGCAACCGATGGCGCATCGTGGACTATCAGAGCCTGTCAAACTATCTGCGCGACCTCTACCAGCAGCCCGGCATTGCCGCGACCGTGAACATGGACCACATCAAGCGGCACTACTACGGCAGCCAGCGTCACGTGAATCCGTCCGGCATCGTGCCGATCGGCCCGCAGCTCAACTTCATGACGCCGCACGACCGCGGCAGGTTCGGCGGTTAGGCGTTCAATCCAGCCGAAAGCCCTTGGCGCGCACGAAGGCGCCGAAATCGGCGCGCAGCGGCTCGGCGTATTGCCGCGCCTTGTCCTCGGACCAGCCGTAGAACGCGGCCGTTCCCCAGCGCTCGGGCGCGCGCTGACGCCGATAAGGCCAGCGCCGGTCCCGGCGGCGGTCGTAGGCGTCGATCTTCTGCGCGACGTCTCCCGCGGAGTACCGATCCTCGTGCAGGGTGGCATCGAGCCCGAGTCGCGCCGTGATGTAACCCGCTTCGGCGGGCCAGCCCACGCACAGCCCGGCGACCGGAACGACGCGCTCGGGCAGCTCCAGCAGGGCGCTCACCACGTCGGCGCGATCGCGAATGGCGCTGATCGGACAGCAGCCGAGCCCGACGGCGGCGGCGGCCCGCATGAAGGTGGTCATCACGATCGCGCTGTCGGCGACGGCGTTGAAGAACAGATCGAGATGATCGTTCGGGAACGGCTTGTCGCGCAGCCGCGCGATCTCCGGCAGCCGGCGCCCGTTGGCGAGGAACACCAGGAACGCCGGCGCCTGCTCGATCCACGGCATGTCCGGAATCAGCGCGGTGATCGCGCGTTGCTTGGCCTTGTCGCCAACCACCAGGATATCGGCCTGCTGCAGATCGCTCTTCGACGGCGCCGAGAGCGCGCAGGCGCACAGCAACCGCAGCAGCCCCGGCTCGACCGGACGCGGCAGGAAGCGCCGATGCACGCGATGGCCGGCGATGCGCGCCAGCTCGTCCAGTCCCGGCAGCTCCGGGTCCACCGGACAGGTCTCGCCGAACCTTTCGGCGAGCGCGTCCTCGATGAGCCTGGCGGTCGTCTTGGCAGGGACGTGCTCTTGCATCGCGTGTTCTCTGGACTGTGCGAAATCGCTAGGCGGCGGCGGTCGCCGCAAACCTGCCGGCAAGCACGCTCGCTTTCAGCAAGGCCGCGAGCGCGGCGAGCTCCTCGCCGGAGAGCGACTGGTAGGGTGGATACGGCTCGCCGGCCGGCACGCCGATCAGGTTCATCGCCGCCTTCATGACCGGCGCCAATCCGCGATGCATCCACTTTGACGGAAACAGCGCAAACTGCAGCTGCAGCTCGGCGGCGCGCTCGTAGTCCTTGGCCGTGAAAGCATCGATGATGTGCCGCGCGATCTCCGCGGCGGGCGGCGGCATGGTGGCGCCGGAGCCGCCCAGCTGCAGCGTGATCAGCAGCATCTGCATGGTGGTGAAGTATCTGGCGTGGCCCGCCCGATCGATCTCGACGATCAGGCGGGAGACGCGCGCCAGATCACGCGAGCTCTCCTTGATGAATTGTACGCGCCGGAGCCTGGCCAGCGCGATCGTATCCGCAATGGACACATCGGCCCCGGAACCTGGATTGAGATAGAGCGTGATCGGCAGAGCGGTCTCCTTGGACACCGCCTCGAAATAGGCGACGAGATCGGACTGGCTCGGCGGACCGGCGAACGGCCGCAGCGGCGCCAGGAGCTGGACAGCGGCGGCGCCGAGCCGTTCAGCGTCGTGGGCGAGCTCGATCGCGGTCCGAAACGAGGGGTGCGAGACCCCGACCATGACCGGAACGCGCCCGTCCACCAGCTCGATCGTGCGCCGGATCAGCGCCTTGCGGTCGTCGAGGCCCAGATAGGTGTATTCCTGGGTCTCGACCCCGGCGGCCACCACCATGGTGGCGCGGCAATCGCCGACGACGTAGTCGATCTGCCGCCGCAGCGCCCGCTCGTCGACCTCGAGATCGGCGGTGAAGGGCGTCAGCGGGGCGACGATCAGCCCTGGCAGATCCATGCAAACCGCTCCTCAACCCGCCGTTGGGGGTTGGACAATCGACAATTGGACAGCCAGGCCAATTTAGCATGCGCGGACGCGCCTGCGAGGTGCATGGTTAAGCACTTGTTGAGGCAATCGTTACATTGTTGGGGCCGGCTGCCCGTCAATTTCTCTCCACGCGCGCGGCCTTCGAGAGGCAGAAGCCCATGAGCCGGCCCCGGCATCAGGATACCATTGCGATCGCCGAGGCGGCGCTCGAACAGATCACCGCCCGCAACCAGCCCGCCGATCCGCGCAGCTACGCGCTCTGGTACAAATTCGCCACCGGCAACAGCGGGCTCCTTTGCGCGGCGGTCAACAGCCGGCTCGCTCGCGGCGGCACGCTCGACGCCAAGGACATCGACGAGCTTCACAGCGCGCACATCTCGCCGACCGACGCCTCCGCGAAGGTCAACCGGCTGGGTGCGCGCGTCGCCGGCGAGATCGAGCAGGTCAAGGCGATGATCGAGGCGGCCGAGGGATCGGCCTCCCATTACTCGGCGAACCTCACCGACGTCTCGCGCCGGCTCGGAACGGTGCAGGACCGCGAGGGCGTGCGCGCCATCGTCGAGCGCCTGGTGTCGGCCACCAAGCAGATGGAAACGTCCAACGTGAAGCTGCAGGACCAGCTGCAGGTGATGTGGGAGGAGATCGCCCAGCTTCGCCGCGAGCTCGACGTGGTTCGGACCGAGAGCCTCACCGACGCGCTGACGTCGCTCGGAAACCGCAAATTCTTCGATGCCGCCCTGGAAAGGTCGGTCGCCGAGTGCCACGCCGACAATGAGCCGCTGTCGCTGCTGTTGGCCGACGTGGACCACTTCAAGCAGATCAACGACACGTTCGGGCATGTGGTCGGCGATCGCGTGCTGCGCTTCGTGGCGAGCACGTTGAAGGACACCATCACCGGCAAGGACATCGCCGCGCGCTACGGGGGCGAGGAGTTCGCTGTGATCATGCCGAGGACGCCGCTGCGGGCCGCGGTCGACGTGGCCGAGCAATTGCGGCTGGCGGTCAAGAAGGCCGAATTGGTCAGGCGCTCGACCGGCGAGAAGCAGAGCTGCCTGACGATCTCGATCGGGGTCGCCGCCCTGCACGCGCGCACGGCGCCGCAGGCGCTGATCGAGGCCGCCGACGTCTGCCTCTACGCGGCCAAGCGCAGCGGCCGCAATTGCGTCATCGGCGAGCGCGATGAGCGGCTGCTGACCGCGGTGGCGGGCTGAGGCCCTGAAGTCACGGCTATTGTGCGATCCTTGCCGGCAGCTACGGCGCGGCCAACTCCTTCACCAGCCGGTAGAGGAACGCCTTGCTGTCGAACAGCGCGTTGACGGCGACGCGCTCGTTGCGCCCGTGCACGCCGTTGTTGCCGGGATCGCTGAACAGACCTGACACGCCATAGGCCGGGATGCCGGCGTTGCGCAGCCAGCGGCTGTCGGTGTAGCCGCCCGACATGGTCGGGATCACCGGAACGCCGGGCCAGATCTCGTTGCGCAGGCGCGCCACCGTCTGCATGACCTCGGGATTGAGCGCCGACGGCGGGCTCATGACCGCGACGCCCTTGGCGGTGATCGCCACCTTGTCGTCGGCGATGACGCGCGCGAGCGTGCGCTCGACCTCGGCGACCGGCTCGTCCGGCAGCAGCCGGCAGTTCACGATGGCGCGAGCGGTCTGCGGCAGCGCGTTCTCGGCGTGTCCGGCCGTGAGCATGGTGGCGACGCAGGTGGTGCGGATCTGCGCGTTGTAGTCGGGGCGGCCGGTCAATGGCGCCAACGCTGCAGGGTCGGTACGGCCGTCGAGCAGCGCCCTGATCGCCTCGGCGACCGCCGGCGTCTCGGTCGCCGCCATGCGCTCGAAATAGGCCCGCGTCACTGCATTGAGCCGCGGCGGAAAATCGAATTGCGCGAGCCGGCGCAACGCCTCGGCCAGGCGATAGATCGGGTTGTCGGGCCGCGGCGCCGCGCTGTGGCCGCCGCGATCCGTCACTTCGAGCTGGTAGGTCTGGTAGACCTTCTCGGCCATTTGCACGGCGAAACGGAACGGCCCGCCGTTGCGCAAGGTGCCGCCGCCGCCCTCGTTGATGGCGAATTCCGCATCGATCAGATCGCGATGGTGCGCCAGCAGCCAGCGCACGCCGTTGTGTGGCGAATCCGACAGCTCCTCGTCGGCGGTCAGCGCCAGGATGATGTCGCGGTCGGGCCTGAACCCTTCCTTGACGTAACGGATCAGGTTGGCGACGAAGATCGCCGCCATCGCCTTGTCGTCGATGACGCCGCGGCCGCGGAAATGGCCGTCCACCTCGACGAGCTTGAACGGGTCGGAGTCCCAGTCCTCGCGCCGCGCTTCCACCACGTCGAGGTGGGCGAGCAGGAGGAGCGGCCGCCGCGCGCCGGTGCCGCGCAGCCGCGCCACCAGGTTGCCCTTGCGGGGACCGGATGAGATCACCCGGATGTCCGGCGCCGAAACGCCGCCGTCGCGAAGCCGCGCCGCCATCGCCTGCGCGGCGCGCACCGTGTCGCCTGCCGAGTCGGTGGTGTCGATCTCGACCAGCTCACGGTAGATGTCGAGGAATACCTGCTGGTCGGGCGGGCGCGGCTCGGCCGCCTGGGCATAAGGGCACGCCAGCGCGAGCGCGCCGAGGAACGTCGCCGCCAATAGACGCAAATGACGCGGCATCGAGCACCGCTCCGCTTGTAGCCCGGATTGAGCGCAGCGACATCCGGGATTCGCGCCGCGGCAAGACCGCCCCGGATTTCGCTGCGCTCAATCCGGGCTACGAGCTCGATTCGTGCTACGAGCTCGGCTCGTTGCGCAGGAACGCCGCGATCTTCGCATCCGCCTCGAGCTTTGCCAATTCCTCGGCCGACGGCAGCTGCGGCTTGTCGCGCGTGGCGTTGACCATGCAGAGGAACCCGAGCGGCTCGCCCTTGGTGGCGCGGAACTGGTGCCAGGTCATCGCCGGCACGGTGACGAGATCGCGGGTTTCGAGCGGCCGCACCTCGCCGCCGATTAGGCAATGGCCGCGCCCGCGCAGGATCAGCACCGCGTGCATGTGCTCGTGCCGCTCCAGCGTGGAAAAGCCGCCCGGCGCCACCTCGAAATAGCGCAGCTCCCCGTTAAGCTCCGGGTCGGAGAACAACACCTGGCGGGTGATCGACTTGAACAGCGCCCGATCGTCTTCCTTGTAGGGAAGCTCGTCGACGCCCTCCCAGCGGTAGTTCCTGGCCTTGCGGTGGATCGTTCGCTCGCCGGTCATGGTCTCATCCGTAGTCGTATCCGTGCACCTCGGCGACGAAGGCCGCCGTCGCCTCCACCAGCTGCCCGCCCGCCTGCAACAGCGCGCCGCCGATCAGCAGCATCACGTCGGCGCCGTAGAAATCAAGCATCTCGCGCACCCGGCCGGTCGACATGCCGCCCGCCGGCACCGGCACGCAAGGCTTGAGCCCGTCGCGCGCCTCGAGCGCGGCGCGGGCAAGGCGCCGGCATGTATCTGGGGAGTAACCGAAGCGTCCGCCATGGTTGGGGAACACGACCGCGTCGGCCCCTATGAGGCGGAACAGCTGGCCGAGGAGCAGCGGCGGGGCGATGCGCGCGCCGCCGCCCATGCTCGGATGGGCGATGAAGGCGACGCTTGGGTTCTCCTGCACCAGCCGCCAAAAGTTCGAGAAGCCGGCGATCATCGGCGCGATCATGACGGTATCGATGCCGGCGGCCTGCGCGGCAGCGATCTGGCGGCGCATGGCGTCGAGATCGCCCGACAGGCTCGGCACGTAGCGGGCGCGGCCGCCTGCCCGCTCGATGCCGCGCAGTGCCGCCGCAACCGCGTCGAGGCGTTGCGCGAACGGCGAATAGGCCTGGTCGGCCAGGCCATGGTCGTCCTTGATGTAGTCGATGCCGCCCTGCGCGAACCGCCGGGCCAACTCCGCAAGCGCGGCGGGAGGCAGGCCTTGCGGCTTGAGCGCCGAGCAGGTCAGCGCCCGCACCCCTGCGCCGACCCGCCGGCGCAGCTCGCGCAGCCCATGGCGCGGACCGCCGAACACCCGCACCAGCTCGGCCGGCAGCTCGACGTCGTGCAGCACCACGTCCTCATGCAGCGACGAGTTGCCGAACAGCATATTGAGAAGCTGCCCGGCATCCGCTCCGACGGTCTCGGCGGCGAGCGAGATGCGGACCTCGAACAGCCCATCGTCCAATTGCCGGATCGCCTCGACCCGGCCGACGATCTCGGAGCGGACGAAATCGTCCTCGATCGCCGCCACCGGCATCTCGACGCTCTGCTCGACCGCGATCGCGCGCGCGCGTTCCTCGATCGAGCGCGCGTCGCAGCGGACGTGATAGATGGCCTGCAAACGGGGCTGCACGGACCGCGGCTCTGGCCAGGCAACGGCTTGGCTTACGGGCGATAGCCTAGCACCTGCGGATTGGGCGTGCCGAGCGTCCGGGACGACCCCAGGTGCCGGCCGAGCAGGCCGACGCTGCCGAGCGCTCCCGCAACGAGACCGATGGCGGCCAGCCCGATCAGGCACGCGCCCGACAATGCGACCAGGATCAATCCCGAGAAGCCGGCCACCAGGAGCGGCCGCACGCTGATGCGGAACGGCTCGGACCGCGCGAGCGGCGCATCGTAGATCGCATCGAAGATCGGCAGCGGCGAAAGATCCGGTGCCGATCTCGCGTGCCCGCGATCCGAGACCATGACGTTGTCGTTTGCCGCCTTGCGCCCGGCCGGTGCTGGTCGCTGCATCATGGGTGATCGCTGCGCTGGATGTCCGGTTTCGGCTCACGCCACCACGGCAATCCACAACCAACGACTGACTCAGGAAGGGGGGATGATAGGCGATTCGCGTGACAACGACGAGAAGTGTCCCTCCGGCTGGCCACGTAACTCACCACCGTTCGTTCACCGCCGCTCCGCCGAGCACCTCGCTGATGCGCGCCCGCGTGCCCGCAGTGGTGTCGCCCGGCAGCTCGCCGGGGGCGAAGAATCCATGCGCAACGATCTCGTGGTTGGGGACCGGCGCCGATGACTGGTGGAAATCCCGCACCACGAACAGCGCCACGTGGTCGCGCGGGGAGTCGCGGTCGTTGAAGTACATGCCGAAGAGCCGCGCCGGCGTGTCGAGCTCGATATTGCCCTCTTCACGCAGCTCGCGGGCAAGCGCCTGGGTGATGGTCTCGCCGGCCTCCACGCCACCGCCCGGCAGATGCCAGCCGCTCACATAGCTGTGCTTGACCAGGAAGACCCGTCCCTCGCGGTCGATCACCACCGCCCGCACGCCGAGCGTCATCGCCCGCGCGAAGCGCCAATAGAAGTGCAGGACGCGCCGGATCGCCGGCTCGAACGCCCGGCGCACGGCGTCGACATTGATCCGCCTTGTCCGACCCTCGCCCAAATGCCTGTCCCCGCGCTGGCGCTCCAGTGACGTCAACCGATTCCCGCTTGTCAAAAGGCCGGACTTCTTGTTTAGAATACTTCTAATATAATACCACCGATGATCTCACCCCCCAGGCTCTCGTGAAACGCTTTATCGACCTCTCCGAGCAGGAAATCCTCGCCCTCGCCATCACCAACGAGGAGGAGGACAGCCGCATCTATCGCGGCTTCGCCGAAGGCCTGCGCGCGCCATATCCGGCCTCGGCCAAGGTGTTCGACGAGATGGCGGAGGAGGAGGTGCGCCATCGCGGCATGCTGTTCGACCTCTATCGGTCGAAATTCGGCGAGTATCTGCCGCTGATCCGCCGCCAGGACGTCAGGGGATTCATCCAGAAGAAGCCGCTCTGGCTGATGCAGCCGCTCAACCTCGACGAGGTGCGCAAATTCGCCGAGAACATGGAGTTCGAAGCCGCGCGCTTCTACCGCAAGGCCGCCGAGACCACGCGCGACGCGTCGGTGCGCCAGCTGCTGGTCGAGCTCGCCGAGGCGGAGGTCGAGCACGAGAGCCTGGCCCACAAGCTCGAGCAAAAGATCACTCCGAGCGCGCGCGCCGAGGAGGACGAGACCGCGCGGCGCATTTTCCTGCTGCAATACGTGCAGCCGGGGCTGGCCGGGTTGATGGACGGCTCGGTCTCGACCTTGGCCCCGCTGTTCGCCGCCGCCTTCGCCACCCACAACACCTGGGAGACCTTCCTGGTCGGCATGGCGGCTTCGGTCGGCGCCGGCATTTCGATGGGTTTTGCCGAGGCAGCCTCCGACGACGGCTCGCTCACCGGGCGCGGCACGCCGTGGCTGCGCGGCACCGTCTGCGGGGTGATGACCACGATCGGCGGCGTGGGGCACACCCTGCCCTATCTCATTCCCAATTTCTGGACCGCCACCTTGCTGGCGGTGATCGTGGTCGCGGTCGAGCTCGTAGCGATCTCGTATATCCGCTACCGGTACATGGACACGCCGTTCATGTCGGCCGCGTTCCAGGTGGTGGTCGGCGGCACGCTGGTCTTTCTCGCCGGCATATTGATCGGCAGCTCGTAGCGCGCGGACCCGGGCGCACCGCATCGGGGGACACAGGGTCGGTGCTCTCTTAGGATGCGCCCATGTTCACCCTCGCCCATTTGTCCGACCCGCATCTCGGGCCGCTGCCCAAGCCTCGGCTTTCCGAGCTGCTCGGCAAGCGCGCCACCGGCTTTCTCAACTGGCGGCACAAGCGGCACCGGATCCACCGCGGCGACGTGCTCCATCGCATCGTCGCCGACATGAAGACGCAGGCGCCCGACCACATCGCGGTGACCGGCGACCTGGTCAACATCTCGCTGGCGGGCGAGTACGTGCCGGCACGCACTTGGCTTGAATCGCTCGGGACGCCGGCAGACGTGACCCTGGTGCCGGGCAATCACGACGTCTATGCCTGGCGCACCGCGCAGCATTCGCAGCTGCATTGGGGCGATTACATGCGCGGCGACGACGACGGCACCTTTCCGTTCGTGCGCCGGCGCGGTCCGTTGGCGCTGATCGGGCTCTCCAGCGCGGTGCCGACGCCGCCGTTCCTGGCGACCGGACGATTGGGCGACGCCCAGCTGCAAAAGCTCGCCGCCGTGCTCGATCGGTCGATCGGCGAAGATTGCTTCCGCGTCGTGCTGGTTCACCATCCGCCGATGAGCGACCGCTCAAGGCACTTCAAGCGGCTGGTCGATGGCGAGGGGCTGCGCGACACGCTGGCGCGGTACGGCGCCGAGCTCGTCATCCACGGCCACGATCACGTCCATGCGCTGACGTCCATCGAAGGACCGCGGGGTCCGATCCCGGTGGTCGGCGTGCCGTCGGCATCGGAGGCGCCGCCCGGCGAGGATGATCCGGCCGGCTACAATCTCTATCGCATCGGCGGCCGTGGCGGCGTCTGGCGCTGCGAAGCGCTCACCCGCGGGCTTGCGCCCGACGGCGACGCCGTCGTCGAGATCCGGCGGACGGTGCTCGTCGGAGATTAGGTCCTCGGCCCGAACAGCAGCGCGGCGGCGATCAAGGTCGCGAAGCCGACCAACAGCCCGAACAGGAACGCCTTGATGGCGCGCCGGCGCCGCCGCCTTCGTTCGAACCGCGCTTCGTATTTGAGGTCGCGGATCACCGGCATCGAGCCGTCAGCGAGCGAGCGCTCGCGCTCGATCATGCGCTGCGCCAGATATTTGGTCACGGCGTCGACCATCTCGGGAATGTTCACCGTCTCGGCCAGCACCTTGCGGCCGTAGCGGGTGTCCTGCAGGAACCGGTAGATGCGCTTGTCGCGGCCCATGCCGATATGGGCGACAGCGTCGATCCACAGCCGCGGCGTCTCGCCGCGGCTGATGCCGCGGTCGAACAGCTCGACCTCGGCCGGGATCTCCTCGAACAAGGGGTCGAGCGCCTCGTTCATCAATTCGAGCCGGGCGACCTCGGCGTCGTGCAGATCGACGACCACGCCGGTGCGCTCGGCTTGATCGACCCGCGCCTTGCGCAAGGCGTCCTTGAGGCGCTGCGGCTGCTGCGCCTCGTTCGGCTTGGCCTCTTCGGCGGCCTGACGTTTACGACCCCACATAGGCCGCAAACTACCGATCGATGTGGCCGAGGCAAGGCGCCGGCGGGGCGGTTCGAGGGGTTTCGCCCTGGACTGTGGCCAGGGGGTCACACGCCTAGCTGCGCGGCACGACCCCGTAGCCGCGCGCCCAGGCCAATCCGTCCTCGGTCCTTGCGCGCGGCCGGTATTCGCAGCCGATCCAGCTGTCGTAACCGAGCCGATCGAGAGCCTCGAACACCGCCGGATAGTTGATCTCGCCCTCGTCGGGCTCCTGCCGCGACGGCACCGCGGCGATCTGCACGTGGCCGACGACCGGAAGATGCTTCTCGAACCGCGTGATGAGATCGCCGCCAACGATCTGCGCATGATAGAAATCGAACTGGATGCGCAGGTTCGGCCGGCCGACCTTGGCGATGACGTCGGCGGCGTGCTCGGCGCGGGTGAGGAAATAGTCCGGCCGGTCGCGCGGGTTGATCGGCTCGATCAGCAGCGTGATGCTCTTCTCGGCGGCCGCATCGGCGGCGCGCTCAAGGTTCCTGACGAAGACCGTCTCCGCCGCCGGCCGCTGCTCCGGCGGCACCTTGCCGGCGAGGACATGGATCTGCCGCCCGCCGATCGCCGTGACGTAGTCGAGCGCCTGCTTGAGCAGGATAGCGAATTCCTGCTCGCGGCCCGGCACGGCGGCGACGCCGGACGCCCCCGCCGCCGTCTGGCCGGGCGCGACGTTGATGCCGAGCATGGTGAGACCATGGCGGTCGAGCTCGGCCTTCACCGCCGAAGGCGCGTGGTCGTAGGGAAACTGCAGCTCGACCGCCTGGAAGCCGGCAGCGGCCGCGGCGCCGAAGCGCTCGATCAGAGGGCGCTCGGTGAACAGATAGGCGAGATTGGCGGCGAAGCGGGGCATCGATACTCAGACTCGTGTCCCGGGCGAGTGCAGCGAGGGCTCTTGCCCGAGCGGAACGAGACCCGGGACCCAGACCGAAGCACAATATTCACCTGCATCCAAGCCGCGTCGTGTCGCCCTGGGTCCCGGCTCTCGCTCGCGCGCGAGCACAATGCCTGACTGCACCAGCGGGGCGCTCGCTCGGCCGGGACACGAGCGCTATAGTTGACCGGATCAAAGCGTCCATCTCCGTCATCGAGATCACGACCATGCTCGCCAACGACGCCTTCCACATCGCGGTGCTCGCCGGCGACGGCATCGGGCCCGAGGTCATGGCGCCGGCGCTCGAGGTGCTGCGCCGGATCGAGGCAACCACGCCGGGCCTGAAATTCCGCTTCAGCGAGGCGCCGGCCGGCGCCGAGCACTATCGCGACACCGGCAAGTCGATGCCGGAGTCCACCATCAAGCTGTGCGAAGAGGCCGACGCCATCCTGCTCGGCGCCTGCGGGCTGCCGCATATCCGCTATCCCGACAACACCGAGATCATGCCGCAGGTCGAGCTGCGCTTCATCTTCGACCTCTATGCCGGCGTGCGGCCGTGCCGGCTCATTCCCGGCATCCCCAGCCCGATCGTCGGCGCGGCCGAGCGCGGCATCGACCTGGTGGTGATCCGCGAATCGACCGAGGGCCTGTTCGCCTCGATGGGCAAGGGCGTGGTGACGGAGACCGAAGCGCGCGAGACCTTGCTGATCACGCGCAAGACCTCGGAGCGGCTGTTCGACTTCTCGTTTCGCTACGCGCAGCGGCGCAAGGCGCGCGGCGCGCCCGGCAGGCTCACCTGCGTCGACAAGGCCAACGCGTTCAAGGCCTACGCCTTCTTCCGCAAGCTGTTCGACGAATGCGCCGCGCGCTATCCGGCGGTCGCCACCGACCGGCTCTACGTCGACGCCTGCTCGGCCATGCTGGTACGCCGGCCGTGGGACTTCGACGTCATGGTGATGGAGAACATGTTCGGCGACATCCTCTCCGATCTCACCGCCGGCCTGATCGGCGGCATGGGCATGGCGCCGTCGGCCGACATCGGCGACAAGCACGCGGTGTTCCAGCCCTGTCACGGCACCGCCCCCGACATCATGGGCAAGGGGCTGGCCAATCCCACCGCCATGATCCTGTCGGCGGCGCTGATGCTCGACTGGCTCGCCGACCGGCACGGCCACGACGCGGCGGCGCGCGGCGCCCGGGCGATCGAGGCAGCGGTGGACCGCGCCTTCGCGACCGGACTCAAACCGGCCGAATTCGGCGGCCCGGACGGCACCCGGGCGGTCGCTGGGGCTGTGCTGCGGGCGCTCGACGGCCAAGCGGCGGCGTAGTTTGCGCCATCCGCGGGACACTGCCAATAGTCGTGTGGGATTTGTCCCATAACTCAGTGTTTCGCTGACCGGCAGTCATACCCAGCACCCGCGGTTTTCGCGCATAGGATTGAATAATCTCGCATTTTCTTTCGCTGGGGCGATTGCCCATTAACCGTCCCACCTAGTTGGTGGGCTGTTTTGTGGTTGACGGACATTGGCACCCTTGGTTCGCTACGTCGTCCCTGGCGTAAGCGGTCACAAGAACCTCGGGCGCAGGGCGGAGCGAAACCCCCAATCGAGGCGTCGGTCATGAACGCCCAAGAGCTGTTGCAGGAAATCGCCGACTACTGCCGCCACACCGGGCTTGCGGAATCGACCTTCGGCCGCCGCGCCGTCAATGACGGCAAGCTGGCGGCGCGGCTGCGCAACGGCGGCCGCATCACCACCGAGACGCTCGACCGCATCCGCGCCTTCATGGACACCAATCGGACCGCCGCGCCGGCGTTGCGTCCGACCATCATCGAGCGCGCGCGAGAGAGCCGTCCGGCGGTCGCACCGGCGCCGGCGCTCGCTCCCGGGGCCGACGGCCAGCGCGACCCGCAGCGCAATTTCCGCTTCTTCGACAACCGGCAGAAGTACCTGCTGTTCGTCAACACCTGCAGCGAAAAGTGGGTGGTCGCCAGCCGGGTCGGCCTGGAGCTCGCCAACATCCATCCGCGCCCGCCGGCGGTGCGGCTGTTCGATGCCGGCGTCGGCGACGGCACCGTGCTGCTGCGGGTGCTCCGCGCGATGCACGACCGCTTCCCGCACATGCCGTTCTACGTGGTCGGCAAGGAAATCAGCCTCGAGGACGTGCGCCTTGCGCTGCAGAAAATGTCCGACCGGTTCTTCGAGCATCCGGCGACCGTGCTGGTGCTGACCAATCTCGCCTATGCGGATGCGCCCTGGCTGGCGGTCAAATCGCTGAGCGCGGCGTCGAGCCTGGTCTGGCACGAGATGCCGCTCACCGGCAATTCGGCCTATCGCTTCGAGCAGCAGATCACCGACCTGGTGCCGTTCCTGTCGCAGAACTGGAAGGCCGGCGTGAGCGCCAAGACCGGCAACCCGGTCTACGAGCGTCCCGTGGTGCTGGTGCTCTACCGCGAGGACCACAAGTTCCTGCTCGACCCGATCATCCCGCGTCCCGGCGGCACGGTCGCCAATTACGATCTCGTCATCGCCTCGCAGCCCTACCGGGCGCGCGCCTCGCTCGACTTCAAGGCCAAGCGGGTGATCACCCCCCTCGCAAAGGCGATCGGGCCGGGCGGGCGGCTGATCGCCATCCATTCCCACGGCAACGATCCCGGCATGGAGATCATCCAAAGGGTCTGGCCGGGCGACAATCCGTTCATCCACGACCGCCACCAGATCATGAAGGCGGTGAAGCACGAGCTCGGCCCGGCCGGGCGCGACCTCAACTTCAACGCCTATGCCGACAACCGATCGCTGTTCCGCTACGACATGCACACCTTGCCGTCCGAGATTTCCGACCTTTCGATCGGCACCTCGACGCTGCTCGCGGCCTGGAATGCCGCGATCTACGTGGCCCAAGTCGAGGACGACCGGTTGGCCGAGGTGGTCGCCGACGGCGGCTATCTCGATGTCACCCGCGAGGTGCTGCGCGAGCACGGCGGTCTCTGGTTCTACGACGAGTCCTATGTGATCTCGCGGCGGCGGGAGTGACCGCGATGGCCGGGCCGTCCGCCGTGACCAGCGTCGAGGCCGCCAACCGCGTCGACCCGATCGGCGCGATCGCCGATTTCATGCGCGGGTTCTCGCTCGAAGCGACGCGGCCGTCGGCCGAGGAGATGGCGGCCCTGGCCGGCATCGCGCCCGCCGGCGCTCGCGTCTATGTCAGCGCGGTGCCGACCCGGGCGCCCGAGGAGGCGATCGAGGCTTCGATACGCCTGCGCGCGGCCGGATTCGAACCGGTGCCGCATCTGGCGGTGCGCAACTTCGCAAGCGGCCAGGCGCTCGATGGCTTTCTCGCCCGCTTGAGCGGCGAGGCGGGGGTGCGTTGCGTGCTGGTGATCGCGGGCGATCGCGGGCACCCGGCGGGCGAGTTCCGCAGCGCGATCGAGGTGATCGACGGCGGCGCGCTGCAGCGTCACGGCATCACCGAGATCGGCATCGCCGGCTATCCCGATGGACATCCGCGCCTCTCGCAGCAGGACCTCGACCGCGCGCTCGCCGACAAGATCAACGCCGCGGAAACGACCGGGCTGGCGGTCCATATCGTCACCCAGTTCTGCTTCGATCCGCAGGCGATCGTGCGCTGGATCGGCCGCTTGCGCGGCTTCGGGATCGAGCATCCGGTGCGGATCGGACTTGCCGGCCCGACCAATCTGGCGACGCTGTTGCGCTACGCCGGACGTTGCGGCGTGCGGGCGTCCGCCCAGGGACTGGCGCGGCAGACCGGCCTGATGCGGCAGCTGTTCGCGATGTCGGCACCCGACGCGCTGGTGCGGGCGCTGGCGACGGCGCGCGCCGACGGGCAGCTCGGCGACGTCGCGCCGCATTTCTTCTCGTTCGGCGGGCTCGCCAGGACGGCGCGCTGGGCCGACGCGGTGGCGCAGCGCCGGATCGCGCTCGACGCGGGCGAGGGGTTCCGGGTCGAGCCGCCGCGGTAAGCGTTGCGACAGGCTAGACCTAGTAGCTTGACGCTGCGGTTTCCTCTAATCGACCGGGCAAGGAACTGTCATCATTGAGCTTTCAGCCAATGGGTTTGTTCCGCCAAAACGCCGCGCGACGGCAACCTCCTAGCGCCGTCCGGCAAGTTGCGCGAATGCGTTGCGGAAAGCCGCCAGGAATCGCTCGACGTCGGCCTCGTCGTTATAGACATGCGGGCTGATCCGCAGCCTGCCGAGGCGAGGGGCGACGTAGACGCTCCGGGCGGCGAGCGCCTCGACCAGTCCCACCGGCATCCCCTGCGCAAAGCGGAGGCTGAGGATATGGGGTGAGCGCACGCGCGGCTCGGATATTTCGACATCGAGGTCGGCCAAGCCCGTTGCGAGCCTTTCCGTCAGCATCGCCAGCCGCTGCGCCACGGCGCCGGCGCCCCACGCCGTCATCATCTCGATGCCGACCGCGGCCATCTCCAGCGAGACTAAATGGTCGCGCTCGCCCATGTCGAACCGGCGCGCATCATCGACGTAGGCCGTGTCGGCCATATAGGTCGTCTGCTCGGCACGGACCGCGCGGCGGCCGCCGGCGGTCTGCTCGAGCGGCACACATCCCTGATGGCGCTTGGCGACGTAGAGGAAGGCGCGGCCGTAAGGTCCGAGCAGCCATTTATAGGTCGGGAACACGACGAAATCCGGATCGATCGCGCGGACGTCGAGCGGCAGGACGCCAACCGATTGCGTCGCGTCGAGCAGCAAGGCCGCGCCGCCAGCGCGAAGCGCCGGCGTCACGCGGCCGAGGTCGACGACCCCGCCGTCCGACCAGTGCACCGACGAGATCGACGCCAGCGCGACCGGCGCGGCTCCCGGCCGCGCGATGGCGGTCAGCACCGCCTCGGTCCAATCGCCGTTGCCCGGCCGCTTGACCGCCTCGACGGTGAACGCGCCGGCCGGCGCCCGCGAGGTCCACTCCAGGACCGGCGAGGCATGATCGTCCTCGAGCACCAGCACCCGCGTGCCGGGCGGCAGCGCCAGCGCCTTGGCGGCGGTCGCGACGCCGTAGCTGACCGACGAAATCAGCGCCACGTCGCCTGGATCGGCATTGATCAAGCGAGCCGCACCCGCGCGCGCACGCTCGTGCTGGCGCCCGGCGAAGCCCGCATCCAACTGCCACGGCCGTCCCTTGCGGGCGGCACCGTCACGGCCGGCCTGCTGCACGGCGAGCGGAATCGGGCTCCACGACGCGGCGTTGAGATAACAAATCTCGCGCGGGACATCGAACAATGCGCGTTGCGATGGCAGCATTTCCGTCCTTTCGGAGCTCCGAACCGATCGGGGGCGCTCAATAGCGCCGACGCGGGGAGCAATTGCAGGGTCGAGCCGGGGCCGCAAGAGGGATAGACTGAAGAGGCGCGAGCATCCGGAGGCAGCCATGCTGTTCGTGGTCCACGCCATCGACAACAAAGACATCCTGCCGACGCGAGCCAAGTTCTATCGCGCCCACCGCGTGCATCTCGATGAGGCCGCGGCCCATGACGTCGACGTGGTGACCGCCGGCACGCTCGTTGCCGACGACGGTGAGACCCCGATCGGCAGCGTCTTCGTCATCGACGCCAAGGATCGCGCGAGCGTGGAGGCGTTCACGCGCAGCGACCCGTATCACCTCAACAAGGTGTGGGATAAGGTCCAGATCCACGGCTACAACAAGAAGCGCGGCACGCCGATCGCCAGCCTGCGGTAGAGCATTTTCAGGAAAAGTGGAAACCGGTTTTCCGTCCGAAAATGCGCTCAATGCAAAAAGCTAGCGCATGTTCAGTTTCCATTGAAACTGAACATGGCTAAGTCGCCGATCAATACGCCGCCTCGAGCAGGCTGCGCGCGTCTTCGGCGGACACCTTGCGCGGCGCGCTGATCGACATGGCGGCGATTTCATTGGCCACGAAGTCGATCTTGGCGCGCGCGAAGCCGACCTCGCCGAGCCGCTGCGGGATCGGGAAGCCGCGCAACATCGCCGCCAGCCGATCCGCCGGATCGTCGGCGCCGAGCGCCTCCGCGAGCCGATCCCGCGCCTGCGGCGCCGCCGCGAGATTGAACCGCGTCACCTGCGGCAGGATGATCGCGTGGGTCTCGGCGTGCGGCAGGCCGAGGCCGCCGAGCACATGGGCAAGCTTGTGCTGCAGCCCGGTGCCGGCGGTGAGCACCATGCCGCCGAGCCAGGCGGCGATAAGACATTGGCCGCGCGCGTCGCGGTCCGATCCGTCGGCGACGACGCGCGGCAGATGGACGGCAAAGCGCCGCGCCGCCTCGACCGCGTAGGCAACCGTCACCGGGGTGCGATCCGGCACCGACAGGCCGCCGACGCAGTGGGCGAGCGCGTTGAACCCGCTCGCGGCGCTCACCGCCGACGGCAATCCAAGGGTGAGATCCGGATCATAGACGATGGTGCGCGGCAGCACCCGATTGTCCCTGCCGGTGAATTTCCGCTCGCCCTCGCTGGTCCCCCAGATCGGCGTCGCTTCCGATCCCGAATAGGTCGTCGGCACCGCCACGATGGGCAGGCTCAGGTCGCGCGCGATGATCTTGGCAAGCCCGATGGCGGCGCCGCCGCCGGCCGCAATGAGGCCGTCGGCCTTCGCTGCGCGCGCCGCCGCAAGGCCCGCGTCCGCGACCGGCTTGGGAACGTGGATGACCGCCTGGGCGTGCAGGCCGGCGGCACGCGCGCCCAGGAGCTCGACCAGCCGTTGGCCGAGCCGCGCGCCGCTGCCGGGGGTGGCGACCACCAGGGCGCGGTGGACGCCGAGCCGCGCGGTCTCGTCGGCAACCTGCGCGATTGCGCCGGCCGCGAATACGACACGCTGCGAGGGGACATCGTGGATGAAGGATGCGCTCATGGGACGCTGCCCGCCCACCGGTTCGTCACCCACCCGGGGTGCGCTGTCAGCAACCTCGCATTGTCCGCAACGGCGTGCAAATATCGTCGCGGCGGCATCGTCGGGGGTGCAGCCGGTTCGTCAGGTCCTCGAGACAAGAAACGACGGGAGGAACGTGTGTCATGAAAGCCACGGTCGGAAATATCGGACTGGCGCCCGCGCGCGGATTGATTGTCGCCCTCGTCGCGCTTGCTTCGCTCGCGCTTACCGCGCAGCCGGTCCCGGCGCAGACCTACGGCTTCGCCACGCTGCAGCCCGCCACGCTCAACCACACCACGGCATCGGCGGTCGCCAAGGTGCTCAAGGAAAAAGCCGGCCTCAATGTGCTGGTGCAGCCGACGGCCGGCGACCAGGTGATCGTCCCGATGGTGGCGCGCGGCGAGGCCGAGATCGGCATCTCCAACGCGATGGAGGTGCACGACGGCCTGTCGAAGGGCTTCAAGGACCTGCGCATCATCGCGGCGGCGCACGCGTTGCGCGTCGGATTCTTCGTGCGCAAGGACAGCGGCATCCGGACGGTCGCGGACCTCAAAGGCAAGCGCGTGCCGTATGGATTTTCCGCCATGCGCGCGCTCGAGCCGACGGTGCGCGCCATCCTGGCAACCGCGAGTCTCACCGAGAAGGACATCAAGCCGGTTCTCGTGCCCAATGTGATCCGCAGCGCCGACGACTTTCTTTCGGGTGCCGCCGACGCATTCTACTTCGCCTTCGGCGCGCCGAAGGTGCGGGAGGCCGACGTCACAGCGGGCGGCATTCGCATGACCGAGATCAACGAGAAGGGGATGCCGGAGGCCCGCAAGATCGAGCGTTGGGGCTACCTGACCGAGGTCAAGCCGGGGCCGGTCTTTGTCGGCGTCGAGAGCCCGATGAAAGTCTACAGCTTCGACAACCTGCTGTTCACCAGCGCCAAGACCAGCGACGACTTCGTCTACAAGATGCTCGACACGCTGTCGAAGAACCAGGACGACCTCATCGCCGTGCAGCCTGTGCTGCGCGAATTTTCGGCGGCGTTCGGCTATAAGCAGTACGAAGTCGCCTATCATCCGGGCGCGGTGAAGTACTTCAAAGAGCACAACGTTGCACCCAAGGCGCTGGATTGACCAAGTAGAGCAGCGTCAAGCGGCCCAAGCCAATCCCGCGGAATGCACGACCACGGAGGGAGCTGCCATGCCAGCAACACGATATCTGATCATTGCCTGTGCCGGCGCAGCCGCGCTGATCTTCGCGAGCGGCGCCGCAAGGGCCCAGACCTACGGGTTCGCCTCGATGCAACCCGGGTCCATCAATCACACCACCAGCTCCGCCATCTCCAAGGTGCTGAAGGAAAAGGGCGGCCTCAACACCCTGGTGCAGGCCACCGCCGGCGAATCCGTGATGATTGCGATCGTCGGCCGCGGCGAGGCCGATTTCGCCATGGCGAACGCGCCGGAAATCGGGATGGCACTCGCCAACGACGGGCAGCCCAACCTGCGCATGATCGGCGCGGTCTATACGTTGAAGACCGGCTTCTGGGTGCGCAAGGACAGCAACATGCGCGTCGTCTCCGATCTACGCGGCAAGCGCGTGACGATGGGCTACTCCGCCATGCGCGCGCTCGATCCGCTGTCGCGCGCCATCCTCGCGACCGGCGGCCTCACCGAGAAGGACATCAAGCCGGTGCTGGTCCCCAACGTCGTCCGCTCGGCGGACGATTTCGCCGCCGGCGCGGCCGACATGTTCATGTTCGCGTTCGGCGCGCCGAAGGTGCGCGAGGTCGACGTGACCGTCGGCGGCACCCGCATCCTGGAGATCCCCGAGTCGCCCGGAATGGAGGCGGCGCGCAAGATTTCGCCCTACGGCTACCTGAGCGACGTCGCGCCCGGACCAATCTTTATCGGCGTCGAAAAGCCGATGAAGGTCTACACCATCGACAACATCCTCTTCACCCACGCCAAGGCGGCCGACGACGTGGTGTACAAGCTGATCGACACGATGGAGAACAACAAGGCCGAGATGATCGCGGTCGCGCCCAACCTGCGCGAATTCTCGGCGGCTGGCCTCAACAAGAAATATGACTTTCCGTACCACCCCGGCGCCTTGAAGTACTTCAAGGACAAGAACATCGGCGCCCAGGCGATCCAGTGAACGAAAAGCAACAGCCTCCGGACGCGGCGGTGCCTGCCTCCGTCGCGTCCGAAGAGCGGCTGCTGTCGAGCACGGAGGAATTCGCCGCCTCCGCGTCGAAAATCACCGTCTTCCTGACCAATCTGCTGCAGGGGCTGCTGGTCGCCTGCGTCGTGCTCTGGGTGCTGGATGTGCCCAGGCAGGTCTTCAATGTGTCGTTCTATACCGAGCAATTGCTGACCGTCTGTCTCGGCCTGACCTTGGCGCTGGCCTTCGTGGTGGAAACGCAGCGGGAATACCGCAGGATCGACCTGGCGGGCGCGATCGCTGTCGTCACCATTCTCGTCTACATCGCCTACCGCTTCCCCAATCCGCTCGACGTCCCGCCGCTGCTGTGGGCCGGCCTGGCGCTCGCGCTGATCTGGACCTTGCTCGCGAGCCGGCCCGCCTTCGCGCGCTGGTTCGATTTTGCCAGCGCCGCCGTGTCGCTGCTGCTGTGCGGCTATATCTTCGTGCGCTACGAGCCGCTGACCTACGAGCTCGCGATGCTGCCGGTGGAAGGCATCGTCGGTAGCGCGATCCTCATCTTCCTCGTGCTGGAAGCGAGCCGCCGCACGTCGGGCTTCGGCTTCGTCGCGATCATCCTGGCGATGGCGGTCTACATCTACATCAGCCCGCACCTGCCGGGCGATTTCCAGACGCGCTGGGTCTCGCCGGAGCGGCTGGTCGCCTATCTCGGCCTCGACGTCAACAGCATGATCGGGTCGATCCTGCAGGTTGCCGTCCTGGTGGTGATCCCGTTCACCATTCTGGGCCAGGTGCTGGCGCGCACCGGCGGCGCCGATTTCTTCGCCGATATCGCGATGGCCGCCATGGGACGCTTCCGCGGCGGCTCGGCCAAGATCGCGGTGATGGGCTCGGCATTGTTCGGGATGATCTCCGGCAGCGCGGTGTCGAACGTGCTGGCGGTCGGCATCGTCACCATCCCGACCATGATCAAATCGGGATTCTCCCGCTACAAGGCCGCCGCCATCGAGTCGGTCGGCTCAACCGGCGGCCAGCTGATGCCGCCGGTGATGGGCGCGGCCGCCTTCATCATGGCGGAGTTTCTGCAGGTATCGTACGGCGCGGTCTGCATCGCCGCCGCCATCCCGGCGATTCTCTACTATGCCTGCCTGTTCATCCACGTCGACCTCGACGCTGCCAAGCAGAAGATCGGGTCGGTCGAGGATCCAAACGCTCCGACGCTCGGCGAGGTCATGAAATCGGGCTGGCATTTCCTGGTGCCGATCATCTTCCTGGTGCTCGCGCTGATCTACCCGGAGGTCCTACGGCTGACGCCGGAGAAGGCCGCCGTGGTCTCGACCGTCATTCTGATGGTGCTGACGCTGACCTTCGGCTACCGCGGCAAGCGCCCGACCCCGCGCGGCTTGACCATGGCGGTGATCGAGAGCGGGCGAATTTCGCTCGACATCATCCTGATCGGCGCCGCCGCCGGCGTCATGGTCGGGATCCTGGCGATTTCCGGGCTTGCCTTCGGCATGACGATGCAGCTCGTCACGCTGTCGGGCGACAACGTGTTCCTGCTGCTGCTGTTGATCGCGGTGCTCGCCTTCGTGCTCGGCATCGGGTTGCCGACGGTGAGTGTCTATATCCTGACCGCGACGCTGCTGGCGCCGGCGCTGGTCAAGCTCGGGGTGACGCCGATGGCCGCGCACATGTTCGTCATGTACAACGGCATGCTGTCGATGATCACGCCGCCGGTCGCTTTCGCCGCCTATGCGGCCGCCAATATCGCCCGCACCGACGGCTGGACCACCGGCTGGATCGCCTGCCTGGTCGGCTGGAGCACGTTCATCCTGCCGTTCCTGTTCGTGCTCACGCCGAGCCTGCTGATGGACGGCCCCACCCATCTGATCGTGTGGAACTTCCTGCGCATATTGTTCGGGCTGTTCGTCGGCACCGCCGGGATCGTCGGCTTTGCGCTCACCCCGCTCTCGCTGCAGGCGCGTCTGCTCTACGGCTTGCTGTCGCTGCCGATCGTGCTGCCGCCGGAATCATTCGCGGGCGGGCATTACGTCAATTTCGTCGGCATCGCCGCGGGAATCGCGCTGCTCGGCGTGGACTATCTCCGCCGCGAGACCGCGGCGAAGGCGAAGGTGCAAGCCTAGGCGTAGGGTGGGCAAAGGCGCACGCACAGGCACGCAATATCGCTGCCACGGGCTCGACCGCGTGCGCCGTGCCCACGCAGCGCAATGCCACCGAGAGATAAAGACATGGGCACGGCGCGCAAGTGCGCGCCTTTGCCCACCCTACGGTGACGCTTTGCTAATGCGCCCTGGTATCCTCGCGCCAGATGCCGAGCGCCTCCTGCGAGGGACGGTCGGAGATCGAGAACAGCACCGAGTCCTTCGTGGTGTTGTGGGCATAATGCTTCCACGGCGGCACCACGAACACGTCCCATGGGCCCCATTCCAGCACCTTGCCTTCGACCGTGGTCGAGCCGCGGCCTTCGGCGCAGACGAAGATGGTGCCGTCGGTCGAGCGATATTTCTCGCCCTTGAACCCCTTCGGGAACATCGCGAGCTGGGCGCCCATGGTCGGCAGCACCGGACCGCCGTTGACCGGATTGGCATAGCGCACGCGCGCGCCGTGGCGCTTGTCGATGTCGCCCGCTTTCATCATGCGCTCCACGATCGGACGAGTGCGCGCATAGGTATAGTTGATGACCGGGCTCGAGTTCGGCCGCGCCGGCGTGCCGTCGGGCAGCACGCCGGAACCATAGAAGGCGAGCGAATCGCCGTCCTGGCGGCTGGTCGACTGGGTCGCGGTCTCGAACTGCTCGGCGAACGACGCCTCGAAGAAATTGACCTGCGGGAAGTCGAGCACGTCGAGCCACAGCATCGGCTTCTTCGAGGTGTTGCCATGGTCGTGCGGCGCCCAGTTCGCGGTGATGACGAAGTCGCCGGGCGACATGAAGGCCTTCTCGCCCTCGACCGCCGTATAGGCGCCCTCGCCGTCGAGCACGAAGCGGATCGCCGAGGAGACGTGCCGGTGCGCCGGTGCCACCTCGCCCGGCAGGATCATCTGCACGCCGGCGAACAGCGTGTTGGTGGCTTTCGACTGCCCGGGCAGCGCAGGATTTTCAAGGATCAGCACGCGGCGGTTGGCTTCCTCGGCGGTGATCAGCCCGCCCGATTCCATCACCAGGCGCTTGATGTCGTCGAAATGCCAAACCACCGGCTGGCAGCGCGTCACCGGCTCCTTGGTGACGACGCTGTCCATCACCTTCCAGAGCGGCGTCATGCTGTGCTTGGCGATGCGCTCGTAATACTCCTGCCGCACCGCCTCGATGTTGTGCTTGGGACCGGGGGCCTTGCTCTCGGCTCGTTTGGTTGCGGTCGCGCTCACCATGGCGCTCTCCCTTTGATCGGTCATCCGGCCTGGACCGGTTCCAGATTAGAATAATACAAAACAGGGAATTAGTATATAATGAAACTATCTTCCCGGAAAAGCCCGGAAAATCAGGTATTCACACACTGCGAAGCCAAAACGGCCCGGCCCGCCCTTTGGCCTCAGTGAACGTGGCTCAGGTATTCACATTGCCGCCATCGACCGCGATGGTCTGCCCGGTGATGAAATCGCTGTCGGCCGAAGCCAGGAAAACCAGGGCGCCCAGGAGGTCCTGGGGATGCTCGTCCCGCCGCAACGAACGCGACTGGATCGCGCGGTCGCGCGCGGTCTCGACGTGGCCCGGATTCTCGCTCATCACGGTGTCGCTCAACGTGAAGCCCGGCGCCAAAGTGTTGACGCGGATGCCGTGCTCGCCGAGCTCGCGCGCCAGCGCCCGCGTCATCGCCATGATGCCGCCCTTGGTGGTGACGTAGTGCAGCATCCAGGGGATGCCGCGGAAGGCGGTGCCGGAGCCGATATTGATGATCTTGCCGTAGCCCTGCGCGGTCATGTGCGGCGCCACGTGCTTCACCATCAGGAACGGCCCGCGCAGATTGACCGCCATCACCTTGTCCCACAGCTCGGCCTCGATCTCCGTGCACTTGGTCTCCTGCAACGGCGCGTAGAGCGCGGCGTTGTTGACCAGCACGTCGATCTTGCCGAAGCGCGCCATGGTCTCGCCGACCAGCGCCTTGACCGCCCCCTCGTCGCTGACGTCGGCGATCGCGCTGATCACCGAGTTGGCGCCGTGCTTGGCGGCGATCTCGGCGGCGAGCTCCTGGCCGTCGGCGATGTCGGCGATCATGACGCGGGCGCCCTCGGCGGCGAGCGCCTGCGAGTAGTGCCGGCCGATGCCCTTGGCGCCGCCGGTGACGATCGCGGTGCGGCCGGCGAGTCTCGCCACGGCCTCACCCCTTCCCGATCTGGCGACGGGCGAACGTCTCGAAGGCGGCGAGCTGCTGCTTGACCAGGTCGATCGCGGTCTGGTCCTTGAGCTCGAGCGTCTTCTCGTCGAACTTCTGCGCCGCGAAGGTGACGATGACCTCGGGGCGGCCGAACAGCACGGCGTCGACCGAGGTGAGCGACATGCGCAGGTGATATTGCATGCGCGAGCCGCCGAGGATGCCGCCGGCGCAGGATTGCAGCACCACCGGCTTGTCCTTGAACGGCTGATCCTTCATCCGCGACACCCAGTCGATGGCGTTCTTGAGCCCGCCCGGGATCGACCAATTGTATTCCGGCGACACGATGATCACCGCGTCGGCGCTGCGGATGGCGTCGGCCCAGGTATTGACCTCGGCCGGGAAGCCGGTCGAGTTCTGGATGTCGAAATTGTAGATCGGAATCTTTTCGAATGATGGCGCCGAGCGCAGCTTGAGGCCGGGCGGCGCCAGCTTGGGCAGCGCCCGCGTCAGCGCCGCGTTGTAGGAGCCTTTGCGCAATGAGCCACAGATGACGAGCGTGTCGAGTTGATTGTCAGCCACGATTTATCCTCCCAGGCACGGCGCCTCGATGACGCCGATGCCGACGTTGCATTGACCATGGATCGGTTGGGTTCGGCAAGATCGAATGGATGGCCCGCGGCGCCGGTCGCGCGCGGCGCTCTCTCCGTATTGCTATTTCTCGTTCTCGATCGGGTTCGACAGCACGCCGACGCCCTCGATGTCGATCTCGCAGGTGTCGCCCTGCTTCATCCACACCGGATTGGGCTTGCGGGCATGGCCGACGCCCGACGGCGTGCCGGTGAACACGATGTCGCCGGGCTCGAGCGTGAGCCCCTGGGTCACATAGGCGATGGTCTCGGCCACCGGGAACATCATGTTGTCGGTGTTGTCCGACTGCATGACCTGGCCGTTGAGCCGGGTCTGGATCTTGAGCCCCTTGCCGCCCAGCGGCAGCTCGTCGGCGGTGACCAGCCACGGGCCGAAGCCGCCGGTGCGGTCGAAGTTCTTGCCCATGTCCCACTGCGTGGTCTTGCGCTGATATTCGCGCACCGAGCCCTCGTTGCCGCAGGAATAGCCGGCAATGCAGGAATAGGCGTTGTCGAGCGTGAGATGCTTCGCCCGCTTGCCGACCACGAAGATGAGCTCGGCCTCGTAGTCGAGGGTCTCGGAGACCTTCGGCCGGATGATCGGCTGCCCATGCGGCACGAGGGAAGAGTTGCCGCGCATGAAGATGGTCGGGAATTTCGGGATGTTGTCGCGCTGTGAGCCCTCCTTGACGTGCTCGAGATAGTTCAGGCCGAGGCAGATGACCTTGCCGGGATGGGCGACCGGCAAGCCGAATTTGAGCCCCTTGAGCGGGCGGCGGGCACCGGCGGGCGCGCGCTTCGCCGCATCCTTGAGCGCGGCGAGGTCGCCATTGTTGCGGCGGAGCAGCTCGCCGAGGTCGCTCGGAATATTCTTGTCGACCGCCTGCAGGTCGATCACCTGATCGCCGTCGACCACGCCGAGATGCAGGCCGCCATTTGCTTCGAAACCGACGATTTTCATGAGCACTCCCTGACTTGGTTTCGGGCAGGTTTTAGCAGCCGCGTGTGGCCGCGTGTAGGGTGGGCAAAGGCGCGCACACGCAGACAAGTTTACGCAGTCTGCGCAAGCTTGACTGCGCCGCGCCGTGCCCAACTCTTTCTTTCGCCGGCACGAATACCCGGTGGGCACGGCGCTGCGCCGTTTCCTTGGAGAGATCCAGCGTGCGGCCCGCGCCTTTGCCCACCCTACAAGCGTTGGCGCATCACGCCGCGCGGGCGAGGAAATGCGTGCGCAGAAGTTCGCGCCCTGCGAGACCCGCCTGCAGGTTCCAGGCGTTCACGATCGCGAGCCGGAAGCCGCCGGGCGGCATGGCATGGCTGGCGGGGTCCTTGCCCTCGTGAAAGGTGATCTGCACGCTCGCGACATCCGGCATGTCGCGCACCTGCGCCACCAGCGCCGGCGGCGGGTGGCGGTAGCGCGGACCGTGCGGTCCGAACAACACGACGCTGTAGCCGTCGCGGCGATCCAGGTCGGCGAAATCCCATCGGCGCTCATGATAGAGCCGCACCACCGCATCGACCCAGCCGGCACCGTTGAGGTCGGGCCATTGGTCGCTCATGCGCAGGTGCACCTCGATCATCCGGCCGCCGATGGTCTCGGTGTTGAGGATGCCGGTAAAACCCTTGAGGTGCCGGCGGATCCAGGCGCCGCAATGATCCTCGATGGCGGCCTCGCGCGCCGCATGCACGGTCCAATGGTCGAAGGTGCCCTCCCCGCTCGGCGCGCCGGTGACGTGGCGCCACCAGCGCGGTTCGCCGTCGACCACGGCGACGTCCGAGCTGACGTGGCGCCCTTCGAGCAGCGTCATCCACATGTAGCCGGGCGTGAGATTCTGCTCGTAGTCCTCCGGCGAGCGCAGGATGCGGCTGCCGATCCCCATGCCCTTGAGATTGATGATCGGCTTGGAGAACACCGGAAAGCGCGGCGGCGGCACGCCATGCGGCGCCGCTTCCAGCTCCTGGCTACGCGCGACCGCGATCTTGTCGTAGACCCAGCGGTGGTCCGGGTACCAAAGCCAGGCGTCGCTGTCTTCGGTCGGGATGTTGACGTCCGGCGGGCAGGCGGCGCGTTCGAAATATTGCAGCCGCCAGGGATCGACTTCGCAGATCGGCATGGGCGCTAATTTTGTTTGGGCGCGATGCGAACCAAGCAGCCGTAGGGTGGGCAAAATCGCTTGCCATATCGTTTCCGCGTGGGCACGGCGCGCGCGCACGATTTTGCCCACGCGGATAGAATTGAGAACGCGCGCCTTTGCCCACCCTACGCCGCAACCTTGCTCATTCGTCCTGCGCGATCAGCGCCTGGACGGAAAAATACTTCTTCTTGTCGGTCCACACCGCGGCCGGGGTCCATCCCGACCCGCGCGCCAGTGCGCCGAAGGATTCGAGCGTGTATTTGTAGCTGTTCTCGGTATGGATGGTCTCGCCGGCGCGGAAATCGATCGCCCGGCCGCAGACCCGCACCTTCTGGCGTTTCTTGCTGGCGAGGTGCATCTCGATGCGGTGGCGCTCGGAATTATAGAAGGCCTCGTGGCTGAAGCTTTCGAGATCGAAAGTGCCGTCGAGCTCGCGGTTGATGCGCGTGAGCAAGTTGAGATTGAATTTCGCGGTGACGCCGGCAGCGTCGTCGTATGCGGCATTGAGGATCTTCGTATCCTTGACCAGATCGACGCCGATAATCAGCACCGCGCCCTTGCCCAGGATACGGCCGGCGTGGCGCAGGAACGAGCAGGCCTCGTGCGGCTCGAAATTGCCGATGGTCGAGCCCGGAAAGAATCCCGTGCGCGGCATGCCGGCGACCGCGGCCGGCAGGCGGAACGGCTTGGTGAAGTCGGTCTCGATCGGCAACACCTTGATGCGCGGATGATCCCGCCGCAGCTCCTGCGCCTCCTTGGCGAGCATCTCGGTGGAGATGTCGACCGGCACATAGGCCGCGGCCTGTTGCGCCGCCGCCAGCAGAATCCGCGCCTTCTTGCTGGAGCCGCTGCCGAACTCGATCAGCGCGGCGCCGTCCGGAACGCGCCCGGCGATCTCGGCGGCATGCTCGCGCAGGATCGCGAGCTCGCAGCACGTCGGGTAGTATTCCGGCAGCGCGGTGATCTCCTCGAACAATTGCGCGCCGGCCTGGTCATAGAAATATTTCGGCAGCAGCCGCTTGGGCCGCGCCGTCAGGCCGGCCAGCACGTCGTGCGCGAATTGCGAATCTTCCGTTGCCGGCTGCTGACGGGCGATACGCGCATGCACAGTCATGACAAACTCCGTTCCTCGCCGCGCGCCACGCCGTCAGCCGTCATAGTCGACCAGCCGCAAGCCGCTGAACTGCCAGCGCGCCGGCGGATAGAAGAAATTCCGATAGCTCACGCGCGAATGGCCGGCTGGCGTCGCGTGCGAGCTGCCGCGCAGGACCATCTGATTGATCATGAACTTGCCGTTGTATTCGCCGAGCGCGCCCTCCGCCGCACGATAACCCGGATAGGGCGAATAGGCGCTGCGGGTCCATTGCCAGACGACGCCGAACGGGTCGTCGAGCAGATTTTCGCGCGCGGCGACTTCCCATTCGGCTTCGCTCGGCAGGTGCTTGCCGGCCCAGCGCGCGAAGGCGTCGGCCTCGTAGTAGCTCACGTGGCAGACCGGATCGTCCGGATCGACCGGCCTGCGGCCGCCGAGCGTGAGCGAATGCCACACGCCGTCGAGCTCCTGCCAGTAGCCGGGCGCGGTCCAGCCTTGCGCCTCGACCGTCGCCCAGCCGTCGGACAGCCAGAGCGAGGGCGTGACGTAGCCGCCGTCAGCCATGAAATCGAGCCATTGCGCATTGGTGACAAGGCCGCGCGCGATGCGCGCCGGCTGCAGGAAGGTCTGGTGCGCCGGCCCCTCGTTGTCGAAGCAGTATCCGGCACCGGCATGGCCGATGGTGTGGATGCCGGACGGCAGCTCGCCGAATTGCGGCGTCGGCGATTGCGGACGGGGCGCCTGCCAGGCCGCATCGTAGGCCGGCGCCACCGGATTCTGCGCGAAGGCGTGGAGGACATCGGTGAGCAACAGCTCCTGGTGCTGTTGCTCGTGATTGAGGCCGATCTCCAGGATTCGGAGCACCTCCACAAGATCCGCCTCCGCGGCGGTGGCGATCAACCGTTCGACCGCCGCATCGACATAGGTGCGGAAGGCCCCCACCTCCTCGCTGTTCGGCCGCGTCACCAGCCCGCGCTGCGGACGCGCATGGCGCGGTCCGGCGGCGACGTAATAGGAATTGAACAAGTAGCTGAAGCGCTCGTCGAACACGCGGTAGCCGGCGAGATGCGGCACCAGCAGGAACTGCTCGAAGAACCAGGTGGTATGGGCACGGTGCCATTTGGTCGGGCTGGCATCGGGCATCGATTGCACGACCTGATCCTCGGCGCTGAGCGGGGCGGCGCGCCGCTCGGTTTCCGCCCGCACGCTCAAGAACGCTTCCCGCCAAGCAAGCCGGGGCTCGGTCGGCGCAGCGCTTCGAGGTGTCGCGATGTGGTCTTCGTCACGGACGCGACGAAGCACTGATGAGGAGGTCGCGGGCGGCATGCCCTGTCCCGGGTTGGTGAAATTGAGACACTATGAGGAACGTGAAACCGATTGGGGCGGTCGATGGTTCCTTTATTATACGTAAGCGCTCGGAGCGAAGTTGCTACTCGCGAATATTTTATGTCGGCTGCCGCGGGCCGCGCGGTCCGCGTGAAAAAAGCGAGACCTGCCATGAGCTTAGCAGGCCCAAGTGGCGCCGGCCCAAGCGGCCGCCGCTGATATCCTCAATTTGAATCTTCACCCGACCGACGTACCGCGCTCGACGATTCGTCGGCGGAACGGCCTGTGTCCGCTGCCGATCATTTCACCGCGCCGGCGCCGGCCATCGCCGCCACGCCGTCCTGCTGGCCGGTGCCGCCGCTGGCGCCGATCGCGCCGATGATCTTGCCGTTGGCGATGATCAGAACCCCGCCCTCCGACGCCACCGGCTGCTCGGGGAAGGTCGTGAACGCGGTGTTGCCCGCGGCATATTGATCGGCGAACGCCTTGCTGGGACGGCGGTAGAACACCGCCGTGCGCGCCTTGGCGCGCGAGATGTCGATCGAGGCGTGCTGGGTGCCGTCCACCTTCTCGAAATAGACCAGCTCGCCGGTCGGCCCGACGATCGTGAAGGCCATGCGCCAGTTGTTCTTCTTGGCCTCGCCGAAGGCGGCGGCGGCGACCGCCTTGGCCTGCTCATTGGTGATCGGGGGTCCGTAATCCGGCGGAGCCGATGGCGCGGCCGGCGCCGGCGGCGGCTGCTGCTGGGCGTGGGCAGCAGCGCTGAACAAGAGGGCCGCTCCGATCATCAGGGCCGTCAGGACGCCAGTTCGCATGGTCATTCTCCCAACATGGTCCGAGCCGTTCCGGCCGCGGCGTCATGATGTTGTCGAAAATTCGTCGTCTTTGACGAATGCGCGGGATTTCCCGTCCTAGTGCAGGGTCGCGACCAGGCGGCCGGACGACCTCGCTCAGGATAGGCGAGTTGCCGTTCCACGGGCAAGAAGCGCCGGAGCGCAGGCGCGGTGGGCCGACCGGACGGCACGGCAAGACGTGGGCGGGGCAAATGCGGACAACGAGGATGCAGGCGATGCGAGCAGCTTGGGCTGTCTTGACGATGCTGCTGGCAGGGGTGCCGACGGCGGCATTCGGCCAGGCGAATTGTCGCAACACCGGGGCCTTCGAGCCCTGGCTCGCCAGCTTCAAGAAGGAAGCGGCGGCGCAGGGCATATCGCAAGCCGCCATCGCTGCTGCGTCGCCCTACCTGGTGCTCGACCAGCGCATCATCAATATCGACCGCGGGCAGAAATTCTTCGCCCAGAACTTCCTCGAGATTTCCGACAAGATGCTGGCCGGCGGCCGGCTGCCGAACGGCGCCAACCAGATCAAGAAGCATCAGGCGCTGTTCGAGCGGGAGATGAAGGATTTCGGCGTGCCGCCCTCCGTCATCACCGCCTTCTGGGGACTGGAAAGCGACTTCGGCAGCGGCCAGGGCAAGGACCACGCGATCAAGTCGCTGGCGACGCTGGCCTATGACTGCCGCCGCTCGGAGATGTTCCGCGGCCATCTGTTCGACGCGCTGCGCCTGATCGAGCGCGGCGACCTGCGCGCGGAGGAGATGATCGGCTCCTGGGCCGGCGAACTCGGCCAGACCCAGATGATGCCGTCGGAATACATGGCGCACGCCATCGACTACGACGGCGACGGCAAGCGCAACCTGATCAAGAGCGCGGCGGACGTGGTCGGCTCGACCGGAAAGTATCTCGTCCATCTCGGCTGGAAGCGCGGCGAGCCGTGGCTGCAGGAAATCCGCGTCCCCTCAAATCTGCCCTGGAAGGAAGCCGACCTTTCGGTGCAGCATCCGCGCTCGAAATGGGCGAGCTGGGGCGTCACCTACGCCAACGGCAAGCCGCTGCCAAACGACAACATGCCGACCTCGGTGGTGCTGCCGCTCGGCCGGTTCGGACCGTCATTCCTGGCCTACGACAATTTCCAGGCCTATCTCAAATGGAACCAGTCGCTCAATTATTCGCTGACCGCCGGTTATTACGCCACCCGCCTCGATGGCGCGCCGGTCATGAACAAGGGCGGCCCCAACATTCCGAAGATTACCTTCGAGGAAACCCGCGAGCTGCAAGAACTCTTGCAGAAGCGCGGCTATGACGTAGGCCGCATCGACGGCGTGCTCGGCTTGAAGAGCCGCGTCGCGATCAGGGAAATGCAGATCAAGCTCAATATGCCGGCCGATGGCTGGCCGACCGCGGAGCTCTTGGGAGCCCTGCGCGGGGTTGGCAGCGTCCCGCCGCCGCGTCGCCCTGCGGCGCCGGCACCGACGGCGACGCCGCCGTTTCCGTTCGGCCAGCGCTGAGGGAAATGGCGAGTAGCGAATAGTCCGACCGTGGGCACGGCGCTGCGCTGTTCGCGCGGCGAGATTGAGTGTTGGTTTCGCGCCTTGCCACCCTACTCGCTATTCGCTGCTCCCGCTCAATCCGGTGGCAGCGACGATCGCCGGCCATTTCTTCATGTCGTCCTGCAAAAAGCCGGCGAATTCCTCCGGCGTCATCGTCCTGGGGACGAAGCCCAGCCCCTTGAGGTCGTCGCGCACGCCGTCATCGCGCAAGGCGGCGTTGAACGCCGTGTTGAGCCTGCGGACGACATCGGCGGGCGTGCCTTTGGGCGCCAGAATGCCGAACCAGGCGCCGGCATTCGCCTCCGGCAGCGGCAAGCCCGCCTGCGCAAACGTTGGAAGCTGCGGCAGCACGTCGAGCCGCTCCGCCGACCCCACCGCCAGCGCCCGCACCTTGCCGGCCCCGATGTTCGGCTTCGCCAGCGGCGTGACCATGGTCATGTGCACGTGACCGGCGATCACGTCGGTCAGCGCAGGCGCGCCGCCGCGGTAGGGCACCGCGCGCAGCTTGATGCCGCTGCGCACCCGAAACAGCTCGGCGGCGAGATGCGGCATCGTGCCGGCGCCGGGATGCGCGTAGGTCAGGTGATCCGCGTTCCTGTACTTGGCAAGAAATTCGCCGAGCGTCGCGACGCCGAGCGCCGGATTGACCACCAGGATCATCGGCGCGTTGACCAGGAACGCCACCGGCGCGAAATCCTGCGCGGCGTCGTAGGGCACCTGCTTGTAGAGGCTCGGATTGACCGAGAGCGCGACGCCGTTCTGCAACAGCGTGTAGCCATCGGGCGGCGCCTTGGCGACCGCCAATGAGGCGGTCATGGTGCCGCCGCCCGGCTTGTTCTCGACCACGAACTGGGCGCCGATGAGCTCGCTCGCCCGCCGGCTGACGGTGCGTGCCGCGGTGTCCTGGCCCGACCCCGCCGCCAGTCCGACCACCAGCGTGATCGGACGGCTGGGGTAGGTTGGGCCTTGCGCCGGCGCCGCGCCCGGGAGCATGGTCATAACGCTGGCGCTCACCGCCATTGCGACGAGCAGGCGCCGGCGGGAGGTCGGCGATCGGCCTGGTATCACTGTGTTTCCTCCCGGGACCGGTTTGCTTGCCGCACGGCGGATAAAATTCTACGCAACCAAGTTCTCGCACACGAATTTACTAATGATGTCAATTCCGGCAGCCGGCGGTATCCGGCGAGCACGGCGACCAAACCGCCCGGCCCGGTTTGAAATGGCCGTGTAGCGCCTGCGTCACAATGCCATCGATAACGGCTGCGATTTTGCGATCGAATGCATACGAGGTGGCAACCATGACAACGCAGTCCGTGTGCGGGCCCGCCCCAGGGCGACGGCCGGGCGCAGGGCGCGGCCTGCTCGCCATCGCGCTGCTCGCCATCGTGGCGGCGACCGGCGCGCACGCGAAAGAGACGCTGCGGGTCGGACATTTTCCCAACATCACCCACGTCCAGGCGCTGGTGGCGCGCCAAATGGAGCGGCAGGGCAAGCACTGGTTCGCCGAACGCCTGGGGCCCGCGGTCAGGCTCGAATGGTACGCCTACAATGCCGGCCCGAGCGCGATGGAGGCGATCTTCGCCGGCAGCATCGATCTCACCTATGTCGGTCCCAACCCGGCGCTCAACGCCTATGTGCGTTCGCTCGGCGATGAGGTGCGCGTGGTCGCCGGCGCCGTGAACGGCGGCTCGGCGCTGGTGGTGCAGAAGGACAGCGATCTCGCCAAGGCCTCCGACTTTCGCGGCAAGCGGATCGGAACGCCGCAGTTCGGCAACACGCAGGACGTCGCGGCCCGTGCCTGGCTCGTCGACGGCGGCTTGCGGATCACGCAGACCGGCGGCGAGGCGCAGGTGTTGCCGACCGCCAATCCGGACCAGCTCACGCTGTTCCTGCGCAAGGGACTCGACGCGGTCTGGACCGTGGAGCCGTGGGTGTCGCGGCTCGAAATGGACGGCGGCGGCAAGGTCCTCCTCGAGGAGAAGGACGCGGTGACGACGGTCCTGGTCGCGCGCGCCAAATTTCTCGCGGAACGCCGCGATCTGGTGCGCCGCTTCGTAACGGCGCATCGGGAGCTGACCGACTGGATCGTGAAAAATCCCGAGCAGGCGCAACATCTGGCGCGCGGCGAGCTGCGCACGACGTTTCGCGCCGACCTGCCGGCCGAATTGGTCGCCCGCGCCTGGCCGCGCTTGACGATCACCGCCGATACCTCGCCGGCGGCCTTCGAGCGCTTCGTGGCCGGCGCCAAGAAGATCGGCTTCCTGCGCAACCCACCCGATCTGTCGCGCTTGATCGAGACGCCATGATGCGTCTTCCGCTCGCGCCTGCCCGCCCCCAGCCGCCCGCGCAGCCGCGCTCGCGCTCGCGGGCGGCCAAGCTCGTGGTCGAGGGCATCACCAAGTGGTATCGCACCGGCGCCGCCAACGTGCACGCGCTCGACGACATCTCGCTCGAGATCGGCAACGGCGAGTTCGTCTGTCTGGTCGGAGCCAGCGGCTGCGGCAAGTCCACGCTGCTCGACATCATGGCCGGCCTGACCAAAGCCGATGCCGGCCGCGTGCTCGCCGACGGCGAGCCGGTGGTCGGACCGGGACGCCAACGCCTGGTCATGTTCCAGGAGCCCGCCTTGTTTCCGTGGCTCACGGCGTTCGGCAACGTGATGTTCGGCCTCAAGCTGCGCCACGATCTCAGCAATCGCGAGCGCCGCGAGATCGCCTGGGAGCATCTCGCCCTGGTCGGCCTCGATGAATTCGCCTATGCCAACATCCACGAATTGTCCGGCGGCATGAAGCAGCGCGTCGCCTTGGCGCGGGTGCTGGCGCCCGATCCGCAGGTGCTGCTGATGGACGAACCCTTCGCGGCGCTCGACGCCATGACGCGCGACCAGCTCTACGGCGACATCCAGCGCATCTGGTCCGAGAGCGGCAAGACCATCGTGTTCGTCACCCACGACGTCCGCGAAGCGGTCTGCCTCGGCGACCGCGTGCTGCTGATGTCGCCGCGGCCTGGGCACATCGGCCGCGAGTTCAAGATCTCGCTGCCGCGTCCGCGCGACATCAACAGCCCGGCGCTGGCCGAGCTTGCCGCGCAGACCGCCGCGGCGCTGAAAGAGGCGGGCGCGGCCTCGCGATGAAGCGCGCCACTCATATCGTTCTGTTTTTCGGCTCGATCGTCATCATCTGGTGGCTCGCGGTCGCCAGCGGCCGCTGGTCGCCGGTGATCCTGCCGTCGCCGGCGAGCGTGGCCGATTATCTGTGGAGCTCGACCCTCGACGGCAGCCTGCTCGAAGCCACCGTCGTGACCGTGCGGCGGCTCTTGGTCGGATATCTGATCGGGGTCGCGATCGGGCTGCCGATCGGCCTGCTCGCCAGCAGGTCGCAGCTGCTCGAGGACACCGTCGGCTCGCTCGCGCTCGGGTTCCAGACGCTGCCGAGCGTCTGTTGGGTCCCGCTCGCGCTGATCTGGTTCGGCCAGACTGAGACCGCCATGCTGTTCGTCGTCATCATGGGCACGGTCTGGTCGGTCATCATCGCCACCGACCATGGCGCGCGCTCGATCCCGCCGATCTTCTCGCGCGCCGCCCGCACCATGGGCTCGGAGGGATTCCATCAATGGACGCGGGTGATCCTGCCGGCGTCGCTGCCGTTCCTGGTCAGCGGCATGAAGCAGGGCTGGGCCTTCGCCTGGCGCTCGCTGATGGCGGCGGAGATCTACGTCACCATCCTGACCGGCTTCGGGCTCGGCCATCTGCTGCACTATGGCCGCGAGCTCAACGCGATGGAGCAGGTGATCGGCGTCATGCTGGTGATCGTCGTCATCGGCCTCGTCGCCGACCGCGTCCTGTTCTCGCCCTGGGAACGGTTCCTGCACCGGCGCTGGGGAACCAATCTGCAGCAATCCTGAACAGTCCTTCATCGGACGGCGCGCCCGCGCATCAAAGTCCAGCCGCAATAGCCGGTTAGGGCTTGCGCGATTCGTGCGGCGGACATCGAAACGATGAGGAGGGAACTTTGTCGAGCCCGTTCAAAGAAACCAAAATGAAGAAGACGCGATACGCCTTGCTTGCCGGCACCATGCTACTGCCGGCGCTGGCGATCCCACAGTGGAGCGCGGCGTCGCCCTTGTCGGTCTCGTCGACGGAAGGGACGATCGTTGTCGCCCAGGCCGCACCGGTCGATCCGAGAGAGAAAGAGAAAGAGAAGGCCAAGCAGCTTCAGAAGGGTGTTCCGCCGGCGAAAGGCGCGCCGCCGCAGGCGCAGCCGCCCGGGCCGCCGCCAGGTCAACCGCAAGCGCTGCCGCAGCAACAGATTCTGCCGCCGCCAGGGAATGCCGGCCTGCCGAAGGGACCACCGGCCGGTGCGCAGGGACTGCAGAACGTGCAGCCGCCGCAGGGCCAGCAAAACCTGCAACCGCCGGCCGGCGCCGCCGGCCTTCCGAAGGGACCGCCGGCCGGAATGCAAGGAACCGTGCCGCCGAGGATCCAGCAGAATCTGCAACCCCCGACTGGGGCCGCGGGTTTGCCGAAGGGACCGCCGGCGGGAGCGCAGGGACTGCAGAACGTGCCGCCGCAAGGGCAGCAACAAAACCTGCAGCCGCCGGCAGGCGCCGCCGGCCTTCCGAAGGGACCGCCGGCCGGAGCGCAGGGACTGCAGAACGTGCCGCCGCAAGGCCGGCAGCAAAACCTGCAGCCGTCGGCGGCGGGGCTGCCGAAGGGACCGCCTCCCGGGCCTCAGAACGTGCAGCCGCTGCCGGGTCAGCCGGGCCAGTTCGGCGGCGCGCCGCAGGGCCAACAGGCGCTGCAGCAGAAGCAGATCCTGCAGCCGCAGGGGATCGGCACCGTTGACGGCCTGCGCTCGCAGCGGCGTGAGCACGTGGAGGGCAAGACCGTCATCATCCAGGAACCCGGCAACCGCGTCATCGTGCGCGAGAACGGCCGCGCCTTCATTCGCCACGACGAGACGCAGCGCTTCCGCAGCTGGGGTGGGCAGCCGCGCATCGAGCATCGCGGGCCGGAGCAATACGCCTATATCGCGCGTCCCGGCGGATATCAGATCATCACCGTCACCGACAGCAGCGGCCGCCTCCTGCGTCGCATGCGGCGCGGTCCGGACGGACGCGAGTTCGTGCTGATCGACAATCGGCCGCGCGTCGGCGTGGGCGCCGCGATGGGCGCGGGATTCGCCGCCGGCGTCATTCTCGGCCTCGCCGCGCCGGTCATCACCATCCCGCGCGAGAGTTACATCGTCAACGTCAGCGCCGCGCCCCCGGCGCTGCTGTACGAGACGCTGGAAGCGCCGCCGGTGGTCGAGATCGAGCGTCCCTACTCGCTCGACGAGATCCGCTACAACGTCGCCTTGCGCGACCGCATGCGGCGCATCGACATCGACGCCATCACTTTCGACAGCGGCTCATGGGAGGTCACGCCCGAGCAATATCCGCAGCTGCAGGCGATCGCGGAGGCGATGGGCCGCATCCTGGCACGCAATCCGAATGAGATGATCCTGCTCGAAGGCCACACCGACGCGGTGGGCAACGACGTCGACAACCTCTCGCTGTCGGACCGGCGCGCCGAGTCGGTCGCCGTCATTCTCACCGACGTGTTCCAGATCCCGCCTGAAAATCTGGTGACGCAAGGTTACGGCGAGCAGCATCTCAAGGTGCCGGTCGACGGGCCGAGCCGCGAGAACCGCCGGGTGGCGGCGCGGCGGATCACGCCGCTGCTGCAGGGCCAGCTCGCGAGCCGGTAACGCGTGACGTAGGGTGGGCAAAGGCGCGCATTTGCGCGCCGTGCCCACCGTCTTCTTTCGTTTGGTAGGCACGCGCGCGACTCAGGACAGGATTTTCGGCGGGCACGGCGCTGCGCTTCCGCGCGTGGCGAGAGTTGAATTCCTGGCGCGCGCCTTTGCCCACCCTACCGCTATCTCCCCCACAGCTGCTTGCTGGCGATCTTGGCGCCGTCGGCGAGCGACTTGAACTTCGCCCACACGATGCTCGGGTGGACTTCCTTCGACCCGGCGAAGGTCGCAAAGCCGCAGTCGGCGCCGGCGATGACGTTCTCGCGCCCCACCACCTTGGCGTAGCGGCCGATGCGCTCGGCCACCAGCTCCGGATGCTCGACTAGCACGGTCGAGTGACTGATCACGCCGGGGATCAGAACCTTGCCCTCCGGCAGCTTGGCGGTCTCCCACACCTTCCATTCGTGCTCGTGCCGCGGATTGGCGGCCTCGAACGAATAGGCGCCGGCGCGGATCTTGAGAATAATGTCGACGATGTCCTTGAGTTCGAGGTCGTGGATGCGCGGCCCCATGTTGATGCCGTAGCAGGTGTGGTGGCGAATCTTCTCCGGCGGGATGTTGCGCAGCGCGTGGTTGAGCGCTTCGACCCTCACCTCGGCCCATTTTCGGCATTGCGCCAAGGTGAGGTCGGGCTCCTTGATCCAGTACGTCACCAGATGCGGATCGTCGATCTGCACCAGGAAGCCCGCCTTCACGATCGCCTCGTATTCCTCGCGCAGCGCGTCGGCGATGGCGAACAGGTACTCCTCTTCGGTCTTGTAGTAGGCGTTGCGCTGCCAATCCGACGCGCTGGTCGGCGAGATCGCCGGCATGAACACCTCTTCGGCCTTGGCGCCGTCGAGCGCGGCCTTGAGATTGTCGATGTCGCGCTGCAATTGGCCCATGCCGCGGTAACTGATCGGCGCGGTGCAGACCTTGCGATTCTGCGCCGCCGACACGTTCGCTGCGGCGTAGAATTCCGGAAACGATCTGGCCTCGCGCGAGCCCGCCCATGAGCTTCGCCGCGGCACCGCATTGTCGACCTCGAAGCCGCCGAGCCGCTCGTTGACATAGGAGACGAAGCTCGGCTTGCCGAACTCGCCGTCGTCGATGATGTCGATGCCGAGCTCGATCTGCTTGCGGACGATCTCGCCGACGGCGCCGCGCAGTCGCGCGGCATGCGCCTTGTCGTCGACCGGCTTGCCCTGCTCCCGGGCCTCCACCGCGTCGAGCAGATCGGGCGGCCGCGGCAGGCTGCCGACATGGGTGGTGAGAATCCGGTCGGTGCTGCGTTTCATGGGTCTCTCGCTTGTTCGGTTCCTGATCCGGTCGGCCGTGCGGCACAGAAGCTCTCGTCGAGCCTAGTGTGATGGTGTAAGCCACGAAAGTCACGTGCGGCACGCGGTCGGCACGGCCGAAGACAATGCCCAGGGAGGACACCTCGATGCCACGCGCTTGGTCGTCTGCGCTGATCGGCCTTTGCCTGCTGGCGAGCCCGGCCGGCGCGCAATCGGACTATCCCTCGAAGCCGGTCAAGATCATCGTTCCTTCCGCCCCCGGCGGCGGCACCGACATCGCGGCGCGGGTGCTGGCGCAGCATCTCTCCCAGGCCATGGGCCAGCAATTCTTCATCGACAACCGTCCCGGCGCCGGCAACATGATCGGCATCGAGGCGGCAGCTCGCTCGGCGCCCGACGGCTACACCTTGCTGATGACCGCGAGCACGCTCAGCATCAATCAGCTCACCTACAAGAAGGTGCTGTACGATGCGGAGCGGGACTTCGCGCCGATCTCGCTGGTGGTGTCGCTGCCCAGCGTGCTGGTGGTCCACCCCTCGGTGCCGGCACGCTCGCTCGCCGAGCTGATCGCACTCGCCAAGCAGAAGCCCGATCAGCTCACCTATGCTTCCGCCGGCATGGGCACCAATCCGCATCTGTCCATGGAGCTGTTGAAGACCATGACGGGGATCGAGATTCGACATATTCCCTACCGCGGCGTCGGCCCCGCCCTCAACGACCTGGTGGCGGGGCAGGTCGGCATCTTGATCGCCGGCGTCTTGACGACCAAGCCGCAGGTCGACGCCGGCACGGTGCGGGGCCTGGCGGTGACCGGCCTCAAGCGCGTCGAGAGCCTGCCGGACGTCCCGACCGTCGTGGAAGCCGGGGTTGCGAACTACGAAGCGCTGCAATGGTACGGGCTGCTGGCTCCAGCCGGCACCCCGGCGCCGATCATCACAAGGCTGCACGCCGAGACCGCCAAGGCGGTGCGCAGCGCCGAGATGAAGGAGCGTCTCGCCGCCGACGGCGCCGATCCGGTCGGCAATACGCCGGCCGAGTTCGCCGCCCATATCAAGGAAGAGATGCGGAAATGGGCGGAGGTCGCGCGCGCCGCCAAGATCGAGCCGCAGTAGGTTGAAGGGGGGTTCATCCCCCCTTGGTGTCGGCGAGCAGCTTGCGCAGATAGTCGAGCAGCTCGAACGGCGCGCCGGCGATCCGATCGATCGCCGCCAGCACCTCGTCGCCGCCGATCGGGCTCACGTCGATGCGGAGCTTGGCGGCATCCTCCAGGTAGCCTGCATCGCGATGCGCGGCGAGAAACGCCGCCTGCAACGCCTTGGCGCGCTCCGCCGGCACGTCCGGCGGCGCCGCGAACGGTCGCGACAGCGCATAGGGCAGCTCCGCCAGCTCGATCAGCGCCCGTGCTCCCTCGTTCTTGGCGAGCTCGCGCGCGGTCGGCACGTCCGGAAAGTCCGGATGCCGGGTGGCGCGGGCGAACTGCACCAGCACCCGGTAGCCGCTGTTCGGCTTGAGCCATTCCGGCTTCACCGCCTTGACCGAGGAGAGATCGACGGTGCGCCCGATGACCTCGCCGCGCTCGATGGCGAGAAAGATCGCGCCGCTGTCGGGGTAGCCCACCACCTGCTTGACGTGCAGGCCGATGGTGTCGCGCAGGATCACCGGGACGTCGTTGCCGGTGGCGCCTTCGGCGGTGCCGCCGAGCACCAGTGCCGGCAGGTCGGTGCGGCGCGCCTCGTCGATCGACTTCACCGGCGCGTCGGAACGCACGATCAGGATATAGGCGTCGTTGGCGAAGCTCGAGGAGGAGCCGAGCCAAGTGAACCTGTGCGCATTGAACTGGACGTTCGGATTGCTGCCGAGGATGCCGAGCAGCGGCATATTGCGCGCGAAGGTGCCGATCGCGGTGCCGTCCTTCGGCGCAATATTGTAGAGGTAGTTGGCGGCGCGCAGGCTGCCGGCTCCCGGCATGGCCTGCACGACGATGTTGGGATGGCCGGGGATGAACCTGCCGAGATGGCGGGCCAACACGCGGGCATAGATGTCGTAGCCGCCGCCCGGCCCGAAGCCGACGATCAGGTTGATCTGCTTGCCCTTGTAGAACTCGGCAACCGGGTCGGCGTGCGCCGGCACCGCCAACAGGGCGGCGATCAATGGCGCCGCGGCCCAACGCGCGAACATACTTCCTCCCGGTGCCCACATCAGGGTATCCGGCCGAAACGGGCGGTTCAATGGCTTGGCGGCATCGGCGCTCAGAGCCATCCGCGCGCACGCACCAGCAGGAACATCCCGACACCCGACAGTGCCATCAGCAGCAGCGCCCAGGGATAGCCCCACGCCCATTGCAGCTCCGGCATGGCCTTGAAGTTCATGCCGTAGATGCTCGCGACCAGCACCGGCGGCGTCAGCACGACCCCGACGATCGTCATGATGTTGATGCTCCGGCTCTGCAGGATGCCGATGAATCCGACGGCGCCGTCGAGCATGAACGAGGTCGTCGCCGACAAGTCCTCCTCCGCCAGCTCGAGCGACGCCAGTTCGCGCTCGAACGATGCGAGCTTGTCGGCGAGGCCACCCTTGCCGTCCCGTTCCCGCAGCAATGCCACCACTCGGCGGAAGCTCAGCACGCTGCGGCGGAGCTTGACCAGCACCTCGCGCCAATAGCCGAGCCCAGTCAGGATGCGCTCGAGCTGAAGGTTGCGCCGCCGCGGCGAGCCTTCCGCGCGCCGACGCTGCCGCGGCGTTGTATGATGCTGAAACAGCGTGCGGTTGAGGCGGTCGAGCTCGCCCGCCACGTGATCGAGAACGTCGGTGGCGTGCTCGATGACCAGGTCGAGCAGGACCGGGAACGCGTCGGCCGATCCCGGCGGGACATAGTCGTCGCATTGCTCGAGCAACCAGCGCAGGCCGCCGGGACCGCCCTTGGTGACGGTGACGAGCGGCCCCTTGCTGCGGATGAAGGCGACGGTGACCAGCGCCGGATCGTGGGCGTCGAGCCCGGTGAGCAGCAACGCCGTCAAGGTCGTCTGGCCGTCCGATGACCGCAGTGGGGTCGAGACCTGGAACGTTTCGGGCTCCTCCGGCACCTGCAGCCGGATGTCGAGCGCCTGCTCGACGGCGCGCTGCTCCTCGGGTGTGGGGTCGTAAACGTCCACCCAGTAGGCGGCCGCGAGCGCGGCGGAATCGTAGGGGCCGGAAAGCGGTTTCAGCTTGCTCCGGTCGGCGGAATAGATCTGCA
The DNA here is from genome assembly GCA_040510815.1 of Xanthobacteraceae bacterium. Classification (GTDB taxonomy): domain Bacteria; phylum Pseudomonadota; class Alphaproteobacteria; order Rhizobiales; family Xanthobacteraceae; genus VAZQ01. The sequence continues at coordinate 1,956 of JBEVIH010000009.1, read as the reverse complement.
GCACGGCGGCCCTCCGAGGCCTGAGGCGGATGCGGCGCCTCTCCAACGTCCAAGCGAACGGATTGTTTCCACGCCGCGGGAGCGACGCGCGTCCACCGTCATGCAGCGACCCCGCAGCCGCTCCCGTCGTCCGGTCATTCAGCGCTTGCGCAGCCCGAACATCGCCTCCGCGTTCTTGTGGCAGATCTTTTCCATGTCCGCCTTCGGCAGATCGAGCGATTCCATCACCTCGATGGTGGCGCGGATGTAGCCCCTGCCCTTTTCCTTGTCGAAAGGACAGTCGGAGGCGAACAGCACGTGGTCGGCGCCGAAGAACGAGATGCCGCAGATGGTCGGCGCGCGCGCGCCGGCAAGCGCCGTGTCGCCGTAGAAGCTCTTGAAATAGTCGAACGGCCGCTTCTTGAGCTTCTTCAACAGCAGCGAATAGTCCTCGTCCGACGTGCGCACACCCAACTGATCCCAGCTGTGCGCGACGCGGCCTTCGAAATACGGAATGATGCCGCCGAGGTGATGCGAGATCACCTTCAGGTTCGGAAACCGGTCCATGATGCCGGAGAACACCAGGCGCGCGAGCGCGGCGCCGGTCTCGAACGGCCAGCCGATCACACTGCAGATTTCGTATTTCGACTTGGTCTCGGTGCGGTAGTCGGCCATTTCGCGGGTACGGATCGGATGCAGCAGGATCGGCTTGCCCGACCGTTCGATGATCTCGTAGATCGGCAGGAAGTGATCCTGATCGATCGGCGCGCCGTCCACGTTGGTGTGCAGCTGGATGGCGTTGGCGCCGTTCGAAAGCACGCGCTCGGCTTCCTTCGCCGCCGCCGCCGGGGCGTTCATCGGCAACGAGGCGGCGTAGCCGACGAAACGGTCGGGATACTTCGCCACCATCTCGGCCAAGCCGTCATTGCCCAGCCGCGCCCATTCGGGCGAATGCTCCGGCCCCGCCAGCCGATCGATCGCCGGCATGCCGAGGCACATGACCTGGCTGTAGTCGGGAAAGGAATCGACCACGCGCAGCCGCTCGTCGATGTCGTAGAGCGCCGGAATTCCCCGCATCCTCTTGCCGAGGTCCTTCTGCCCGGCCGGCGACGCCAGCATCAATTCGTAGATGCGCTTGGGAAAGAAATGATTGAACGCATCGATGTAGCGCATTTCTTGTTCTCCTGATTCTTTCGCTGCCGGCGAGGTCAGCGTCTCCGCCATCCGATTGTCTTGCAAGCGGCGGCATTTGTATACTCGGCACCCGGCGGGGAAAGATATCGCACCAACACAACTCGCCCGCCCAATCGCAGAAGCTGATCCTGCGGCCGGAGCAGCAGAAGGCGGCGATGGAAAGCCGCTGATTGCCGGGGTCGGGAGTCGGCGATCTGGAGTCAGGGCGCTTCGCCCTGCGCCCGACCTCCTGACCTGCTTCAAGTCACCGCGGCGGACTGATGACCGTCCGCTGAAACAGGTCCTGCCACTTGCGGGCCTGATCCAGGATCAGGGCCGAATCGATGAGTGAGACCGGGATGCTGTTGAGCGGGCTCTCGACCTTCCGGCTCGCCGGCACGAATTGACGGGCGGCGAGGATCGACTGCGCCTCGCCGATCAGGAAATCGAAGAACAACACCGCCGCGTGCGGATGCGGCGCATTGCGCGCCAGCCCTTCGGCATTGGCGCGAGCGATCGCCGGCGGAACCACGAACCAGTCGAGCGGCGCACCTTTGCGCTTGGTCTGCTCGGCGGCGGAAATGTAGATGGTGAGCGCGAGCGGGACCTCGCCCGCCGCCACCAGGTTGTTCAGCAGCGTGTGGCCCTTGCGCACCGAGATGCCGTTGGTCGCGACGATGTCGCGGAACAGCCGCAGCCCCTGCGCCTCGCCCAGCTCCATGACCACCTGGGCGAACCAGTCGAAGTCCTCCGCCTCGATACCGAGCTTGCCCTTCCACTCGGGCCGCAGCAGATCCTGATAGG
>JBEVIH010000008.1:0-11572 GCA_040510815.1 Xanthobacteraceae bacterium | reverse complement strand
CCGAAGCCGCGACCCATGAGCGAGCGAACGGTCACGACTGGCGGCAGAGGAATCATCTCGAGTTCGCGCCGATGTCCGTTCTCGCATCGATCGCAGCCGCCGCGCCACTACTTACTGGCCCGGCGATTGACCTATTGGGAAAGCTACTATGAGGCGCACAAGCATATGCGACGCTGGCACCAAGGCGACTCACCTCGATTTCACCGCAAGCCCAGCCCGCGGGCGATGATGCCGCGCAGGATCTCCGTGGTGCCGCCCTGGATCGTGAGCTTGGGCGCGATCATGGTGGCGAACGCGATCTGCTCCTCCAGGCTCGTGCGGTTGGTCGCCTCCGGCTCGAGGAACGCGGCAAGCTCGCGCACGCGCGCGGGCAGCTTCTGCTCCCACACCGTGCCGAGGTCCTTGACGATCGAGCCCTCGACCACCGGCTCCAGCCCCGCCTGCAGCATGCCGTTGACCGACACCGACATGCGCCGCAGCGTATGCAGCTGCGCCACCAGGCGGCCGAGCCCCTCGGCGCTGCGCCGGTCCGGCTTCGGCCCGAGCGCGCGGATGAGCTCGAGCAGCACGTAGAACGTCTCCAGGAACCGCTCCGGGCCGCTGCGCTCGTAGGCGAGCTCGCTGGTCGCCTGCTTCCAGGCGCCGTCGATCTCGCCCAGCACGTGGTCGTCCGGCATGAACGCGTCCTCAAACACGACTTCGTTGAAATCGTGCTGGCCGGTGAGCTGGTAGATCGGGTTGACCTTGATGCCGGGCGTTCGCATGTCGACGAGGAACTGGGTGAGCCCGTGGCGGCGGTTGTCCTTCGCCGGCGGCGAGGTGCGGAACAGGCCGAGCATGTAGTCGGCGACATGCGCATTGCTGGTCCAGATCTTGCTGCCGTTGATCAACCAGCCGCCGTCGGTCCTGGTCGCCTTGGTCTTCGCCGCGAACAGGTCGGAGCCCGAGTTCGGCTCGCTCATGCCGATGACGAAGCAAACTTCGCCGCGGCAGATGCGCGGCAGGATGTCCATCTTGATGTGCTCGGGCGCGTATTTGAGGATGATCGGCCCGCTCTGGCGGTCGGCCACGAAGTGCAGGCGCACCGGCGCATTGACTACGCGGAACTCCTCGGTGACGACATAGCGGTCGAGGAAGCTGCGCTCGTGGCCGCCGTATTTCTTCGGCCAGGTCATGCCGATCCAGCCGCGCGCGCCGATGCGGCGGCTCAGTTCCCGATTGTGCGAGTCGCCATGCCCGGGCTGGTCCGGGTTGAAGGTGCTGGCCGCCACCTCCTCGGCGATGAAGGCGCGCACCTCTCGCCGCAACGTCTCGCATTGCGGCGGCAGGCGGATCTGGTCGAAGCGGAGGTTTGCGGTCATGGTCGAATGATCCGTTGCGGTGACGTCTTTCAGCGCGAGGCGACGAGCGGCCAGAACTCCTCGGCGCCACGAGCGGCCACGCGGTCGCCGAGCGCCGCCGCCCATTGGCTCTCGTTGCCGAAGTCGTCGCGCCAGGCCAGCAGCCGCAGCGTGAAGCGGTGCAAGACGTGCTCGCGGGTGAAGCCGATGGCGCCGTGCACCTGATGGGCGATCGCCGCGCCCTCCTCGGCCGCCTCGGCGGAGCGGATCTTGGCGGCGGCGACCTCGAGGAACACCGCGTCGTCGAAGCCGTCGGCCTGCGCGATCGCGTCGGCGGCGGAGCCCGACGCGGTCATCGCCGCCGCCACCTCGCCGGCGAGCCGCGCCAAGTTGTGCTGCACCGCCTGGAACTTGCCGATCGGCCGTTCGAAGGCGACCCGCTCGTTGGCATAGCGCACACTGAGCTCGAGGATCACCTCCAGCGCGCCCGCGGTCTCGACGCTGCGCACCGCCGCGCCCATCAGCATCAGCGAGGCCTGATCGAAGCCGGCCGGCGCCGGCGCGGCGCGCAGCGGCGCGACGCGATCGAAGGTCACGGTGTTGGCGGCGTCGCCGGCGAGGCTCGCGCCTTGGGCCAGCCGGCAGGCCGCGGTCTCGACCAGCGCGACCGAGGGTCCGGCCGCGCTCGACGCGAGCACCGCGAGGTGCTGCGCGCCGTCGGCGAACGGCACCGCGCGGGCGCGCCCGCTCAACGTGCCGTCGGAGTTGAGCGCAATGCGGTCGCCCTGGCGCGCCGGCGCGACCGTCATGGCGCCGGCGGGCGAGGAAATCCCAGCGCGCGAGAGGAGCCACCCGGCGAGCAATGTCTCGGCCAGCGGGACCGGCGCCGCAAACCGCCCCGCCACACCGAGAACCTTGAACCCGTCGGCGAGCGACGCGCCGGCGCCGCCTTGATCCTCCGGCACCCAGGCCAGCGTCAGCCCGGCGTCGGCGAGCGCCTGCCAGAGCGGCGCCTTCCAGTAGCCGTCCTTGGCACTGTTGACGGTCTGCGGGTCGGCAAGGTCCGCGAAGATTCGCGTCGCGGTGTCGGTGACGATATCTCCGCTCTCGCTCACGACATTTCCCACTTGACGCGCACGCGCGGGTCCCGGGCGGTTCCCGCCATTGCTGCCGAGCCATCGTGGTGGGAAGTCCCGGCATTGGCAAGCGTCCGCTTGCGCCGCCCGCGCCACTCACGCATACCCCACGCGCGCGCGGAGCCATTGATCATTCAACGCTCGCGGCAGGATTTGATGCGCACGAAGCGCCGCAACGGCCGCTCTCCAGGGAGGACGTCGATGGACTTGAAGTTGAAGGGCAAACGCGCGCTCGTCACCGGGGCGAGCAAGGGGATTGGTCTCGCGGTCGCCCGCTCGCTGGCGGCCGAAGGCTGCCACCTCGACATCGCGGCGCGCGGCGCTCCCGCCCTCGAGCAGGCACGCGACCTCATCCGCCAGGCTGCGCCCGGCATCGACGTGCGCCTCCACGGCGCCGATCTCTCCCGGGTCGAGGACCAGGAGCGACTGGCGCAAGCCTGCGCCGGGGTGGACATCCTGGTGAACAATGCCGGGTCGAATCCGGCCGGCGATCTCGATGATACCAGCGACCAGGTCTGGCGCCGCTCCTGGGACCTCAAGGTGTTCGGCTACATCAATCTATGCCGGTCGATCTTTCACGCGATGAAGCAACGGCGCGACGGCGTGATCGTGAACATCATCGGCTATGCCGGAGAACGGCTGTTCGCCCGCTACATCATCGGATCGACCGGCAATGCCGCGCTGATGGCGTTCAGCTGCTCGGTCGGCAGCCAGGCGCCGGATTTCGGCGTGCGGGTGGTCGGGGTCAATCCCGGCTACACCGCCACCGATCGCGCCGAAAGCGTGCTGCGCAAGATCGCCGAGAACAAGTTCGGTTCGGCCGAGCGCTGGCGCGACGTCGAGCGCGAGCTCAATCTCCCGTTCGGCCGCATGGGCCGGCCGGACGAGGTCGCCGACGTGGTAACGTTCCTCGCCTCGCCGCGCGCGTCCTACGTCAGCGGCACGGTCGTGACCGTGGACGCCGGCGCGGCGCATCGCAACGGGTGAGGCGCACTCTACCCCGCCACCCCGATCAGATCGATCTCGATGCGGCAGCCGTCGATCAGCAGGCCGGACGTGCCGACGGTGCTGCGCGGCGGCGGGTTCTTGAAGAACTCCTTCCAGACCTCGTCGAAGGCGCAAAAATCATTGAGATCGGTCAGGAACACCTGCGCCTTCACCACCTGGTCGAGCGAGCTCCCCGCCGCTTCGAAGGTCCGCTTCAGGTTGCTGAGGATGTAGCGGGTCTGCTTCTTGATCGGCGAGCCGTAATAGGGAAATGCCGGATCGACCTTGGCCTCCGGGGCCACGCCGGTGGCGAAGTCCGAGGCGAGTTGTCCCGCCGCGAACACCAGGTCGCCGGTGTGGAACGCTTCGGTGTAGTTGGCCAGCGGCTTGGGGTTGCCCGACGTGACCGCCTCCCGCTTCGCCCCTTTGATCTGGCCGACCAGATCGATCTCGATCAGCGAGCCCGCGACCAGCAGCCCGGACGTGCCGATGGTCGTGCGCGCCGGCGGCACCTTGAAATACTCCTTCCAGACCTCGTCGAGGGCGTTGAAGTCGTTGAGGTCGGTGAGAAACACCTGGGCCTTGAGCACGTCGTCGAGCGAGCCGCCGGCGGCCGCAAAGGTCTGCTTGAGATTGTCCAGAATGAAACGGGCCTGCTTCTTGATGTCCGAGCCGTAGAACGGGAACGCCGGGTCCTTGCGCGCCACGGCCGGGATGCCGGTCTTGAAGTCGCTCGCCAGCTGCCCGGCCGCGAAGATCAGGTTGCCGACCGTGAAGGCCTCGGTGTAGTTCGCGAGCGGCCGCGGCACGCCCGACTGCACCGCCTTGTGGGCAATGCCCTGCCCCGGCGCGTAGCCGATCAGGTCGATCTCCACCAATGTTCCGGGCACCAAGAGGCCGGTGGTGCCGACCGTGGTGCGCGCCGGCGGCACCTTGAAATATTCGCGCCAGACCTCGTCGAAGGCATTGAAGTTGGCGAGGTCGGTCATGAAGACCTGGGCCTTGATTACGTGATCGAGCGAGCTGCCGGCGGCCTCGAAGGTCTTCTTGAGGTTGCCGAGCACGTAGTGCGTCTGCAGCTTGATGTCGCAGCCGTAATACGGAAATCCCGGCTTCTTGCGCGCCTCCGGCGCCACGCCGGTCTTGTAGTCGCTGGCGATCTGGCCCGCGGCGAACACCCAGGGCCCGACCTTGAAGCATTCGTTGTAGTTGGCCAGCGGTCGCGGCGCGCCGGATTTGATGGTCTCGATCTTCATTGATGTCCTCCGGGTTTCTTCTTGCGGCCATCGCCGCCGTTCACGAGGGCCGGCCCGATTTAGATGCCGTCGCGGGTGAATTTCGGCGCGCGCTTCTCGCGCAGCGCCGCGACGCCCTCCGGCAGCTCCGGTCCGGAAAAGCCGAGGAATTCGAGGCCGAGCGATGCATCGAAGATCGGCCCGGCCGCGCGCAGCCAGTTGTTGAGAGCGTATTTGGTCCAGCGGATCGCGTTCGGCGCTCCCTCCGCCAGCCGCTTGGCGACGTCGAGCGCCCTCGCCTGCAGCTCCTCGTCGGGCACCGCCAGCGAGACGAGGCCGATCCGTTCGGCTTCCTCCCCGGTGATGGGCTCGCACAGCAGCAGATAGTATTTGGCCTTGGCCATGCCGCAGAGCAGCGGCCAGATGATCGCCGCGTGGTCGCCGGCCGCGACGCCGAGCTTGGTATGCCCGTCGATCAGCCGCGCGGATTTCGCCGCAATGGAAATGTCGGCGAGGATCGCCACCACCAGCCCCGCGCCGACCGCGGCGCCGTTGATGGCCGAGACTACCGGCTTGCTGCAATTGATCAGGTTGTAGACCATCTCGCGCGCTTCCTTCCAGACGCGCATGCGGGTGTCGAAATCGGTCATCATCTTGTCCACCAGGTCGAGATCGCCGCCGGCGGAGAAGGCCTTGCCTGCGCCCGTGAGCAGCACCGCGTTCACGCTCGGATCGGCGTCGATCACCCGCCAGATCTCGGTCAGGTCGGCGTGCATCTCGCTATCGGCGGCGTTGAGCTTGTCCGGCCGGTTCATCACCAGCCGCAGGACTTTGGGATGCGGCCGATCGATCAGCAGCCGTGAGAAGCGGGCATAGCGCTCATCCATGTCGCATCCTCCAAATCTTTGACTCAGCCGCCGGCGGCGGACATCCGCGCCACGACATCGCGCACGAGCGCGTGGCGCTGGATCTTGCCGGTCGGGGTGAACGGGAATTGCGTGAACAGCTCGAGCCGCTCCGGCAGCTTGTAGGTGGCGACGCTGTTGCCCAGAAAGGCGACGAGGCTCTCCAGGGTCGGCGCTTCGCCGGGGCGCGGCACCAGGCACAGGCAGTTGCGCTCGCCCAGGCGCGCATCCGGAATCCCGACGATCGCCGCGTACAGCACCTGCGGATGGGCGTAGAGGATCTCCTCGATCTCGCGCGGGAAGAACTTCTTGCCGCCGCGGTTGATCATCTCCTTGAGGCGGCCGACGATGCGCAGCCGTCCGTCAGCGTCGATCACGCCGAGGTCGCCGCTGCGGAACCAGCCGTCGGGAAGGAAGGCTTCGGCGTTGGCGGCGGGGTTGTTGTGATAGCCGAGATGTACCGAAGGCCCGTCGCAGCAGATGTCGCCCTCCTCGCCGGGGGCCACGTCGCGTCCCTCCAGATCGACAAGCCGCAGCCCCATGTGGCTCGCCGGGACCCCGACCGAGCCCGCGACTCGTTCCGGGTCGTCGGCCGGGCGCGTGTAGGCCTGGTATCCGGTCTCCAGCATGCCCAAGAGCTCGAGCAGGGCGCCGGGCGCGGCGCGCCGCCAGGCGCGGATGGTCTCGACCGGCGCCGAGGCGCCGCCGCTCACCACGATGCGCAGGCTGGACAGGTCGCGCCGATCAAGATCGCGCTCCTGCAGGATCGTCGTGAGCGACGCCGGCGCGGTCGGGATGTAGGTGACGCGCTCCCGCTCGATGAGGTCGAGCGCCGCCGGCGCCCTGAAGCGATCGAGCAGCACCGCCTTGGCGCCGGCAAGGATCGACTGCACCAGCGTGAGATAGCCCCAGTTGAGGCCGAGCGGCAGCCAGATCAACATGACGTCGTCGGCCGAGAGCCCGACATCGCCGTTGAGAATGCGCGCCGCCGCCAGCGTGGTGTTGTGGCTGTGCATCACGCCCTTCGGGTTGCCAGTGGTGCCGGACGTGAACGCCATCCGCATCACGGTGTCGGCGTCCATCGCGACCGGCACGAAACCCGGCGGCGGGCCGCTTGCCGCCGCTACGTCGTCGAGGCCCACCATCCCCGCCCGCGGTGCGCCGCGGATGATGCCGATGGTCGCGAGCGCGGGCAGCTTCGGCTTGAGCTCCGCCGCCATCGCGGCGTGATCGAAGTCGCGAAACTGCGCGCAGCAGACGAACATCTTGCTGCCGGAAAAGCGCATGATGTAGTCGAGCTCGCGGCTGCGGAAGTCGACGCTGACCGTCACCGCCACCGCGCCCAGGCGCTCCAGCGCGAAGAACACAAAAGCGAACTCGATCCAGTTCGGGAGCTGAATCGTCACGACGTCGCCGGCGCCGATGCCGAGCGCCCGCAACCGCGCCGCCATGCGATCAATCCCGTCGGCAAGCTCGCGGTAGCTGAGCCGGCGCGCTCCATCGGTCAGCGCCTCGCGGTCGGGCGTCTCGCGCACCCGGCTGGCCAGCACCGTCGCCAGGGTCTCGTCGCCCCACAGGCCGGCGCCGCGCCAGCGCGCGGCCATCGCCGCCGTCAGCCGCGTCTCGAACGCCATGACATCTTCCTCTCACGGATCACAGCACGTTCTTCACGCTTGATGCAGTCGGCGCCTGCTCCTCCATCGGCCAACGCCGCCATGGCGCGCTTCCTTTCCCCCGCGTGCAGGCTCACGCCGCGATGATCTGGCCGCCGTCCACTTGCAGCACCTTGCCGGTGACGTAGGCAGCATCGGGCCCGGCGAGAAAGCATACGATGCGCGCGACCTCCTCGGGCGTGCCGATGCGGCGCAACGGAATGCCGCGGATGACCCGCTCGGTGGTCTCCGGCCCCCATTCGGCGAAGGCCACGCGTCCCATCTCGGTGTCGGTCAAGCCGACCGCCACCGCATTCGCCCGAATGCCGCGCCGGCCCTCCTCGCGCGCCACCACGCGCACGATCGCCTCCAGCCCGGCCTTGGCGGCGGCGCCTTGCACATTGCGCGCCTGGCACATCTGCGCGGCAATCGACGAGATCGCCACGATCACGCCGCCGCCGGCCTTGCGCAGGTGCGGCAGGGCCGCGCGGATGGCGTAGAACGCCCCCGACAGGTCGACCGCCAGGTAGCGGTCCCACTCATCGACGGAAAGCTCCGCGGTCTCGTGCCAGGCGCCCATGGCGCCGGCCGCCTGCACCAGCACATCGAGCCGTCCGAGCTCGGCCGCGGCGCGGTCGATGGCGGCGGCGACGCCGGCGGCATCCGCGAGGTCGGTCTTGAGCACCAGGACGCGGCGGCCGAGCGCGCGGATCGCTGCTGCCGCCGCCTCCGCCTCGGCGTCGCGGTTGCGGTAGATGAAAGCCACGTCGGCTCCCCGCCGCGCCAGCTCCAGGCAGACGGCGCGCCCGATGCCGCGGCTGCCGCCGGTCACCAGCGCCTTCTTGTCGGCGAAGTCGCGCTTGTCGCTCGCGGCATCGCTCCTGGTTTCGCTTTCACTCATTGCACTGGCCTTCCCGGCGCAAGTTTATTTCTACAGCGTCAGGTAGCTCGCCTTGACCTCCTCGCGTTCGGCCCGGAAGCGCTCGAGCGGCGCATGATAGACCATCTGGCCCTTGACCATGACGTAGATCACATCGGCCACGGCTTCGGCGAGCTTGAGATTCTGCTCGACCAGCAGCAGGCTCACCCCCTCCTCCCGCAGCCGCACGATCAACCGCGTCAGCTCCTCCACCACCAGCGGCGCCAGGCCCTGGGAAGGCTCGTCGAGCAGGATGACGCGGGGATCGGTGACGAGCGCGCGCGCGATGGCGAGCATCTGCTGCTCGCCGCCGGAGAGCTGCGACCCCTTGCTGCGGCGCCGCTCGGCGAGCGCGGGGAACAGCCCGAACAGGCGCTCCATGGTCCAAAGCCTCGCCGGAACGCGTTGCGCCACCTGGATGTTCTCGACCACGGTCAAATCCGGAAAGATCATGCGGCCTTCCGGGACGTAGCCGACGCCGACGCGCACGATGCGGTGCGGGGGCCAGCCGGCGACATCCTGGCCGGCGAGCAGCACGTGGCCGCGCCGCGGCGGGGTCAGGCCGACGATCGAGCGCAAGGTGGTGGTCTTGCCGACCCCGTTGCGGCCGAGCACGGCCGCGATGCGGCCGGCCGGCACCTCCAGCTCCACGCCCTGCAGGACGTGACCTTGCCCGTAATAGGTATGCAGGCCCTCGACGCGCAGCATCACTCGGATCCTCCGAGATAGGCGCTGCGCACCTCGGGGTTGCCGCGCACGGCGGCCGGCGGTCCGTCGGCGATGACGCGGCCGCGATGCAGGACGGTGATGTTGTCGGCGAGCTTGAACACCACTTCCATGTCGTGCTCGACCAGCAGCACGCTCAGGTCGCCCGCGGCCAGCATGTCCTTGAGAATCTGCACCGCCCGGCCGGTCTCCTCGATCGACAGACCCTGGGTCGGCTCGTCCAGCATCAAGAGCCGCGGCTTCTGCGCGATCGCCATGGCGATCTCGAGCAGGCGCTGGTCGCCGTGCGACAGCATGGCGGCGGTCACGTCGGCGAAACGGGCGAGCCGCATGCGCTCGATCGCCTCGTCGGCAACGGCGGCGGATTGCTCCAGCACGCTGCCGCCGCCGAGAAACCGCCAGCGCCGCCGGTCCCGCGCCTGCGCCGCGATGCGGACATTTTCGCGCGCGCTCAGGGCGGGAAAGACGTGGCAGAGCTGGAAGGTGCGCGCGATTCCCTTTTGCGCCACCTCGTAGACCGGCATGCCGGTGATGTTTTCGCCGGCGAAGAAGACCTCCCCCGCGCTCGGCTTGAGCACGCTGGTGATCAGGTTGAAGACGGTCGACTTGCCGGCGCCGTTGGGACCGATGACGGCGCGAATCTCGCCCGGCTCCACGGTGAGGTCGACATCGTCGACGGCGACCAGCGCCCCGAACCGGCGCACCAATCCCTTGCACTCAAGTAGCGGCACCGGACGCCTCCTTGCCGCCGTCCGAGTTCGGGACGTCGCGCTTGGTCGATAGCCGGCTGGTGAGGATGCCCCAGATGCCCTGCGGGGCGAACATCACGAAGATGATGAAGACGGTGCCGAAGATGAGCGGCCAGAGGTCGGTCAGCTGCGACAGGTGATGCTCGAGGAAGACGAACGACACGCCGCCCAGGATCGGGCCGATCAGCGTCCCGGCTCCGCCCACGACCACCATGATGAGGACGCGGCCGGAGGTCAGCCAGAAGAACAATTCGGGCGACGCAAAACCGGCAAATGCCGCGTAGAGCGCTCCCGCCAGCCCGCCGAACCCGTAGGCGAGGACCACGGTGGCGATCTTGTAGGCGCGGGTGTTGTAGCCGAGCGCGATGGTCTTGGCCTCGTTCTCGCGGATGCCGGCGAGCACGGCACCGAACGGGGAACGCACGATCGCACGGCACAAGAGATACGAGCCGAGCAGGCAGCCGAGCACCAGGTAGTAATAGCCGAACTTGCTCTGGAACCAGTCGAGGCCGAACGGGCCGGCAAGGCGGGGGATGCCGACCAGGCCGTCGGAGCCGCCGGTGACGTCGCGGAACCGGAACAGCATGGCGTAACCGAGCTGCGCGAAGGCGAGCGTCAGCATGGCGAAGGACACGCCGGTCGAACGGGTGCAGATCCAGGCGATCGGAACCGCGATCACGGTGGTGACCGCCACCGCCAGCAGGATGCCCGCCGGCAGCGGCAGCGGCACATGCGTCAGGATCAACGCGTAGGAATAGGCGCCGAGCCCGTAGGCGGCGGCGTGCCCGAACGAATACAGCCGGCAATAGCCCACCAAGAGATCGAGGCTCATGGCGAACAGGCCGAAGATCAGCGCTTCGACCAGGATGGTCAGCGAATGCGCGGGAACCACGAACGGCAGCACCGCGCAGGCGGCCGCGGTGATCGCGAAATGGAATTTCCAATTCACTCAATCTTCCTTTCCGAGAAGCCCGCCCGGCCGAACGACGAGCACGCACAACATGAGGAGATACATGAACGCCAGCGCCAGATCCTGGAAGTAGTAGGCGCCCATCACCTGCACGAACGCCACCAGGACGCTGCCGATGATCGAGCCGAGGAACGAACCCATGCCGCCGATGATGACGATGACGAAGGCATCGATGACGACGCTGGTTCCCATGCCGAGGAAGGCCGTGACCAGCGGGGTGGCCAGCACGCCGCCGAGCGCGGCCAGCGCGCAGCCGAAGCCGAACACCGCGGTGCGCACCAGGTCGACGTCGGTGCCGAGCGCGTGCACCATCTCGGAGTTCTGCGAGACCGCGCGGATCAGCAGGCCGGCGCGCGTGCGCTCGAGGAACTGCCAGATGGCGACCGCGGCGGCGACCCCGAGTCCGATCAGGAACAGCCGATAGAGCGGGAACGGCTGGTCGAGGATGACGACGATGCCGCGCAGGAAATCGGGGATGCCGGTGCCGAGCGGCTGCACGCCCCAGATCACCCGGATGACCTCGCTCAGCACCACCGCCAGCCCGAAGGTGAGCAGCAGATAGGCGCCGCCGTCGCGCCGGCCGTAGAGGTGGCGCAGCAGCGTCCACTCGAAGGCCATGCCGACCAGCCCGACGACGATCGGCGCGATGATGAGCGACGCCAGAAAGCTTCCGGTGACCACGTTCGCGGTGTAGCCGACATAGGCGCCGAGCATGAAGATGACGCCGTGGGCGAAATTGACGATGCGCATGATGCCGAAGATCAGCGTCAGCCCGCAGGCGATGAAGAAAAGGATCGACGCCTGCGAGAGCGCGTTGAGGCACTGCGCCAGGATGAAGCCGAACCAATTCATCGGATTTGAAGGGACATGGAACGTATGAGGCCGCGCGTGACGAGGTGCTCGATCATGTCAAAACATCCGCGGCCGTCATTCCGGCCGAGCGACCCGGGCTT
>JBEVIH010000007.1:0-23580 GCA_040510815.1 Xanthobacteraceae bacterium | reverse complement strand
TTCGGCCCAAGATCGCCCGACCACCGACAGATCGGATAGATCTTGAGGATCTGGAAACGGCCGGTCGTGTCCTGTTTCCAGACTTCGAGCTCCGCCTCTTCCTTGAAAATGCGCACAAGGATCGGTGAATGTTTTGGCATCTTCTTCTGTCGGAGCAGCGAGAGCAGCTCGGGCGGCAGCTCCTTTGTTGCCCTGGTCGGCAACCGTTTGCTGTCTTCGCCAAGGCACGTGACCGGCGTCAAAGCCGCGGCAAAAGCCGCCGTCAGCACAAGCGCACGGAGTGCCGTGGCGCGGATCATTGCTGTACCCCGACGTGGAACCCTTCCTATCTGAAGCCTGTAGTCGGTGGCTTTCGTAAGGCAAATCCAGATCAGGGTTTCCCAAATGATGCCCGGATACGCTAACAAACGACGACGTGGTGCCCCTGGCCGGACTCGAACCAGCACGATGTTTCCACCACCTGATTTTGAGTCAGGCGCGTCTACCAATTCCGCCACAGGGGCAACGGGCGGATCATAACGGCGAGGCGCAGGGGGTCAACGCCCATACCATTGCCGTCTTTGCGACGATATATGTGGCCCGAGGGCAGGGCGCCCACGCACGCCGCAGGACCGCGGAACGACCCATGACCGACACATCCGCCAGCATGATCCGCGCCCGGCCGTTCGCGGCGGCGGCGATCGCGGTCGCGGTGGTCGGCGCGACAGCGATCCTGGGCGCCTGGTATTTCCAATACGTGCTCGGGCTCAAACCGTGCCCGCTCTGCCTCGAGCAGCGCTACGCCTATTATTTCGCGGTGCCGCTCGCCGTGCTGGTGCTGCTGGGCGATCAGTACGGCGCCTCGCGCAAGGTGCTGATCGCGGCGCTGCTGGCGATCGCCGCCGGCATGCTGTGGAACGCCGGGCTCGGGGTCTACCATTCCGGGATCGAATGGAAGTGGTGGCCGGGCCCGCAGGAATGCTCCGGCACCGGGCTCAATGTCGGGCCCGCCGGCAATCTCATGGAGCAGCTGCAGTCCTTCAACGTCGTGCGTTGCGACGAGGCGGCCTGGCGGTTTCTTGGCTTGTCGCTCGCCGGCTACAACGCGTTGATCTCGCTGCTGCTGGCCGCAGTCGCCGCATATGGCGTGATGGCTGGCTGGCACACGCGCCGGCAAGACGCAGAGTAGCCGGCCCTGATGTTGCGGCGCGCTTGGCGTCCGGCGCCTTACGGCTCCAGCTCGCTGTCCCAGTAGAGATAATCGAGCCAGCTCTGGTGCAGATAGTTGGGCGGAAAAAGCCGGCCGTTGCGGTGCAGGTGGTGCACGCTCGGCTGGAACGGCATCTGCGACGGGAACATGTGCGCCTCGGCCATCGTCTTGTTGCCCTTGGTGAGATTGCAGGGCGAGCAGGCGGCGACGACGTTGATCCAGGTCGTGTGACCGCCGCGCGAGCGCGGCAGCAGATGGTCGAAGGTGAGGTCGTCGCGCGAGCCGCAATACTGGCAGGAGAACCGGTCGCGCAGGAACACGTTGAAGCGGGTGAAGGCCGGCTGGGTCGCGGGCTTCACGAAGGTCTTGAGCGAGACCACGCTCGGCAGCTTCATCTCCAGGCTCGGGCTGTGCACCGCGCGGTCGTAGTTGGCGACGATGTTCACCCGCTCGAGGAAGACCGCCTTGATGGCGTCCTGCCACGACCACAGCGACAGCGGGTAATAGCTGAGCGGCCGGAAATCGGCGTTGAGCACGAGGGCGGGCCAACCGTTCGGCGAGACGTGAGCATTCACGGCGGCGCACCTCGAACCCATTCCATCGGCTGCCGATCTGGCGGCGCAGGCGTATTTTATAGGCAGCCGTGTCAGAAATGTGAAGCCCAAACCTGGGGTTACGGGAAGTCAGGGAGGCGCCGCGCGGCGGCATGACCGGCCGCCACAAATGCCTTGGCATCGCCCCGACGCCCGCGCTTCAATGCCCGCCTCGTTGATGGGAGCGGTGAAGGCATGATCGGGATCCGCATCGTCGCTGCCGGCGTGATGGGGCTGTGCGTGGCGCTGCACGCGGCCGAAACGGCGCGCGCGCAAAGCTATCCGAGCAAGGTGATCAAGATGGTGGTCCCGGCCGGGCCGGGCGGGCCGACCGACGTGCTGGCGCGGCTGGTCGCCGAGCGCATGGCGGCGGCGCTCGGCCAGAGCGTGATCATCGACAATCGCGGCGGCGCCGGCGGCGCGATCGCCGCCAAGGCGGTGGCGGCTGCCGATCCCGACGGCTACACGCTGTTGTTCGGCAACACCGCGACGCTCGCCAACATCCCGGCGGTCTCGAAAAGCGCCGGCTACGATCCGATCAGGAATTTCGCCGCCGTCGCCAAGGTCATGGACTCCTACATGATCCTGGTGGTGCGCGCCGACGCGCCGTGGAAATCGGTCGGCGAGCTCGTCGCCTATGCCAAGGCCAATCCCGGCAAGCTCAATCACGGCTCCGCCGGTGCCGGCAACCTGACCCACCTCTCGGGCGAGCTTCTCAAGGTGAAGGCCGGGATCGATTTCGTCAGCGTGCAGTACAAGAGCAGCGCCGAGTTCAACACCGCGCTGCTGGGCGGCCAGGTCGACCTGGTCGTCGACAACGTCGCGGGCCTGCGCGCGCTGATCCAGGACGGAAAGCTGCGCGCGCTTGCCGTCTCCAGCGCCGAGCGGCAGGCGGACTTTCCGGACCTGCCGACCATGCTCGAGGCCGGCGTGCCCGACTACGTGGTGATGGCATTCTTCGGCGTGGCGGCGCCGGCGGGAACGCCCGCGCCGGTCGTCGCCAGGCTCAACGCCGTGATCAACGACGGGCTCAAGACCGAGGCGCTGCAGGAGAGCCTGCGCAAGCTTGGCGCCAAGGCGTCGATCGAATCGCCGGAACAGTTCGCGCGCTTCATCGCCGCCGAATATCAGAAGTGGAAAGGCATCTCCGACGCGTCGGGCATCAAGGTGGATTGAGTCCCGCTCTCGTGTCCCGGACAAGCGACGGCGAAGCCGGAGCGCAGATCCGGGACCCAGGCGAAATGACGGATCTTCGTTTGATATTGCGCTTCGCGATTCTTGCGCTGGATCCCGGGTCTCGTTCCGCTTCGCTTCACTCGCCCGGGACACGCAATCATGCCCCGCTCACCCGATCGATCACCGCCATCGGGTCGGCGACCGCATCGCCGTGCCAGGCGATGTGATGGTCGGGCCGCAGCAGGACGAGCTTGCTGCGGTAGAGGCCATCGGGCGGCTTGAGCCGCAGCGGCTTCAGCGGCATTCCGCGCGCCCGCGCCGCCCTCTCCAGCGCGCTGGCGGCGTCGGGGGCGCCGAAATCGATCAGCGTGAAACCCTTGCCGAAGGCGTCATAGGCGGCGCGTCCGGGCGCCAGCCAGAAATGCGGCGCGCGCGCGCCCGGGCGGTCGAGCGGCGTGTAGGTGTCCCAGCTATCGGGCGGCGCCTCGCTGCCGTCCGGCCAGACGATCGGCGAGGTTTCGTAGCGCTCCCCGAGCTGGATGCCGACCGTGAGATATTGCGGCTTGTCTTCCTCCATGATGCGGGCGCCGAAGGCGCGCCGCGCCGCCTCCGCCGCGGCCCCGTCGTCCTCGAAATCCGGCGGCAGCGTCCAGCCGTCCATGACCCGGGTGCAGCGCACGCCCAGCTGCGAGTTGCGCACGCCCATGGGCCGGCGCTCGATCTCGTAGCTGTCGAGTAGCCGCGGTCCGGCCCAGCCTTGCTGCACGGCCGCGAGCTTCCAGCACAAGTTCATCACGTCGCCGATGCCGGTGTTCATGCCGAGCCCGCCCAGCGGCGTGAACAGGTGCGCGGCGTCGCCCGCGAGGAACACCGGGCCGGATCGATAGCGCTCGGCGACCAGCGCCAGCCCGCCGGTCCACGGCCCGCCGGAGATGATCTCGAACGCGACATCGGCGCCGATCATGGTGGCGACCACCGCCTTGGCGTCGACGTCGTGCCAGTCGACCCCGGGCGGCACCTGGTAATGCACCACCCAGGTCTCGCGCCCGTCCTGCGAATACATCATGCCGCGCATCTCGGGATTGATGATCCAGGTCATGTTGGTCGGCGGCCGCTGGCTCGCCGCCATCAGGGTGGGGGCGCGGATGAAGAACGACAGCATGGTCCCGCCCATGAAGGCGCGGTGGGTGCTGCCGTCCTCGCCGATCATCGCAAAGCCGAGCGTGCGCCGGACCATGCTGGCGGCACCGTCGATGCCGAGCAGGTAGCGCGTCTTGATCTGGTGGTGTGTGCCGGTGGTCGCGTCCTCGACCTCGGCGAGAACATGATCGTCGTGGGCGGCAAACGCCATGAGCCGCCAGCCGAATCGGATGTCAGCGCCCGGCTGCCGCTCCGCGCAGCGCCGCAGCACCCGCTCGAGCACGATCTGCGACACGTTGTTGGGAATTTCCGGCGTCGGCCAGTTCGAATAAGGCCGCGGCAGGCGGCCGAACTCGTGGCCGCAGAAGCGCGTCACATAGGCGGAGGCGCGCGCGATGTGCGGCGGCAGCCCTTCGGAGCGCAGCTCGTCGGCGATGCCGAGCCGGCGGAAATGCTCCATCGAGCGTGCATTGGTGTTGTTGCATTTCGGATGCTGCGCGGTGTCGAGCTTCTCGGTTACCAGGATGGTCGGCACGGAACGCCAGCCGAGCTCGATCGCCGCCGAGAGCCCGACCGGTCCGCCGCCGACCACCAGGGCAAACGTCTCAACGTCCATCGCCTGACTCTGTGAACGTCAACGCGCGGCCGCGAACCGGCGGGCGAGAAACTCGCCGCCGTGGCGCAGACCTTCCTGGTCGATGCCGTGACCGATGCCGTGCGACAGGTGCCACTCGACCGGGACGCCGAGCGAGGCAAGCCCGCTCGAGGCATGAAACAGCGCCTGCGGCGGGATCAGGTCGTCCTGATCGCCGTGCACGAGCAGCACCGGCGGGCGCGACTTGATCTCGGCGGCGATCGTTTCCGGGTTGGCGTCGGGCGGGACCACCAGCAATCCGGAATAGCCGACGATGGCGATCGGCGGCGTGGCGCGCCGCAGCCCCACATGCAGCGCCATCATGGTGCCCTGGCTGAATCCGACCAGCGCCAGCGCCGAGGGCGGAAGATTGCGGCGCTTGAGCTCGGCGTCGAGAAAGCCGGTCAGCGTCGGGGCGGCCTTGTTGGCGCCAATCCAGCGCTCGTTGGGATCGCGGAAGGTGAGGGCAAACCACTGCCGGCCGGTCGGCGCCTGGCCGCACGGCTCCGGCGCGTGCGGCGACACGAACGCCGCCTGCGGCAGCAGTGCTTGCCAGGCGCGCCCGATGTCGATGAGGTCGTTGCCGTCGGCGCCGTAGCCGTGCAGGAACACGACCAGCTGGCGGGCCGCGCCCGAGCGCGGCTCGAGCCGCGGACCGTCGAGCTCGGCCGCCATCATGGCCCCCGCACGATCGCGGCCGCCGCGAGCGGCGCGCCGTCGCGCTGCTTGGTGGCGCGATAATAGGTCCACAGCATGCAGGCGGCGGCGCCGCGCCACGGCCGCCAGGCCTCGGCCAGCGGTCCCATGTCCTTCGTGGTCGGCCGTTTCTTCAGGGCCAGCAGCAGCCGCGTCGCTTCTTGCAGGGCGAGGTCGCCGGCCGGCCAGGTGTCGGCATGGCCGAGGCAGAACAAGAGATAGATGTCGGCGGTCCACGGGCCGATGCCGTGCAGCGAGGTCAGGGCCGCGTGCGCTTCGTCGGCCGGCTTGTCGACCAGCGACGGAAGATCGATCTCGCCGCGGTCGATCGCCTTGGCGACCGCCTTGAGGGTGCGGATCTTGGGCGCCGACAGCCCGGCGCGCGCCAGCTTGGCGGGCCGCGCCCGCAGCACCGCCGTGTGATCGAGCGGATCGAGGGCCGCAGTCAGCCGTCCCCAGATCGCCTTGGCGCTGGCGGTCGAGAGCTGCTGCGAGACCACGATCGAGGCGAGCCCGGCGAACCCGTCCGGCCGCCGCCGCAGCGGCGGCCGCCCGGCGCGCGACAGCACGTCGCCGAAACGCGGGTCGGCGGCAACGAGCCGCGCGATCGCGGTGTCGAGGTCGGCTTCGGTGTGGATGAAGAAGGACATGACCGGCGCGCAGCATCACCAAATGCCATGCCAACGCAACCGTTTTTTGGCGGCGCCGCCGCACGGCAGCTATCTCGTCTGGAGGGCCGCCAACTCGGCGCGCCGTTGAATCGCCGGCGGCGCTCTGGCATCTGGCGGCGATGACCGCGCCGGTCTTTCGTTTCGCGCCGAGCCCGAACGGCCCCCTGCATCTCGGTCATGCGCTCTCTGCGCTGATCAACGCCGAGATGGCGCGCGCGGCCGGCGGACGGCTGCTGTTGCGCATCGAGGACATCGACGCGGCACGCTGCCGGCCTGAATACGAGCAGGCGATCTACCGCGACTTGGCGTGGCTCGGCATCGGCTGGGAGCAGCCGGTGCGGCGGCAGAGCGAGCATTTCGACGACTATCGAGCGGCGCTCGGCAAGCTCGATGCGCTCGGGCTCGTCTATCCGAGCTTCGAGAGCCGCGGCGAGATTGCCCGGGTGGTCGCCGAGCAGGAGAGGAGCGGTCCCTGGCCGCGCGATCCCGACGGCGCGCCGCTCTATCCGGGCCTTGCCCGCGCGCTCTCGCCCGCCGAGCGCCGCCGGCGCACCGCGGCCGGCGAGCCCTATGCGCTGCGGCTCGACATGGCGGCGGCGCTGGCGCGCGTCGGCGCGCTCGCCTGGAGCGAGACCGGGGCGGGTCCGGGCGGCGAGACCGGAGGCGTCGCGGCCGCGCCCGCCGCCTGGGGCGACGTGGTGCTGGCGCGCAAGGAGACGCCGACCAGCTATCATCTCGCGGTCGTCGTCGACGATGCGCTGCAGGGCGTCACGGAGGTGGTGCGCGGGCAGGATCTGTTCTGGGCGACCAGCGTCCATCGGTTGCTGCAGACGCTGCTGGGCCTCCCGGCACCCGCCTACCACCATCATCGGCTGATCCTCGACGCCGGCGGCCAAAAGCTTTCGAAATCGACCCGCGCGACCGCCTTGGGCGCCCTGCGAGACGGCGGCGCCCGTCCTGCCGACATCCGCAAGATGCTGGGGCTAGCGTGAGAGCCGTGGTGGCCGGCGGCCGATCTCCGTGGCAGTCTGCCCAAGGGGCTCCCCATGCCGAAAACGAGCACATCCGCTCGCCAGCGGTCGCGTCGCGCCAAGCGCCGGACGCGGCGGCCGCCGGCCGCGCCGTTGCCGCGCGCGATCGAGGCGACCTTGGCGGACATCGCCCATGAGATTCGCACGCCGCTCACCGGCATCCTGGCGCTCGGCGAGTTGCTGGCCACCTCCGAGCTCGGCGAGCGCGAGCGCGGCTGGGCGACCGCGATCAAGAGCACGGCCGAGCATCTGGCGCTGCTCACCTCGCTGATCGTCGATGCCGCCCGCGCCGATGCCAGGGGACTGGTGCTGCGCCGCGAGCTGATCCGGCCGAGCCATCTCGCCGACGCGCTCGCCGCTTCGCTCGCCGCCCGCGCCGAAGCCAAGGGCCTGGACGACGAGGCGCATATTTCGGGGGAGCTCCCCGCCGCGGTGATCGGCGACCCGCTGCGCCTGCGCGCCGCGCTGGAAAACCTGATCGACAACGCGGTGAAATTCACCGAGCGCGGCAGCGTGCGCCTCGACGTGGGCAGCGAGCCGGCCGGCCGCGGCAAGGTGCGGCTCGTCTTCACCGTCACCGACAGCGGCATCGGCTTGACGCCGGTCGAGATCAAGCGGCTGTTTCGGCCGTTCGCGCAGGCCAACGAGCGGGTCGCGCGCCGTTATGGCGGCGCCGGTCTCGGCCTCGCCTTCGTCAAGCGCGTCGCCAAGGCGATGGGCGGCGATCTCAAGGTGGCGAGCGCGCCCGGCGGCGGCAGCCGGTTCTGCCTCACCGCCGTGGTCGACAAGGTCGCGGGCGCGGCCACCCATGGCGGCGCTGCGCCGGCGACTGCCTCACCCGCGCGGCCGCTCACCATCCTGTGCGTCGAGGACAACCCCTATGGCCGAGTCGTGCTCAATACCATCCTCACCGAGCTCGGCCACCGCGCCGACTTCGTCGGCACCGGTGAGGCCGCGGTCGAGACCGTCGCGCGCGGCGGCTATGACGCGGTGCTGATGGACGTGACGCTGCCGGGCATCGACGGGCTCGAAGCCACGCGGCGCATCCGCGCGATCGAGGGCACCGCGGGCCGCGTTCCGATCGTGGGCATTTCCGGGCGCGCCAAGGCCGACAACGAGGCTGCGGGCCGCGCCGCCGGCATGGACGGCTATCTCATCAAGCCGCTCAGCCCGAGCGCGCTGACGCAGGTGCTGGGTGCGCTCGCGGCGCGGTAGCGATCCGATTAATGCGACGGCTGCGCGGGCACGCGGCGCTTGATCCGCCGCGGCGCAAAAGAAGAAGCTCCGAGGTGTCCCTCGGAGCCTCTCTTCAAGCGAACGTCGCAGGCGGTCAGAAGGCCGCGCGTACCGGCGGCGGCCCGAACTTGTAGTTGAGGCCGACCCGCAGGATGTTGTCGGTGATGCGGGACGAGTAGTTGGCCCCGATCAGGCCGAACGGCGGCGTAGCCGGCGGTGCGATCGTTCCCGAGACCGTGCCGAGATCCATGTAGAGGTATTCGATCTTGCCGGTCCAGTTGTCCCACAGCCGGGCTTCGAGGCCGGCGCCGACGGTCCAGCCGGTCTTGGTGACGCTGTGGCTGAACGCCGTGGACACCGGGAGTGCGAAGGCGGGAGTGTTGACCAGCGTTCCCTCGGTCTTGATCTCGCCATAGGCGAGACCGCCGGTGACGTAGGCGAGGACGGTCGGTGCGAAGGTCACGCCGACGCGGCCACGCAGCGTTCCGAACCACTGCAGCTTTTGATCCAACGAGAGGGTCACGCCGAAGGCTCCAGGGGGAAGCGCCGTCGCGCCCGGAACACAGGGAGCCCCAATACCGATGAACGTGGGGAGACAGTTGAAAAACGCACTGCCCTTCTGGCCCGACCACTGCAGGTCGGCTTCAATTCCCCAGACGACCCAGTCGGTTTGCAGGTTGGCGCCGATCTGGCCGCCGGCGATCCCGCCGTTGAGATTGAAGTCGACGCTGGTGATCGAGCCGGGCGGCGGAGCGACAGGAAGCCCGGTCAGGGTATTGAAGTAATCGACCGTGGTCCGCGACTTGCCCCAGCTATAGCCAGCGTTGAGGCCGACATAGATGCCGGTCCATGTCCACGGATCGATGATCGGCGGCGGTGCCTTGTAGACCGGCGCCTTTCTTGCGAGGTCGGCCGCCGCTGCCGGCAGCATCGCGGCCGCCAGCGCAAGGACGCCGATTCCCGAGGCGAGAATTTTCCGCATGTGAGCCCCCATTTTGATCAACGTGGATCGACCACGCGGCTCGCGGGCGATCCCCAACAGGCCCACGAGCACAAACCGCACCGTCCGCTCAGGGGGGCATCAAGTCAAGTCACGCGGCCGCTTTGCGGACCGCGGGTGGCGCCTCATATCGAGTTGTAAGATATTGAAATTATTGTCGCTTCCGCAAGGTATTGCAAGCCGGCAACAGGGCCGCTGAATTTGCGGGCCGGAGCCTCGGACGATGTCACAGGTAAAACGGGTTGTGTGATGTGTTGCGTACGCGCGTGCAAGCCCTGTGGTCGCGCCGATCCGAAACAAGGCCGCGCGGAGCGCAAAGACCCAGATCACGCCGCCTTGCCGGCAGCCGTCTCCACGATCCGCACCACGTCCGCCATGATGCGGTTCAAGTCGAAATCCTTCGGCGTATAGACCGCGGCGACGCCGGCTTGCTGCAAGGCCTGCGCGTCCTCCGGCGGGATGATGCCGCCGACCACCACCGGAACGTCGGCGAGCCCGGCGGTTTTCATGCGCGCGACCACGTCTTGCACCAGCGGCACGTGCGAGCCGGACAGGATCGACAGCCCGACCACGTGCGCGTGTTGCTCGCGCGCGGCCTCGACGATCTCCGCCGGCGTGAGGCGGATGCCCTCGTAGACCACGTCCATGCCGGCGTCGCGCGCGCGCACCGCGATCTGCTCGGCGCCGTTGGAGTGGCCGTCAAGTCCGGGCTTGCCGACCACGAATTTGAGCCGCCGGCCGAGCTTGCGCGAGACCCGGTCGACGTCGGCGCGGATGTCGTCGAGGCCTGCGGTCTCGTTGCGCGGCGCGCGCCCCACGCCCGTCGGCGCGCGGTACTCGCCGAAGCTCTCGCGCAGCGCAAAGGCCCATTCGCCGGTGGTGACGCCGGCCTTGGCGCAGGCGATCGAGGCCGGCATCACGTTGCGGTTCTCTTGTGCCGCGACGCGCAACTCCTTGAGCGCGACGGAGACCGCCTTCTGATCGCGGCCGGCGCGCCAGCTCTTGAGGCGCTCGACCTGCTCGGCTTCCGCGCGCGGCGACACCGTGACGATCGCATCGGCCGCGCCGGCGAGCGGCGAGGGCTCGCTCTCGACGAACCGGTTGACCCCGACCACGGTCTGCTCGCCGCGCTCGATCGCCTCGACCCGGCGCGTGTTCGACTCGACGAGCTGCTGCTTCATGTAGCCCTGCTCGACGGCGGCGACCGCGCCGCCGAGCGCCTCGATATGGGCGAGCTCCTCCTTGGCTTCGCGTTTGAGGTTCTCGACCTTGGCGGCGATCGCCGGCGATCCGTCGAAAATGTCGCCGTATTCGAGCAGGTCGGTCTCGTAGGCGAGGATCTGCTGCATGCGCAGCGACCATTGCTGGTCCCAGGGCCGCGGCAGGCCGAGCGCCTCGTTCCAGGCCGGCAATTGCACGGCCCGCGCCCGCGCGTTCTTCGACAGCGTCACCGCCAGCATCTCGATCAGAATCCGGGTGACGTTGTTTTCCGGCTGCTGCTCGGTCAGGCCCAGCGAGTTGACCTGCACGCCATAGCGGAACAGCCGCTGCTTGGGATCGTCGACGCCATAGCGCCCGGCCGTGATCTCGTCCCACAGCTCGGTGAAGGCGCGCATCTTGCACATCTCGGTGACGAAGCGCAGGCCGGCATTGACGAAGAACGAGATGCGGCCGACCACCTCGCCGAAGGCGCCGGCCTCGACGGCGCCCGATGCCTTGACGGTGTCGAGCACTGCGATCGCGGTGGCGAGCGCGAAGGCCAGCTCCTGCACCGGCGTCGCGCCCGCCTCCTGCAGGTGGTAGGAGCACACGTTCATCGGATTCCAGCGCGGCATCTCGCGGGTGGCGAACAGGATCGTGTCCTTGGTCAGCCGCATCGAGGGCGCCGGCGGAAACACGTGGGTGCCGCGCGAGAGATATTCCTTGATGATGTCGTTCTGGGTGGTGCCGGCGAGCTTCGCGCGCGCGACGCCCTGCTCGTCGGCGAGCGCGGCATAGAGCGCCAACAGCCAGGCGGCGGTGGCGTTGATGGTCATCGACGTGTTCATCTCGCCGAGCGGGATGCCGTCGAACAGCGCGAGCATGTCGCCGAGATGCGAGATCGGCACGCCGACCTTGCCGACCTCGCCTCGGGCGAGCGGATGATCCGAATCGTAGCCGGTCTGGGTCGGCAGATCGAAGGCGACGGAGAGGCCGGTCTGGCCCTTGGCGAGGTTCCGGCGATAGAGCGCGTTCGAATCCTGCGCCGTCGAGTGGCCCGCGTAGGTGCGGAAGATCCAGGGCTTGTCTGGCATTCCTCTCCGATCCAGCCGACCCCGGCGGTCAACCCCTTCTGATGAGCCCGACGATGACGAGGAGTATGACGGCGCCGATCGTGGCGTTGACGATCGATCCGATGAAACCGGCGAACGGCATGAAACCCAGCTGCTTGAGCAGCCAAACGCCGATGAACGCGCCGATGATGCCGATGATGATGTTCCAGATCAGGCCGAAGCCGAACCCGCGCACGATCTGCCCGGCCAGCCAGCCGGCAATCGCGCCGACCACCAGCATGATGATGATGCTTTCTACTCCGACCACGACTTCCCCTCCCTGTCTGGCGGGAACCTCAGACCTCCCGCCGTGATTTTGCAGTGCAGCGAAACAAGAATACTCCAAAGTCTGCCTTGTGTCAGCAGCAACGCGCCATAGTTCCTGTTCATTGTTGCGCCGCAATATCAAATGCGGCAGAATGCGACAGGTTCGGGGCTGCGTTCGGGAGACGTCCATGCCGGCTGTCGCGAAAGCAAAGCCGCCGCAGGCGGCAGCGCCCAAGGACCTCTACGAGATCGGCGAAATCCCGCCGCTCGGACACGTGCCTGCGAAAATGTACGCCTGGGCGATCCGCAAGGAGCGCCACGGCCCGCCCGAATCCTCGATGCAGGTCGAGGTGCTGCCGACTTGGCCGATCGGCGAGGACGAGGTGCTGGTCTGCGTGATGGCGGGCGGCGTCAACTACAACGGCGTCTGGGCGGGATTGGGTCAGCCGATCTCGGTGCTCGACGTCCACAAGAATCCGTTCCACGTCGCCGGCTCGGACGCCGCCGGCATCGTCTGGGCCTGCGGCTCCAAGGTGCGGCGCTGGAAGGTCGGCGACGAGGTCATCGTCCATTGCAATCAGGACGACGGCGACGACGAGGACTGCAACGGCGGCGACCCGCTGCTGTCGCCCTCGCAGCGGATCTGGGGCTACGAGACGCCGGACGGCTCGTTCGCGCAATTCTGCCGCGTGCAGTCGCGCCAGCTGATGCAGAAGCCGGCGCATCTCACCTGGGAGGAATCCGCCTGCTACACGCTGACCTTGGCCACCGCCTACCGCATGCTCTACGGCCATCCGCCGCACACGCTCAAGCCCGGCGACCACGTGCTGGTGTGGGGCGCCTCGGGCGGGCTCGGCGTGTTCGGCGTGCAACTGGTGGCCGCCTCCGGCGCCAACGCGGTCGGCGTCGTCTCCGATGAATCCAAGCGCGACTACGTGATGCAGCTCGGCGCCAAGGGCGTGATCAACCGCAAGGATTTCAAGTGCTGGGGCCAGATGCCGACGGTCGGCACGGCCGACTACGACGGCTGGGTGAAGGAAGCGCGCAAGTTCGGCAAGGCGATCTGGGACATCACCGGCAAGCGCGACGTCGACATCGTGTTCGAGCATCCCGGCGAGGCGACGTTCCCGGTGTCATGCCTCGTGGTGAAACGCGGCGGCATGGTGGTGTTCTGCGCCGGCACCTCGGGCTACAACCTCACCTTCGACGCGCGCTACGTCTGGATGCGGCAGAAGCGCGTGCAGGGCTCGCATTTCGCGCACCTCAAGCAAGCGTCGGCGGCCAATCAGTTCGTGCTCGACCGCCGCGTCGACCCCTGCATGAGCGACGTGTTTCCCTGGAGCAAGATCCCGCACGCCCACGAGCTGATGCGCACCAACAAGCATCCGCCCGGCAACATGGCGGTGCTGGTCAACGCACCGCGCACGGGATTGCGCACGCTCGACGACGTGATCGAGGCCTGTGCGGGTTGACGAGCGGGTAGCCGTCCGCGCCCCGGCGCAAGGCGAACGATTCGCTTACTCCGGCTTGATTCCCGCCGCCTGCACGATTGCTCGCCAGCGCTCGGTCTCGGTCTTGATCAGCGCGGCGGTGTCGGCCGGCGAGCCGCCGACCGGCGTGCCGTAGGACTCCTGTATCCGCCTGGCCACATCCGGCATCCGCAAGATTTCGCCGAATGCGGCGGACAGCTTGGCGGCGATCTCGGGCGGGGTTTTCGGCGGTGCGACGATGGCGAACCAGGTCGTCACCTTGAAGCTCGGGAAGATCTCCGCGATCGGCGCCGCGTCCGGCAGCGCGGCGATGCGCTGCTCGCTGGCGACGCCGAGCGCGCGCACCTTGCCGTCGCGGATCAGCGGGACCGGGTTGCCGACATTGTCGAACATCATGCCGACGTGGCCGGCGACGAGATCGGCGAGCGCCGGGCCGGAGCCCCTGTAAGGCACGTGCGTCATCCGGATGCCGGCGAGCGTCTTGAGCCACTCCATGGCGAGATGCGGCGGGCTGCCGATGCCGGCGGAGCCGAAATTGAGCTTGTCCGGATTGGCTTTGGCGTAGGCGACGAATTCCGCCATGTTGGAAAACGGCAATCCGGGATTGGCGAGCAGCACGTAGGGCAGCGCCGCCATCACCGTCACCGGCACGAACGTCTCCGGATCGAACGGGAGCTTGGCGTAGAGGCTCTGATTGACCACCAGCGGTCCGGGCGGGGTGGCGAGCAGCGTGTAGCCGTCGGGTGCCGCCTTGGCGACGGCTTCGGCGCCGAGGTTCGACGCCGCGCCGGGACGATTCTCGATGATCACCGGCTGGCCCCACATGGCGGCGAGTTTCTCGCCGATCAGGCGCGGCAGCGTATCGGCAAAGGCGCCCGGCGGCACCGGCACGACGATCTTGATCAGGCGGCTCGGGTAGTTGCCTTGCGCGGCCGCAACGGCCGTTGCGGCAACGAACAAAGTCGCCGCGAGCAGCATCGTGCAGGGCAGCGATAGCCACGATCGTCGGCGGCTCATTGTTTCATTCACTCCGCCTTGGCGCCGGTCGTCGCGACGACCTCGCGCCAGCGCTCGGTTTCCTTCTTGAAGAACGCGGCGGTGTCGGCCGGCGAGCCGCCGATCGCGATCACCGAGAGATTGCGCAGCCGCGTGGCGGCGGCCGGATCCTGCAGCGCCTCGACGATCGCCGCCGAGAGCTTGGCCGCGATCGCGGCCGGCGTCTTGGGCGGCGCGACCACCGCATACCAGATGTCGAAATGGAAATCCGGAAAGGTCTCCGCCACGGTGGGCAGGTCGGGCAGATCCGAGACGCGGCGCTCGCTGGCAACCGCAAGACCGCGCAACTTTCCCTCCACGATGTGGGGCCGCAGATCGGCCAGCGGATAGAAGACCATGTCGACCCGGCCGGCGATCAGGTCGGCGAGCTGGATGCCGCGGGCGTAGCTGATGTACCGGATCGCAATTCCGGTTTTCGTCCGCAGCACCTCCATCGGCATGTGCAGGATGGAGGCGGGGCCGGTGGAGGCGAAGGTGAGCTTGTCGGGATTTGCCTTGGCGTAGGCGACGAGCTCCGCCACACTGTTGACCGGAACGCCCGGATTGATCGCCAGCACGTTGGGCACCGCGCCCATCACCGTCACCGGCACGAAGGCGGCCGGGTCATAGGTGAGCTTGGCGCCGAGGTGCTGGTTGATCACGAGCCCCGGAGGAGGCGAGGCAAGCAGCGTATAGCCGTCGGGCTCGGCGCGGGCGGCGGCCTCGGTGCCGATATTGCCGACCGCCCCGACGCGGTTCTCGACCACGACCGGCTGGCCCCACTTGGCGGCCAGCCTTTCGCCCACGATCCGGGTCAGGACGTCGAGCGTGCCGCCGGCCGGAAACGGCACGATGATCTTGATCGTCCGGCTGGGATAGCCGTCTTGCGCCGCGGCGCCGATGGTTGCGGCGATCAGCAATACGGTTGCGGAGTATCGTTCTGACGGTCGGCCGGTTTGATGGGTAACGATTCATTACTGCACTCGATTCTGTGTTCTCGCCCCACATGCCTTGAGAGACGGCGGATTATACATGGGTGGCGCCCAACCTGCGCGCCATGTTGCCGCGCGCGCCCCCATGCGCGGATCAGGCTACGGTGCCTGCGCGGGCGCCACCCGCTCCTGTAAGATCGCCGCGTTGAGCGCGCCGCCGTAGACGAAGATCGAGGCCGTCCAATACAGGTACATCAGCGCGATCATGGCCGAGGCGAGGCCCTTGTAGTAGACCACATAGGTCCACGAGTACTCGGCGAGATAGCGTCCGAAGGCGACCCCGGCCAAGAGCCACAGCAGCAGCGTGACGACGATGCCGGGGAGGATCTCGACCATCCGGCGGCGGCCGGCGGGCAGCCACTTGTGCGCCACCACCAGCGCGAAGACGAGAACGACGGTGGCGATGCCGAAGCGAAAGAACGTGAAGGCGCCCTCCAGCGGCTCGAGCCAGGGTGCATACGCGAGCGCCATGCGGAACAGCAGCGGGCCGAGCACGATCAGAAAGCCCAGCGCCAGCATCGCGGCCGCACCCAGCACCACGTAACAGATCGACTCGAGCCGCAACATGAGCCAATTCCGGGTCTCGACCATGCCATAAGCGCGGTTGAGCCCGATGCGCAGACTCTCGATCCCGCTCGAGGAAAAATAGATCGCGAAGATCAGGCCCAGGGTCAGCAGGTCGCGGCGCGGCCTCAGCACGTTGTGGATCTCGTCGGAGATCGGGCGCGCCACCTCCTCCGGCCAGGTTGCCAGCATCAAACTCACGACCTTCTCGGCGAGATCGCTGGACCCGAAGGTGACGGCGAGCGAGGTCAGCACGATGAGGAACGGGAACAGCGCCATCAGGGCGGACAAGGCGATGTTGCTTGCGACCGCCCAGCCGTCGTCGGCGTTGAAGCGCCAATAGGCGTCGATGGCGATCCTGAGGGCGCGTCGCATGGCGAATCCCGGCCCCCTCAATTGATCTTTGCCGCGTCCTTAATCAAGCCGGGACTGGCATCTTGTGGACGGATTGGACATTGTCGGCAGCCCACATGCCGTCCCAGCAAGCTACCGCATTCCTCGTCCGCGCCGCGCCGCTCACCTTCGCCCTGTTGTGGTCGAGCGGCTTTATCGTCGCCAAATATGCGGCGCCCGACGCCGACCCGTTCACCTTCCTGACGGTGCGCTTCGCCGTGGCGGCGGTCCTGCTCATGGTCATCGCGGCGGCGAGCCATGCGCCGTGGCCGGCGAGCGCGGGCGAGACCGCCCACAGCCTAATGGCCGGCGTGCTGCTGCACGGCGGCTATGTCGGGGGTGTCTGGTGGGCGGTCGCCGCCGGCCTGCCGACCGGCATCTCCGCGTTGATCACCGCCGGCCAGCCGCTGCTGACCGCGGTGCTGGCCGCCCCGCTGCTCGGTGAGCGGGTCACGCCGCGGCGGTGGGTTGGCATCGTGGCGGGCTTCGTCGGCATCGTGCTGGTGCTGGCGCCGCGGCTCGCCGGCGTCGATGCGGCGACGCTCGGCGCCGTGGCGCTGCCGATCATCGTCAATGCCGGCGCCACGGTTTCGGTGACGTTGGGCACGTTCTACCAGAAGCGCTTCGTCCCGCGCGGCGATCTGCGCAGCGGAACCTGCCTGCAATTCGTCGGCGCGCTCGCGGTGGTGGCGCCGCTCGCACTCGCCACCGAGACGCTGCGATTCGAGCCCACCGCCACCTTGCTTGCGGCGTTCGCCTGGTCGGTGCTGATGCTGTCGATCGCGGCGATCGCGCTGTTGCTGCTGATGATCCGGCACGGCGAGGTGTCGCGGATCGCCGCCTTGATCTATCTGGTGCCGCCGCTCACCGCACTGGAGGCGTACGTCCTGTTCGGCGAAAGCCTGGGCGCCGTGCAGATCATCGGCATGGCGGTGACCGCAGCAGGCGTGTGGCTGGCGACGCGGCGGTGATGAAATTGCTAGGGTATGCGCGCCAGGTCCAATGGAGGAGCCATGCGTGTCGCGATCGTCGATATCGGCACGATCGTCTCCGGCGATCTCACCGAGCCGTTCATCAAAGGCGACACCATCCTCATCGACGGTGATCGTATCGTCGCGGTCGGCACCGCGTCGGCGCGGGAGGTCGAAGCCTGCGACGTCGTGATCGATGCCGCCCGTACGACGGCTATTCCGGGGCTGATCGATTCGCATGTGCACATCACGTTCGGCGATTTCACTCCGCGACAGCAGACTGTCGGTTATCTGGAAAGCTACCTGCATGGCGGGGTGACGACGGCGATCAGCGCGTCGGAAGTCCACGTTCCCGGCCGGCCGCGCGATGCCGAGGGCCTGAAGGCGCTCGCGGTCGCCGCGCAAAAATGCTTCGCGCACTACCGGCCGGGCGGAATGAAGGTCCATGCCGGCTCGGTTATCCTCGAGCCGACGCTCACCGGCAACGACCTAGGCGAGATCGCCAAGAAGGGCGTGTGGCTCGCGAAGGCGGGCTTCGGCGCCTTCAAGACCGCGTTCGAGTACACGCCGCTCATCGCCGCCGCGCGTGCGCATGGGATGATCACGACCTGCCACACCGGCGGGTCGTCGATTCCGGGCTCCGGCGCCATCACCGGCGATCATCTGCTGGCGATGAGGCCGCATGTCTCGTTTCACGTGAACGGCGGGCCGACCGCCATGCCTGACAAGGACTTCGAGCGCATCATCGTCGAAAGCGACATGGCGATGCAGGTCTGCACCGCGGGCAACCTGCGCACGACGCTCCTGTGCGCGAGCCTCGCCCAACGCCATGGCGCGTTCGATCGCCTGATCGTCGCGACCGACACGCCGACCGGAAGCGGCGTGATGCCGCTCGGCATGCTCTACACGCTGTCGCACCTCGCCAGCCTCGGCGGCATTGCGCCCGAGCTGTGCATCGCCGCGGCGACCGGCAGCAATGCGCGGGTCTATCGGCTCGATTCGGGCTCACTGGCCGCCGGCAAGGCGGCGGATATCGTGCTGCTCGACGCGCCGGACGGCGGGACACAGGACAGCGCGCTGGCGGCGATCCGGAACGGCGATATCGCCGCGGTCGGCGCTGTGATCAGCGCCGGAGAGCCTCGCTTCGTCGGCCGCAGCCGCAATACCCCGGCAACCACGCGGACGATCCGCGTCGCGAGCTGCAAGCTGATACGGGATTTTTCAGGTGCGCGGCACTAGCGCGTAACGCGCTATGCCGCCTGCACATCGGTGAGGAAGCGCCGCACTTCGTGGTCGAGGCTTTCGGCCTCGACCGCGAGCGTATCGGCGAGCCCCTTGACGTCGACGGCGGTGGCGCGTGCGTCGTTGGTGGCGCCGGCAACCCGGCTCATGGCCTCGGCGCCGCTGCGCGCCTCGCTCGAGGCGCGGTGCACGCCCTCGGCGATCGCGGTGACCGCCTGGTTCTGTTCCTCGACCGTCTCCGCCACGGTCGAGGCGATGGCCGACATTTCCTCGATGATGCCGTTGACCTGCTCGATCGCCTCCGCCGCGTCCGCCACGGCGGACTGGATGGCGCCGACCTGGCCGGCGATCTCCTCGGTGGCCTTCGAGGTCTGACCGGCGAGCGATTTCACCTCCGAGGCGACGACCGCGAAGCCCCTGCCGGCGGCGCCCGCCCGCGCCGCCTCGATGGTGGCGTTGAGCGCGAGCAGGTTGGTTTGGCCGGCAATCGCCTGGATCAGGCCGATCACCTCGCCGATGCGGGTCGCGGCTTCGCCGAGCTCCGACATGGTGCGCACCGTGCGCCGCGCCTCGGTCACCGCACGGCCGGCCACTTCGGTCGAGCGGATGGCCTGCTCGGAGATGCCGGCGATCGAGGCGGCCAGCTCCTCGACCGAGCTTGCCGCCGCGGTGACGTTGCCGGATGAGGAGCCGACCCGCTCCTCGGCGGTGCGGGCTTCGGCGGACACCGAGTTGGCGGCGCTGTCGAGCTGCGTGGACGCGATCTCGAGGCGCTGGGCGGCGTCGCGCACCTTGGCGAGCGCCTGATCGACCGAGGTTTCGAACCGCGCAATGGTGGCGGCGATCAGCTCGCCGCGCTGCTCGCGCGCCCGGCTGGTCTCGGCCTGGGCGGCCGCCAGTTGCGCGCGTTCGATGATCTTGTCGCGGAACACCACCACTGTGCCCGCGATGGCGCCGAGCTCGTCCTTGACGGTGGTCGCCGGAATCTTCGCGGAGGTATCGCCGTCGGCGAGCCGCTGCATGACGTGGGCCAGGCCGTCGAGCGGGCGGGTGATGCTGCGGCCGATCGCCCAGCTTGCCGCCAGCCCCAGCAGCACGGCGGCAAGGCCGACCCCGATGATGATGTTGCGGGTCTGCGTCTGCGACAGGGCGAGCGCGGCGCCGGCGAGCCGGCGCTGCTCGTTCGAGCGCTGAACATTGTCGTCGGCGCTGCGGATCAGAAACTCGGTGTCGGATTCGATGCCGGCGACGCGGCGCGCGATCTCGCGGTCGGACGCGAGCCAGGCGTCGAAGGCGTCCGCATAGGTCCGCACCGTGTCCCGGATTTGACTCTTGAGGACTTCCGCCGCCACCACGGCGTCGATGATCTTGTTGAACTTTCCGAGCTCGCCGACGAAGCCCAGATGGTCGTCGAAGCTGCGATCGAGCATATAGGCGGCTTCGAAGCGGCGCATCGACAGCAGGCTGACGACCAGCTGGTTGGCGGTATTGTCGCTCAGCCACGACATGTCGAGGTCGATGACGCGTTCGACAGCGCCGGCGGCGTCACGCAGCTTGGCGCGAATTCCGGTCTCCTTCTCGGCGCCGATCCGCTCGTATTCCTTGCTCAGCTCGCTGAAATTGCGCTGCAGCCGGCCCAAGGTGCGCTCGATGGCGTCGAGATTGGACTGGCCGGCCGCCTCGGTGAGGTGGCGGATGGTGATGAACTGGGCGGTGGCGGACGCCTGCGCGTCCTCGAGGACCTGCAGATAGCTCGAGCGCGCGCGCACCGCGAAACCGTGGGCGGCGGACTTGACCGTGCCGACCGCGCTCTTGAACTCCCGGCTGGCATCCGCCAGCGCGGTCGCCCGCTCGACGCTGCGGAAGGCGGCCGCCACCTCGTTCTCCCCTGAAACGAAGGCGATGCCGGTGGCGAGAAAACCGGCGACCGGGATCAGCGCGATCGCGACGATCCGCGCCCGGACCGTCAGCGTGGAAACCAACCGCTTCGGGTTGATCAGGCGCGGCATCGGCAGCGGCATGGCTCGCTTCGGGATCGGCATCGGGAGATGAAATCCCGCCGGGTCGGCCCCAACCGGCAGCCCGCGCGGGTAGTATCCTGGTCAGGAAAGCGCGAAATGGTTAATATTGCCGCAACGGTTGCCTAAGCTCCCGGCAAATCGGCCGAATATCCCCTGACGGCGTTGCATTTGTGCACTGCACGCGTAGTGTGGCGTAACATCCGCCGTCCGGTCGCGGGACCGCCGCCTGGAGACTGCCGATGCTGTCCAAGAGCAACCGCCGCGACGCCGGGGTCAAGCTGCTCGCGCTGACCCGGGAAGCCACCCTGGTGGCCGAGCGGCTGCTGGCGGATGCGATTGCTGCCGTGCGCGAGCGCGTGCGCGTGGACACCCACACGGTTGGCCGCATCTTCGACCGCGAGCAGCGTGCCACGCACGGCTTGGCCTGGCTCGCCACCTATGTCGAAGCGGTCCGCCAGCTCTCGGCCTATGCCGAGCGGATGCATGCGGCCGGCAGTCTCGGCGAGATCGAGGAGCTGATCGTCCAGATCGGGGTCGGCGAGTTCCTCGCCCAGATCCAGGGCGGCATTCCGATGAGTCAGGGCGAGATCGTGCGGCCTGCCGATGTCGGGCTCTCGCCGTCGGCGGTGGCCGAGCGCATGGCGGGGCCGCTCGAAGGGTTGATCGCGTCCGGCAATGTCGAACGCCGCGCCCGTCTGGTCGAGCTGATGCTCGGGCACCACGAGGCCACGGTCGGCGATTGCGGCCTCGAGGAGACGCTCGCCACGATCCGCGACGAGATGCGCAAATTCGCCGACAGCGAGGTGATGCCGCGGGCGCAGGACTGGCACCGCAAGAACCACTACATTCCTCTCGACGTCATCGCGCAGATGTCCGAGCTCGGCGTGTTCGGGCTGACCATCCCGGAGGACTACGGCGGCCTCGGGCTCGGCAAGGAATCGATGTGCGTCGTGTCGGAGGAGCTGTCGCGCGGCTATATCGGGGTGGGCTCGCTCGGCACCCGCTCGGAGATCGCCGCCGAGCTGATCCTGGGTAGCGGCACCGAAGCGCAGAAACGCAAATGGCTGCCGCCGATCGCCGCGGGCGAGGTGCTGCCGACCGCGGTGTTCACCGAGCCCAATACCGGCTCCGATCTCGCCGCGCTCAAGACCCGCGCGGTGCGCGAGGGCGACGTCTACAAGGTCTACGGCAACAAGACCTGGATCACCCATCCGGTGCGCGCCGACCTGATGACGCTGCTGGTGCGCACCAACCCGAAGGAATCAGGCTATCGCGGCCTCTCGATGCTGCTGGCCGAGAAGCCGCGCGGCGACGATCGCAACCCGTTCCCGGTGCGCGGCATGAGCGGCACCGAGATCGAGGTTCTGGGCTATCGCGGCATGAAGGAATACGAGATCGCCTTCGACGGTTTCGAGGTCAAGGCCGAGAACCTGCTCGGCGGCGTCGAGGGGCTCGGCTTCAAGCAGCTGATGCAGACCTTCGAGGCGGCGCGCATCCAGACCGCGGCGCGCGCGATCGGCGTCGCGCAGGCCGCGATGGAGCAGGCGCTCGCCTATGCGCAGGAGCGCAAGCAGTTCGGCGAGCCGATCATCAATTTCCCGCGCGTCGCCGACAAGATCGCGATGATGGCGGCCGAGATCATGATCGCACGCCAGCTTGCCTATTTCGCCGCGCGGCAGAAGGACTCCGGCCGGCGCTGCGACCTCGAGGCCGGCATGGCCAAGCTGTTGGCCGCCCGCGTCGCCTGGGCGGCCGCCGACAATGCGGTGCAGATCCACGGCGGCAACGGCTTCGCGCTCGAATTCCCGGCCTCGCGGCTGTTGTGCGACGCCCGCATCCTGTCGATCTTCGAGGGCGCCGCTGAGATTCAGGCGCAGGTCATTGCCCGGCGGCTGCTGGACGGCAGCAACTGATGACGCCTTGAGGGCAATGACAAACGCATAGCTATCATTGCCCGCCGGCTGCTCGACGGCAGCAACTGAATCGCTTCCGCGGCGTTTGATCCATCTCAAGGCGCGTGAAGGCCAAGCCGAGCATGCGTCGAGTCGAGGAGATCTGCCCATGTCCAAGCTGAAAATCCGCCAAGGCGATTGGGTCGTCGTCTGCGATGGAAAGAAGGCGCTGGTGCTCGAGAACGTCGGCGACGAAAAATTCCTCGATCTCAAGACCCGTGAGGTCTTCGAGCATGCCGACCCGAAGACCCACGAGCTGGGGACCGATGCGCCCGGCCGCTCCTTCAGCTCGGTGGGGTCGGGGCGCAGCGCGATGGAGCAGACCGATTGGCATGCGCAGGAAGAAGATCGGTTCCTGCAAAAGCTCGTCCGCCATCTCGAGGCCGAGCTCAACGGCGGCCGGACCAAGTCGCTGATCATCGTGGCGCCGCCGCGAGCGCTGGGCGTGCTGCGCCAGGCCTATTCCCACAATCTGCGCTCAGCGCTACGCGCCGAGATCGACAAGGATTTCGTCAAGCTGCCGGTGCACGAGATCGAGAAGCATCTCGCCGCGCAGTGATCACCGAAATGGTCAGGCCGCTTTTGCCGGCGTCTTGATGAGCTTTCCCACATTGCCCGACAGGATTGCCTCGCCGTCCTTGCCGAGCGCGGCGAGCTCCTTGACGAAGTCGCGCACCGCCCCGCGCTCGCGGATCTCCTGCGGGTAGTCGGTGGCGAACACGATGCGCGAGACCGGGATCTCGATCAGCGCGCCCTTCACCGCGCCCATGGCGCCGCAGAAGCCGGCGGTGTCGAACACCATGTTGTTGCGCAGATAATAGTCGAAATCCTTGCTCGCCTTTTTGCCGTGGCGGGCATTGTCGAGCGTGCCCCAGAAATCCTTGTCCTGGTAGGAGCGGATACGGCCGAGCAGCGCCGACAGCCCGCCGCCGAGATGCGACATGTGAACCGTCAGGTTGGGGTGGCGGTCGAACA
>JBEVIH010000006.1:0-35050 GCA_040510815.1 Xanthobacteraceae bacterium | reverse complement strand
CTCCTTCAACCCCCTCCAGAATGCGTCCTCGAGGCTCACGCTCGTCTTATGACCCCCGACGACGATTGAACGTTTGACCACAGATGATTTCATGAAGACACCCCCTTCCCTTGTAGTAAATCGGCGACATCGGAACAAAAAAATCGTGCCGCACTATGGCCTTGCCGAAATAAACCGCGAGCGTTGCAAAAATCACACAACATCACTACCGGGTTAAGGACGGCGTGCGGATCATCCGCGCAGACGCGCGAGAATGGCCGAGTCTCGCGGCTGTGAGGTGCGACTACGCGCGTCGCGCGCCGATCTGCATCGCCTGCGGCAGCACGAACGGAACGCCGGGCGCGGGAACCCGGCCGACGCCGGCAGCGATCCCGAACACCTGAGCGAGCATGTCGTCGGTGATGGTGTCGCCGGCCGCACCGTCGCGCGCGACGCCGCCGCGGTCGAGGACGACGATGCGCTCGGCAAACAGCGTCGCAAGATTGAGATCGTGCAGGATCACCACGGCCGCGACCCCGCAATCGGCGCGGCGCCGCGTCGAGCGCGCGATATCGAGCTGATGGCGCAGGTCGAGGCTTGCCGTGGGCTCGTCGAGCAGCAGCACGCCCGGTCCGTGCGCCGCTTCTCCGCAGGCGATCTGCACCAGCACGCGCGCGAAATGAGTGCGCTGCTGCTCGCCGCCCGACAACGTGGTGATCACGCGGTCGTGGAAATCGCTCAAATCGACCTCGGCGAGCGCGGCCTCGACCAGGGCGTCGATGTGCCGTCCGCTGCGATCCCCCGCCCCCATCTGCACGATCTCGGCGACGGTGAACGGAAAGGTCACGCCGACATTCTGCGAAAGCACCGCCCGGTGCAGGGCCAGCTCGCGCGGATGATATGACGCGAGCCCGCGGCCCTTGAGATGGACGGTGCCGCGCCGTGGAGCGAGATCGCGCGACAGCACCCGCAGCAGCGTCGATTTCCCGGCGCCGTTGGGACCGACCAGCGCCACGACCTCACCGGGGGCAAGCGCCAGCGAGACGGCGTCGAGCAGCGTCTTGGCGCCGATGCTCACGGTGACGGACGTTGCTGCGAGGACCGGCGTCATTGTCGCGACGTCTCCGGCGAGGCGTCATGGACCGAGCAGGGAGCGCTGCCGCAGCAGCAGGTAGAGGAAGAACGGCGCCCCGATCACCGCGGTCACGATGCCGATCGGCAGCTCGGCGGGGGCCGCAAGGGTGCGGGCGAAAGTGTCGG
Source organism: Xanthobacteraceae bacterium (assembly GCA_040510815.1). Lineage (GTDB taxonomy): Bacteria > Pseudomonadota > Alphaproteobacteria > Rhizobiales > Xanthobacteraceae > VAZQ01. The sequence goes on along the minus strand of JBEVIH010000006.1, from coordinate 33,811 downwards.
CGGCCACCAGGAGCGAGGCGCCGAGCAACGCGACCGCCGGCAGCAGCAGGCGGTGGCTCGGCCCGACCAGCAGCCGCAGCAGATGCGGCACGACGATGCCGACGAACCCGATCACGCCCGCGACCGACACCGCCGCTCCGGTGGCCGCGGCCACCAGCACGATCGAGATACGCTTGAGGCGCTCGACCTCGATCCCGCCGTGAAACGCCTCGGACTCGCCGAGCACCAGCAGATCGAGGCCGCGCGCAATGATCGGCACCGCAAGGGCGGCGACCGCCAGAAACGGCGCAATCGCCACCACCTTCGCCCAGGTCGCGCCGCCAAGAGATCCGAGCATCCAAAAGCTGATGTCACGCAGTTGCCGGTCGTCGGCCAGGAATATCAGCAGACCCACGCCGGCATTGGCCAGCGCCGCGATCGCAAGGCCCCCGAGCAGGAACATGGCAATCGAGGTGCGCCCTTCGCGGGTCGCGATGCGATAGAGGATCATGGTCGCCACCAGGGCGCCGACGAAGGCCGCCAGCGGCAACGCCTCGATCGGCAACTTGACGCCTGCCGCCGCCAGATAGCGATCCCCGACGACGATCGTGGATGCAGCCGCCAGGGCGGCGCCGCTCGACACCCCGACGAGCGCGGGCTCGGCCAGCGGATTGCGGAACAGGCCCTGCATGATGGCGCCGGCGAGTCCAAGCAGGCCGCCGATCACGACCGCGAGCGCGATCCGCGGCAGCCTGATCGACCACAGCACCAGCCAGTCCCGGTCGATGTGCGCCGGGTCGCCGTCGACCACGCCCAGCGCCGCAGCCAGGCGGCCGAGCGGGATACCCGCCGCCCCGATGGTTGCTGCGACGACCGCCGTCAGCGCGAGCAGCGCCAGCAGGGCGGGAAGTACCAGCAGACGCATGGATGCACGCCACGACGATCTTCGGCGGGACGCAATACCGGTCGACGCCGCGGCGTCCATCATTGCCGGCAGATCTCCTTCTCGGTCATGGCTTCGGACCGTGTTGGCTCGCCGCGGAGCGACGGATAGAGCGCGACCGCGAGGTCGCGGGCCGCGTGCGCCGCGCGCGGTCCGAAGCCGAGGAGAAAAAGACCCTCCATCGAGATGAACGCGCCGCGCGCGGCGGCGGGCGTGGTCGCGAAGGCCGGCTGCTCGAACACCATCCGGGCGTCGATACGCAGGGTGGGATGATGCATGACCAGGACCGCGTCGGGGCGCGCCGCAAGCACCGATTCATCGTTGACCAGCTTGTAGCCTTCGTACTCGGTGATCGCGTTGACGGCGCCGGCAAGCGTGATGATGCCGTCGGCGGCAGTCGCACGGCCGGCCACCATCGGCCGCCCATTGGTGAACGACAGGACGAACAGCACCTTGAGCGGCCGCTCGATGTGCTTGCGCAACGTGGCGAGTGCGCCGAGATCGGTCGCCACCGTCTTGGCGAGGCACTCGCCACGCTCGACCGCGCCGGTCACTTGCGCGATCAATCGGATCTTCTCGATGATGCCCTCGCCGGTGAAGCGGTCCGGCACGCGCACGAAGGGCACGCGCGCGGCTTCGAGCACCGATATCGTCTCCTTCGGCCCCGAGCCGTCGGCCGCCAGCACCAGCGAGGGCGCGAGCCCGAGCACGCCTTCGGCCGACAATTGCCGCATGTAGCCGACGCTCGGCTTGTCGGCACGCGCCCGCGCCGGATAGTGACTGGTGGTGTCGACTGCGATGACGCGGTTTTCGAGCCCGAGGGCATAGAGGATTTCGGTCACGGCGCCGCCCACCGATACGATGCGGCTCGAGTCCGCGACCGTCACCCAACGCCCGCCGGCATCGCTCACGGACACGCCCTGGGTGGCCGCGGGTGTTGCAGCAAACGCACACAGGCCGGCCATAATGACGAGCGGCGCGCGGCGAGAGCGGGTGCAAATCGACATTCTCCGCCCTCTCATTTGGTCAGAATGAGCTTGTTCTGCGCGGTGAGCCGCAAGCGATAGAGGTCTTTGCCGTGCGCAATGGTGATCTCGCGGCCGCCAGCAAAGAGTTCGCGGCTGTCGATCCGATTTTCGATGACGGGAATTCTGCGCTCGCCCGCCTTCGATATCGGAGACGTGCCCCGCGAGCTTTCGAGTTTATTTTCGTCGAAGTCAGCATTCATCTTGGTTGTTCTTTGAATTTAACTCTGACGTTCTTGGTATTATTGGTCCGTTAGAACTGTTTTAAACTGTTGAGTTCCTACTTTTGAGTAGTTTTAACCTGCAGTTCCCTGCATTGACTTGGTTATTACAGCTGATTACGAAAGGCAACACTTGGGGTTGGGCGTGGGGACGCCCGGTCCCGTCAGCCAGCCAGCAAGGCCTTCACGGCCGCCCGCCAGCGACGTCTCGACGAGTCAGGAGTGGGGGTTGTCATGGCTGGCTGGACTCGAAGCGCGAAGGCGCTTTTTTTCGGCGTTTCGACCGTTGCGTTGATGAAGGGGGGCGGCGTTTGCCCTGCGCAGGCACAGACCGCGGCGGTCGAGCTTGATCCGGTCACCGTGGTTGCCACCAAGACGCGGGAACGGGTGAGCGAGACGCTGGCCCCGGTGAGCACCGTGCGCTCGGCGCCGGTGCAACCGGCAACGGTCCCCGCGCCGACCACGACGGCTCAGGCCCAGCCGCAGCAGCCGCCGGCAGCGCCCAGCGTGGCCGCCGACCAGCTCCAGCAACTGATGCCGACCCGCACGTCGGAGATCTTCTTCGGTATGCCCGGCGTGACCACGCAGACGCGCGGCGATGATCCCGGCACCGCCATCAACATTCGCGGCCTGCAGGATTTCGGGCGCGTCGCCGTGCTGATCGACGGCGCGCGGCAGAACTTCCAACGCACCGGCCACAACGCCGACGGGGTGTTCTATCTCGAGCCGGAAATGCTCGCGGCGGTCGACGTCGTGCGCGGGCCGGTCGCCAACATCTACGGCTCCGGCGCGATCGGCGGCGTGGTGTCGTTCCGCACCAAGGACATCGAAGACGTCGTCAAGGCCGGCGAGCGCTGGGGCGTGCTGACCACCGGCATGCTCGGATCGACCCTCATGCGCGGCATGGGCTCGGTGTTCGCGGGCGCGCGAGTGAATCCAAACGTCGACGTGTTCGCCGGCGGGGTGGTGCGAGAGAATGCGAACTATCTGGACGGCAACAAAAAGGAGTGGCCCAACACCTCGTTCAACGTCGCGTCTGCGGTCGGCAAGCTGACGGTGCGCCCGGCGCCGGGGCACGAAGTCAAATTCTCCGGCATCACCTACGAGACCAATTACAAGACCGGCCAGCCGAACGGGCCACCCAACACGCTGTCGATCTTCAACACGCGGGTGAGGAATCAGATCGCCACGGCACGCTACCGCTACAACCGGCCCGACGACTGGCTGTTCGACTTCGACGGCAACGTCTACTGGACGCAGACGGTCACCGACCAGACCAAGGTCGACGGCATCAACAGCGCGATCTCCGGCAAGCTCGGCAGCCTGCGCCAGTTCAAGATCGACACCACCGGCTTCGACGTCAACAATACCTCGCGGCTCGACACGCCGGTGTTGCGCAATACATTCACCTATGGCGGCGATTACTTTCAGGACAAGGTCAACGTCATCGATGCGACCGGAACCGGCGATCTGTTCACGCCCACCGGGCTGCGCACGGTGTCGGGCGCCTTCGTGCAGTGGAAGGCGTTGCATTCCACTTGGCTCGAGGTCATCACCGCGGCGCGCTACGACAACTACAAGCTCGACGGCGGCGGCTTCCACAGCGACGGCGAGCGCACGTCACCCAAGGCCACCGTCGGCATAACCCCGCTCCGCGGCGTCACCGTCTACGGCACCTATGCGGAAGGCTACCGGGCGCCGGCGGTCACCGAGACGCTGATCTTCGGCCTGCATCCCCCGGCCGGCCCGACCCAGTTCGGCTTCATCGCCAACCCGGGGCTGCGGCCGGAGGTCGGCAAGAACAAGGAGCTCGGCCTCAACCTGCGCTTCGACGACCTGCTGACCAAAGGCGATGCGTTCCGAGGCAAGGCCAACTATTTCCGCAACGATCTCACCAATTTCATCGAGCTCACCGTAGTCGGCGCGCTGCCTCCGTGTCCGGCGTTCGGCCCCGGCGCGTTCTGCTTCCAATACATCAACCTGCCGAGCGCACGCATCGAAGGCTACGAGTTCGAGACCATGTACGACACCGGCTACATGTTCTTCGGCCTTGCCGGCAGCCATATCCGCGGCCGCAACCTGATCACCGGCGTGCCGTTGCTCAAGATCATGCCCGATCAGTTGGCGATGACGCTCGGCGCACGGATGTACGACCGTAAGCTGACGGTCGCGACCCGCGTGCTGGCGGTTGATGCCAAAAGGAAGGAGGAGATTCCGGACAGCCCGGCGCTCTCCGGCAGTCCGGACCTGCCGCCCAGCAGCGCTTTCATCGTGACCAACCTCTATATGGGCTATCAGCCCACCCCGGACATCACCGCGGCATTGTCGGTCGACAATCTGTTCAACAAGCAGTATGCGCCCTATCTCAACACCTACGCGGGCGGCACGACCGGCAGCACGCTCTTGCCGTTTCCGAGCCCCGGCGTGACCGTGAAGGGCGAGCTCAAGGTGCGCCTGGGCGGAGGAACAATGTCGGCGGAACCGCCAATGCCTTGGTCGCGCTCCCAGATGTAGGCGTCTTTGTCGAAACCGGAGAACAACCGATGTTTATCGCCATGAACCGCTTCCGCGTCAAAAAGGGATCCGAGCAGGCCTTCGAGCAGGTTTGGCTCAATCGCGACTCGCAGCTCAACAAGGTCCCCGGTTTCGTCGAATTCCACCTGCTCAAGGGACCCGAGCACGAGGACTACACGCTCTATTCCTCGCATACCGTCTGGCAGAGCAAGGCGACCTTCGAAGCCTGGACCAAGTCCGAGGAATTCCGTGCCGCCCACAAGGACGCCGGCCAGAACAAGCCGCTTTACTCGACCATCCGCAGTTCGAAGGCTTCGAGGTTCGCCAGACCGTGCGGCGGGGCGCGGCAGCGGTCGCATAGCCTGCCCTCGCGCATTTTCGACGCGCGATCGCGGGCGACAACGGAGCAACGCATGCTCGCTTCCGCAGCCATGACCGAGCTTGCCCTCGTCATGGCGGACAATCCGGGCGGCGTGATCGAGACGGTCGCCAAGGAGCACGACGTCACGCCGCGCGCCGTGGTCGAGGCCCTGCCGGACTCGATGCGGCGTTTCGCGCCGGCTGAAACCTTCGTCGAGGCGATGACGGACGTCGCCAAATGGGGCGACGTGACGCTGATCATCCATACCGACGACGGCATCATGGAGTTCACCGGTCCGGTTCCCAACGGCCAGGTCGGTCGCGGTTATTACAATCTGATGGGCTCGACCGGATTCCACGGGCACATCCGCCACGAGCGGTGCGCGGGGCTCGCCTTCGTCGAGCGTCCGTTCATGGGACGGCTCTCGGCCTTGATCGTGTTCTTCAACACGGACGGCGGCATCATGTTCAAGATATTCGTCGGCCGCGACCCGGCGCGCGAGCTCAAGGCCGATCAGCTCGCCGCGTTCCGCAGCCTGGCCGGCCGGCTCGCTCGGTAGCCCCACAATCTGGCGGGCTGTCGTCCTCGATTAAACGCAACAAAATGGTTGCGCGTCCGGGCAACCTTCGCTATGTTGACACGCAACCAGGAGGTTGCGTATGAGCAACAGCATCGAAAAGCGCATCGAGCTCAAGGCATCGGTCTCGCGTGTCTGGCGTGCGTTGACGGACCACCGCGAATTCGGTGAATGGTTTCGGGTGAAGCTGGATGGTCCGTTCGTCCCGGGTCGGGTCTCGCGCGGCCGCATCACCTATCCCGGCTACGAGCACGTGAGGTGGGAAGCGACGGTGCAGAAGATGGAGCCCGAACGGCTCTTTTCGTTCACTTGGCACCCGTATGCGGTCGATCCCGCGATCGACTACACGGGCGAGCCCACCACCTTGGTCGAGTTCAGTCTTGAACCGAAAGACGGCGGCACCGTCCTGGTCCTGACGGAATCCGGGTTCGACGCGATTCCCCAAGACCGCCGCTTCGAAGCTTTCAGAATGAACGAGGGCGGTTGGAACGAGCAGATGACGAACATTGCGCGCCATGTCGAGCAACATGCCTAGACGCCGTGCGGAGCTCAGGGATCGCGCGTCGGTCTTTGCGGCCATGGGCGATGAAACGCGGCTCTCGCTCATTGCAAAGCTGTCCAACGGCTCGCCGCAGTCGATCTCCCGGCTCGCGGAAGGCTCGACGCTCACGCGACAGGCGATCACAAAGCATCTTCGCGTGTTGGAGGGCGCGCGGGTCGTGCACAGCGTCCGCGTCGGGCGCGAGAGCCTGTTCGAGTTCAGGCCGGAGCCGCTTAGGGACCTTCAGTCCTACCTCGAACGCGTTTCCGACCAGTGGGAGCATGCCCTGGCAAGACTGAAATCTTTCGTCGAGAATTGAGACGCGCGTTCATCCGGTCGGCTCCTCCGAAGGATGGTATTGAACGTCGGCAAACGCCGAAGGCTCGCGGTGGCTCATTTCGTCTTGTCGCAGAGGTGGAAAGTTCTCATCGGCGCGATTGCGGTCATTTGCGGTCTCGCGGCCGTTCCGCCGCTGGGCTCGTGGTTGATGGGCATCTTCGGGGACTCGAAAAAGCACTATTGGGCAACGAGTCTGAGCCGCACCGTCGACGGCGGCCTGTTGCAAGGTTTGCAGGAAGCGGTCGCGCGCGGCGAAATAGGCTGGCTCGACGTCGACCCCCAGTTTCCCGTTCCGGCGATGGCGCCTGGAATCAATCTGATCGTCTACCATGTCGGAGGAAATTGCTACATCGGCAGCGATTGCGATCGATTTCCTTCCTCGGAGCCGACGGGCGACCGATGGGGCGAGCGGGAACGCAAGATCGATCTCAATGATGCCCAGACCAGCAAGATCGTCGTCGCGGATCTCGTTGGACTCGTGCGGCAGGCGGATGAACTGGCGTCGAACGGCTCAATCGTCGGCGTGCACCTCGATAATGTCCACCGGCTCCAGGCGGATGGTCTGGCCAGGATCCTCAACGACTATTTGCAGGCGGTCGAAGAGGCAAAACGTCAGGGCCTCATCTCCAAAACCAGAGCGATCGGATACATCGCCAAGAACAATCCGGAAGCATTCATCAAGGCGCTGGACCAAAGGTTGCTTTCTGCCCCGCCATTGTACCAGATCAATGAGAACGCAACCTTGAGCCGGGACGGAACGCTCGACGGCGATTCGCGCATCGCGCAGAAAATAGGACGCCGATACGGCATCCCGGTCTTCCTGAAGACATTCGGAACGGACGTTGCCTATGCGATTGAGCAAAGCGGCAGCCGGGTGAATGTCTACGTGTCGCAGGACATGACGCGACGGATGGCGCAGCTGCCGAACGTTTCCGGCGCGGCATGGTCCCCCGATGAGGCGCGCTATCAACCGACGCTGTTCGCACAAGGATCGCCGGCCCGACCCGTGCTGTTTCCCTATGGCAATCGCCTTGCCAGATGGCTCAACTACTGAAATTCAATAAGGCGCTCCGGGAGCCTTCGGCTCCCGTGGTCATCGGCGTGCAATCAGCTCGCCGGCGCTCCGGATGCCGCCGGGGGCGCTGCCGGGATCAGCGGGCCGCGAGCCCCGCGGATCGCGTCGACTCGGTGGGCACCAGGACGTCGATCGCGTTGCCGTATTCACCGGCGCTCGAATAGGTCACGCCCATATTGCGGTACTGCTTGGCGGCGCTGGCGACGTTGCCCGCCCATGCGCGCCCGCTACCGAAGGCGACGAACCAAACCGGCAGTTCCGGCTTGCCGGCCTTGCGGCGCAGGGCATCCATGTCGCCGGCGCCACCCGCGCCCTTCTCCACGATGATGCCGTAGACGTTGGCATGGGCGACGTATTCGGCCGCGCCGCGCCCCATCAAGCCGGGGTTCTTGGCGATCACCTTGAGGCCGTAGCTCGCCGCCAGGTCGATCGCGCCGATCACGTCCTTGATCGAATAGGCGTCCGGATTGTCGAGCTCGATGTATTCGAAGCCCTGCTTCTTTCGCCGGTCGAACTGGTCGCGCAGATTCTTCTCCCAGCCCGGCCCGCGCGGGTCGATCTGGCCCTCGTTGTACTGGGCCGCCGTGTCGGAGGTGCGCAGATAAGGACCGTAGCGCCGGGTGTTGTGCTCGTCGAACAGGTTGCAGTAGGCGATGCTGATACCGCGTTTCACCGGCGCCGCGCTGTAGGCGACCTCGGTCACCTCGTCGTCGCGGCCCGCTCCGGCGGCCCCTGTTCCGATCAGATATCGCAGCGGCTTGCCGGCGAGCACGTTTCCGGCAGGACCGACGCGACGGTTGGCGGTGGGCGGCGGTAGCGGCTGACCCGCGGGCGGCGTGAAGCTCACCGTCCGGACCCGGACGGGAAAGTTCGACGGGACCGCCCGCTCGGGGTCCGTCGACACTGCCCCGGAGCCGCCGGTGAACCACTGCGGCGCGCTGCGATAGGCGGCGCTCTCCTGGCGACCCGGATGGACGGCTGTGGCGAGGCGATCGGATTCGAGCGAATACTGCGCAACGGGTTTGCGATCGTCCTGCCACAGCACCAAGGTGGCGGTCGCTCCCGCCAGCGCAGCGGCAACGAGCTTGAGCACGAATATCGCGGCTGGCAGCAACGATCGGGTCTGCTGCCGAGACATCGGTCGTCGCAGCGGCATCGCCGGCCGGTGCAACGGCCTCGCCGGCCGCTGCATTGGCCTTGCCGGTCGCTGCAATCGCACGGCAGCCGGATGGCCGATGCTCACCGCAATCGCGCGACTTGCGATCATGTTGGATCCCCCCGCACGCACGCACGCCATGGACTGGCGGCACAACATCCCCGCGCTCCGGAACCCCAGCGCAGCCCTCCCCAGGGCGACGATGGCGTTTGCTTTTCAGCTCGGACGCGCGAGAATGATCCCCGAAAAATTAAACTTCAGTGTATTGAAAAATAAGGAAAAATATTGGTCGCAGCACGCCGAATGGAAGGCTGCTCGTGTCCCGTCTTGGCACACTCAAAGCGGATCGCGGGCGCTACATCCCGTACGCCACCGCGCGCGCATTCGCGCTTTGCAGATTGCGGTAGCGCGCCAGCGCCCAGAGCGGGAAGAAGTTTCGGTAGCCGTGGTAGCGCAGGTAGAACACGCGCGGGAACCCGGTCGCGGTATAATGCTCCTCGTTCCAGAGCCCGTCGGGTGCCTGCGTGCGCGCGAGGTAGTCGACTCCGCCCTTGACCGCCGGATGATCGACCTCGCCCGCCGCCAGCAGGCCGAGCAGCGCCCAGGCGGTCTGCGAGGCGGTGCTCGGCGCCGCCTCATAGCCGCGATAGTCGAGCTTGTAGCTTCCGCCGTCCTCGCCCCAGCCCCCGTCGGGATTTTGGATCTTCGCCAGCCACGCCACCGCCTTGCGCATTTCGGGCGCGCCGTGGTCGACGCCGGCGGCGTTGAGCGCGCATAGCACCGACCAGGTGCCGTAGATGTAGTTCATGCCCCAGCGGCCGTACCAGCTGCCGTCCGCCATCTGGGTGCGGCGCAGATAATCGATCGCCGCCTTGACCACCGGACTGTGCTCGGCGGTCTCGCCGATCTGCGCCAGCATCGACAGGCAGCGCGCGGTGACGTCCTCGGTCGGCGGGTCGAGCAGCGCGCCGTGGTCCGCGAACGGGATGTTGTTGAGGTAGTCATATTCGTTGTCGGCGTCGAACGCGCCCCAGCCGCCGTTCCTGCTCTGCATGCCGACGATCCATTCCTTCGCGCGCGCGATCGGCGCCCGAAAGTCGCTTTTTCCGCTCAAGCCCTGCACCCGATCCATCGCCATCGCCACCACGGCGGTGTCGTCGACGTCGGGATAATGCGGATTGGCATATTGAAACGCCCAGCCGCCCGGCCGCAGGTCGGGGCGCCGCGCCACCCAGTCGCCTTTGACATCGAGGATCTGGAGCGGCGCCAGCCAATCGAGACCCTTGCGGACCTGCGCCAGCGCGCGCTCGCCGCCGACCTCGAGCAGCGCATGGCAGGCGAGCCCGGTGTCCCACACCGGCGAGACGCAGGGCTGGCAATAGGCCTCGTGGTCGTGCACGACCAGGAGCTTCTCGATCGATTGTCTGGCGATCGCGCGCTGCGGATGGCTGTCCGGGTAGCCCAGCACGTCGAACATCATCACGCTGTTGGCCATGGCCGGGAAGATCGCTCCCAGGCCGTTCTCGCCGTTCAGGCGCTCGCTCACCCATGCCACCGCGCGATCAATCGCGCGTTGCCGCAGCCTTGCCGGAAACAGCGGCTCGACGGCGCGCAGCACGACGTCGACGCCGCGGAAGAGCCAGAACCAAAGCGCCTTCTGCTGCGGCGCCTTCGGTGCCGGCCCGACCGTCGAGGGCGGCTCACGAAACAGCTCGTCGATCGTGACGCCCTTGGGATTGCGCGCCTTCGGCTTCTTCGCCTGCAGCACCAGGAGCGGCACGATCACGGTGCGGCTCCAGTACGAGATCTTGTCGAGGTGGAACGGAAACCAGCGCGGCAGCAGCATGATCTCGACCGGCATCACCGGCACCGCGCGCCAGGGAACGAACCCGAACAAGGCCAGCATCACCCGCGTGAACACGTTGGAGTGCGAGGCGCCGCCGCGCGCCAGGATCGCCTCCCGCGCCCGCACCATGTGCGGAGCGTCGACCGCATCCCCGATCATCTTGAGCGCAAAATAGGCCTTCACGCTGGCGCTCATGTCGAAGGCGCCGTCGTGGAACAGCGGCCAACCGCCGTGCTTGCCCTGGATGCGGCGCAGATAGACCGCGATCTTGGCTTCGAGCTCGCGCGCCACCGGCTCGGCGAGATAGTGGCGCAGCAGGACATATTCGGCCGGAATGGTGGCGTCGGCTTCGAGCTCGAACACCCAATGCCCGTCCGGCTGTTGCAGGGCGAGCAGCGCGCGGGTGGCCGTCTCGATGCTCCGCTCCGCGTCGGGCGCAGCGGCACTCGGCGCGGCGGATGTCTTGGCGGCGGTGAGCGTGCTCATCACGTCCATATTATCACACGCGGCCGGCGAGCTCGCCCGCCCGATTGCCGGAGCGGATAGCACCTTCGATGGTCGCCGGCAATTTCGTGTCGGTCCAATCGCCGGCAAGGAACAGGTTGGTCCACGCGGTGGCGGCGCCGGGGCGTTTGGCATTCTGTGCCGGCGTCGCCGCGAAGGTGGCGCGGCGCTCGCGCACGATCTGCCACGGCGGCAACGCGCCCGGAAGGCCGGCGACGGTCGCGACCTCCTCCCACAGCGTCTTCGCCAGGCTCTCGCGCGGGACGTCCAGCAACCGGTCGCCGGCGCTGATGGTGACCGACAGGCGGCCCGGAAACGCGAACAGCCATTCGACGGTGCCGTTCACGACCCCGATGATGGGCGCAAGGCCCGCCGGCGGATCGACGCGGAAATGGCCGTTGACGATGGCTCGGAACTCGGTCGGCACGTCGAGCCTCGGCACGATATCCGCCGCCACCACCGGCGGCACCGCTAGGATCACCGTATCTCCGGCGCGGAGCGCGACCTTGTCGTCGCCGAAATCGAGCGCCGCGACTTTGTCGTTGGCGAATTCGATGGTGCGCAGCCGGTGGCCGAACTGCACTTGCGCGTTACGCTCGCCGAGAAAACGCAGTGCCGGCTCGATCAAGGCGTGGCCGAGCCCGTCGCGCGCGATCAGCGGCCGGCAGGCCTTGCCTCCGCGCGCCAGGCTCTCGCGAATGATGGCGCCGGCGAGCGCAGCGCTGCCTTCCTTGGGCTCCGTGTTGAGCGCCGCCAGAAACAGCGGCCGCGCCAGCCGGTCATAGAGCGGGCCCGCGCAATCGACCACCTCGCAGATCGTCTTGTCGGCGGGCGGCCAGAGCAGCCGCGCGAACGTCAGGTGGTCGCGCGCGGTCGTCCCCGGCACGCGGCGGTGACGGTCGAAAATCCACCACGGCAACCGGCCGGAGTTGATCCGCAAGGTCCATCGCTCGCCGTCCGCCAGATCGACGAAAGCAAACTCGGCGCCGGCGGGGCCGACGAGACGGTCCTCGGCGCCGATCGCCGCCAGATAGGACAAGGCCGCATGATTGGCCGACAGCAGGAGGTGGTTGCCGTTGTCGATCTCCATGTCGAGCGCGGGGTCGTGATAGGAGCGGCAGCGTCCGCCGGCCTGGCCGGCCGCCTCGTGCACGGCCACGCTCGCGCCGCGCTCGGCGAGGCGCACCGCGGCGGCGAGGCCGGCAAGGCCCGCGCCGATGACGTGAACGGTTCCGGGCATCAGAGGAAGGCGTGGCGCAGGATGATCCACGCCAGCCGCGATTTCGGGACGTGGATCGGCGGGCGCGGATGCGACCAGCCGCGGTCGCAGAGGCGGTCGAGGATCAGCCGATAGGCCTCCGCCATGATCCGCGGCGCGCGTACCTTGCGGCGCTCGCTCTGCGCCATGATCTCGTCGGCTTCGGCGAAATGCGCGCGCGCCCGCGCGGCGATCTGGGCGCAGACCTTGCCGAGCGCCGGGCTCGACAGCACCGCCGCCGGCTCGCTTGAGGGGATGCCGGCGGCGCGCAGCGCCTCCGCCGGCAGATAGAGGCGGCCGAACGCCGCGTCCTCGTCGAGATCACGCAGGATATTGGTGAGCTGGAGCGCGCGGCCCAGGTGATGGGCGAGCGCGATCCCCGCCGCTTCCTCCATGCCGAAGACGCGGACCGACAGCCGCCCGACCGCGCTCGCCACCCGATTGCAGTAGGTGTCGAGCATCGCATTGTCGGGCGCGCGGATGTCGGCGATCACGTCCATTTCCATGCCGTCGATGACGGCATGGAAATCCTCGCGCTTGAGCCCGAAATCGCGCAGGGCCTGCGCCAGGCCTTGCACGCGCGCAACCGGCTCGTCCGCATACATGGCGTCGATATCGGCGCGCCAGCGGTCGAGCTCTCGGCGGCGCTCCTCGCGCGGAGCGCGCGAATCGGCGATGTCGTCGACCTGCCGGCAAAACGAATAGATCTCGAACATCGCCTGGCGCTGCGCGCGCGGCAGGATGCGCATCGCGGTGTAGAACGAGCTGCCGGAGGCACGCTGGGCAGCCGCGGTATCTGAAATCTCTAGCGACGCCAACGCTCACGCATCCTGCGGTTTGTGGGAGGCCGCGAAGATGCGGCCGACGCGGCGGCTTGCACCCCATAATAGGCCAACAAGACCGAAGCCCGCGACCCCCGCCTTGCCGAGATGGACGCGCTCGCTCAGCGGGTCGCGCGTTGCCAGCAGACGGACCAGCCGCTCGGCAAACGTCTGGATCACCGCAACCTCCAGCGCGAGCCGCGTGTCCTCGATGCTGGCGGAGAACGGCCGGCTCTCGCGCAGGAGCTCGCCGGTGCGGCGCGCCAGGACGCGGATGGCATCGAGCAACGCCGGCGAGGCGCGCTCGGCGCCGAGCGATTCCAAGGCCGCGCCGGAGGCGGCGAAGGCATCGTGCGGGATGTAGACCCGGTCGAGCGCGCGATAGTCCTTTCCACAATCCTGCAGATGATTGATGATCTGCAGCGCCGCGCACAGCGCGTCGTTGGCGCCCCAGGTCGCGCGGCTTTCGCCATGGACGTCGAGCACGAAGCGGCCGACCGGCATCGCCGAATATCGGCAATAGTCGATCAGGTCATCCCAATCGCGGTAGCGCAGCTTGGTGACGTCGAGCCGGAACGCGGTGAGCAGATCCTGGGCGTGGCGCGGCGACAGTTGACGTTCGTCGAGCTGCGCGCGCAACGCGACGCCGACCGCATCGTCGTCGCGGCTGCCGAGCAAGCTCGCCTCGAGCCGGTCGAGCAGCGCCAGCTTCTCCTGCGGCGGCAGCGACGGATGGTCGGCGATGTCGTCGGCGGTGCGCACGAATTCGTAGAAGGCGAGGATCGGCCCGCGGTGGCGCGGATGGATCACCCGCGAGGCCACGGGGAAGTTCTCGTCCCGATGGCCCTTGCCGGATCGCGCTTCGGCGGGAGTGATCATCACGGCCCCGACACCTTGGCTTGCACGCGCCCCTTCCAGCTGCCGCCCCGTCCTCGCATATATTGGTAGGCGGAATCGAGGGTGAAGATCATGTATTTCAGCGCAATCAGCGGCAGAACAAAACCCCAGAACGGCGACACGCCGTAGAACCGCAACGTGGGCTGGAACGCGATCGCCATCAGCACCCAGGTAATACCCGCCACGACCCGCGCGGTTCCAAGGCCGAACATCGCGACCAGCGGCGGGGCGAGATAGGTGAGCGCCATGCCGGCCACCGTCCCCGCCAGCAGCAGCGGTGAATAGCGCAATTGCGCGTAGGCCGAACGCGCGACCATGCGGCGGATGTCGGCGAACGCCGGGTAAGGCCGGATGCTGCGCACGCGCTCGGTCAAGCCGAGCCAGATCGGTCCATGCGCCTTGAGCGCCTTCGCGAGCGCGCAGTCGTCGATCAGGGCATCGCGGATGACCTCGATGCCGCCCGCTTTTCTCAGCGTTTCGGCGCGCACCAGCATGCAGCCGCCAGCGGCCGCCGCCACGGCGCTGTCGCGCCGGTTGACCCAGCGGAACGGATAGAGCATCTGGAAAAAAAAGATGAAGGCCGGGACGCTGGCGCGCTCGGCCAGGCTCTCGCAGCGCAGCTTGGCCATCAGCGACGTGAGCACCAACCCGTTGGGCTCGGCGTGCGCGACCATCCGGCCGACGGAATCGGGCGTGTGCACGATGTCGGCGTCGGTGAGCAGCAGATAGTCCGGCGGCTGCGGCAACGCCGCCGCCGCGTCGATGCCCTGCTTGAGCGCCCACAGCTTGCCGGTCCAGCCCGCCGGCAAGCCGCGGCTCGTCACCACGCGCAACCGATCCTCGCGCGCGATCGCGGCCGCGGCGCCGTGCGCGAGCGCCGCGGTCCCATCGCTGCTGTCGTCATCGACCAGGATGACCGTCCACGCGCCGGGATAGTCCTGCTTGAGCAGCGAGCCGATGCTGTCCGCGATGGTCTGCGCCTCGTTGCGCGCCGGCACCACCGCGACCACCCGCGGCCAAACCGGCAACCGCACGGGCTGCCAATTGTCGCGCTCGGTGCAAAGCCAGAAGGCTCCGCGCGCGGCCAGGAGATAGAGCCAGATCAACAGCGCAATGAAGGCGACGATCTCGGCCATCGTGCGGAACCCGGGCCTCCGATGTCAATTTTGCGGCACCCGTCGATGCCTGTGGTGTTCCCCGGCGCAGCCCGCCCCGGGCTTGATCCGGGGTGGGACCGGTTCGCCGTGGCCGTGTGAACCGCCATGACGCCGGCCATCGTAACCTTGCGCGCAAAAAACGTTCAACATCTTCAATGAATTGGGCTAGGACAAGTTGGACGGAAGCAAGCCCCTTGATAGATTGCGGTCATGGCAGGCGTAAAGCATGGCCCGCACTGATGCTGTGAAAAAGGGCGTCGACACCCAGGCGGCATTTCAAGATCGCCTCGGGCAAGTCGCCGAAGAGACGGAAGCGCTCCTGGACCGATTGCTGGCGTCGACCCCGGTCGATGGCGAGCGGGCCCGGCCGGCGCGGCTGCTCGACGCCATGCGCTATGCGAGCCTCGGCGGCGGCAAGCGGTTCCGCCCGTTCCTGGTGGTCGAGTGCGCGGCGCTGCTCGACGTCGCCCGCGAGAACTCGCTGATGGCGGCGGCGGCGCTCGAATGCGTGCACTGCTACTCGCTCGTGCACGACGACCTCCCCGCCATGGACGACGACGACTTGAGGCGAGGCCGCCCGACCACGCACAAGGCCTTCGACGAGGCGACCGCCATCCTCGCCGGTGACGGCCTGCTCACCTTCGCCTTCGACATCCTCTCGCGGCCGCAGACTCATCCTGACGCCGAGGTGCGGCTCAAGCTCACCTCGGCGCTGGCGCGCGCGGCAGGGCTCGGCGGCATGGTGGGCGGCCAGATGCTCGACCTGGCGGCGGAGGGCCGGTTCGACCGTTCGCCGCCCGCGCTCGGCGAGCAGGACGTCAAGACCTTGCAGGCCATGAAGACCGGTGCGCTGTTGCGCTACGCGTGCGTGGCGGGCGCGATCCTCGGCAAGGCGGGCGCAAGCAAATCGAACGCGCTGGAACGCTACGGCGCTGCGCTCGGCGAAGCGTTCCAGATCGCCGACGACCTGCTCGACCTGGAGGGCGATCCGGCGACGGTCGGCAAGGCAACGGGCAAGGACGCCGCCGCGCACAAGGCCACGCTGGTCGGCGTGCTCGGGACCGCGCCGGCCAAGCGGCGGCTCGAAGCGCTGGTCGCCGAGGCGCAAGCCGCGCTCAGCCCGTTCGGGGCTAACGCGGAGGTGCTCAAAGCCGCGGCCCGTTTCGTCGCGACCCGCACGGCGTGACCGCTCGGACGCCTCGGCGGGGCGCGACTGCTTCTTGCCGGGAATTTTGAACATCCGCTGCCGCGGCGATGACGGAGGGGAGTGGTACAGCTGGGTGGCTTCGAACCACCGACCTCCGGTTCCACAGACCGGCGCTCTAACCATCTGAGCTACAGCTGCACATCGCTCGAGAGCGGCCCGCAACCTAAGAGCACCGCCAAAGTTTGACAAGGGCCGGTCCGACCGCCGCCTTTGGTCGCCGCGACGCGCTCCCGCGCTCATGCAAAAGCCCGGGCGCGAGGCCCGGGCTTGCGATCAAGTGATCATCGACTTGCTGCCGCTCCCCCGATTCTCGGATCGATCCGAGATGGATCAGTTGGACCGCGGTGAGCGATCGACGTCAGGCGACCTTGCTGAACGCCTTGGTGACGCTGCCCTTGATCGGCTCGGCGGTATCGGTGGCCACCTTCTGGGCGAGCGCGGCGAGGTCCTTGGTCTGGGCGGTGAGCGCCTCGAATTGCTTACGCGCGTGCGCGGTGGAGAGCTCGACCACCTCGGAGAACGACTTCACCGTCATCAGATCGGTGTAGAAGTCGAAGGTCGCATTGGTGTTCTCACGCGCCGCCTCGATCCACTTGAGGCCATAGTCGGACACGCCCTTGGTCGCGGTCGCGTAGGTGTCCTCGAGCACATCGGTCGCCTCTTCGGCGGCGGACTTCATCTTCTCGTAGGTTTCCTTCGCCTGCGAGACGCTCTTTTCGGCGATCTCGCGGAATGCGGCGGGGATCTCCATCTTGGGGATCTCGAAATTCGGCAGCTCGAATTTCGGCAGCTCGAACGCCGATGCGGCGGATGCGCCGGCGGGCTTCGATTTTGCTTTGGAGGTGGTCGTGTGGCTGACCTCGGTCATGGCTCGTCCTTGTGATCGGGCGGTGGGGATCCCGGCATCCTCCGGACCCCGCCGCCCGGCCGGTCCGTGCCTCTACAGCTAGCCTCTCGCCGTCCCGTGATGGCCGGAATGCGCCGCAGCCGCTCAATAGCGCATACATAGCATTGGTTGTGGTGCGACGCAATAGAAAATATTGCAGCGCACAATTGCGCAAACATCATGCCGCGCCCGGGAGGGTGTCCCGGCGCGTCCGATGACGGCCCTGCTGGTGACCGTCAGTGTTTCGATTTGGCGGCGTCCCTTGCCACTTTGCTCGTGCTTTCGCCTAACTCCTTGGCCTGCTCGGCCAGCACCTGCATCTGGGTCTTGATGTAGTTCGCTTGCAGCTTCAGCATCTCCTCGACGTCTTTCGCCTGCACCAGCCGTTGCGCGAAGTCGAATGAGCCCGTGATGTTGCGCTCGGCGAAAGTCATTGCCTTTTTAGTGACATCCTTGGCGCCTTGACGGGCGCTCTCGGCTTGGCCCTCGAACGCGGTCACGGCGCGGTGAGCGGCGGAAATGAAACCCTCGAAGGCCTGCCTCGCCTGCTCGACGCTCCTCTCGGCAATCGCCCGCATTTCCGGCGGAATCTCGAAACGCTCGGTAGAGGTCATGCTGATCTCCTCCTTTTTTGCGTGGATTGATTTGTTCCGGCGACGACGACGCGCTTTTTACGTGGATTCATTGTTCCGGCGGCGACGACGCGGTTCGGTTTAAGATATTAACTCGGGAACAGCCGATCGGCTCCGGCCGCAGCAATCTAAAAACAGGATGGCGAGATGCGTATTGTCGCAATCCGCGAATGCGCGGTTCCGCTCAAGTCCGACATCCGGAACTCGAGTTTCGATTTTTCGGAGATGACCACCTCGGTAGTTGCAGTCGTGACCGACGCGGTGCGTGACGGCAAGCCGGTGACGGGATTTGCCTTCAACTCGACCGGCCGCTACGCCTGCGGCGCGCAGATGCGCGCCCGCTTCGCCCCACGCATCCTCGCCGCCGATCCCGCGACGCTGCTCGATGCCAGCGGCGAGAACTTCGAGCCGGCGAGCATCCTCGCCTGCATGATGCAGCGCGAGAAATCCGGCGGCCACAGCGAGCGCTCGATCGCCATCGGCACGATCGAGGTCGCGGTCTGGGACGCGGTGGCGAAGATCGCCGGCAAGCCGCTCCATCGCCTGCTCGCCGAGCGCTACAACGGCGGCGAGGTCGCGGCCAAGGTGTTTTGCTACGTCGGGGGCGGTTGGTACTGGCCCGGCCAGACCGTGGCGGACCTGCAGGACGAGATGCGCCGCCATCTCGACGCCGGCTACACCATGGTGAAGATGAAGGTCGGCGGCCTGCCGCTCGACGAGGACCTGCGCCGGGTGGAGGCGGTCAAGAAAATTCTCCCCGCCGGCGCGCAGCTCGCCGTCGACGCCAATTCGAAATTCCTGCGCGACGAGGCGCTCGCCTATGCGCGGGTGCTGGCGCCGTTCAAGCTGCGCTGGTTCGAGGAGCCGTGCGATCCGCTCGATTTTGCGCTGCTCGCGGAGATCGCCGGCAGCTACGACGCCCCGCTCTCGACCGGCGAGAACCTGTTCTCGACACAGGACGTGGAAAATCTCGTCCGCTTCGGCGGTCTGCGCCCGGATCGCAACGACGTCATCCAGGTCGATCCGCCGCACGCCTACGGCATCGTGCAGTACGCCCGCACGGTCGACATGCTCGAACGCCATGGCTGGCCGCGCAGCGCGCTGTTTCCCCATGGCGGCAACCAGATGTCGCTCGCCATCGCGGGCGGCTTCGGCCTCGGCGGCGCCGAATCCTATCCCGGCGTGTTCGGTGCGTTCGGCGGCTTCGCCGACGACGCCAAGCTCGACGGCGGCTACCTGCCGCTGGGCGGCCGGCCCGGCATCGGCTTCGAGGGCCAATCGGCGCTTTATCGCATCATGCGCGAGCTCGCGGCCTGAGCGCGCGGGCGGAATCGCGCTCATCGCGCCGGACCGACAATCCATCGGATTAAGGTTAGCGGGGATTTCGACGCTGACGGCCCGTTCGCTGCATGGACGCAGACCAGCGTCGGCATTATGAAAAATTCATTAAGATGCCGGTGGTGCCGGCGCCGAATCGGGAGCGCGCGCCTTTCGATGAGCCAATCCGGATTCCAGCTGGCATTACTGCGTGACGAGCGGCTGGCGCCGATCGCGACCAGCGCGCTGCCGGCGTGGCTGTGGAGCGTCGATGCCAGCCGCATCCTGTGGGCGAATCCGACCGGCGCGGCGATTTTCGGCGCTGCGAGCTCGGCGGCGATCCGCACGCGAAAATTCGACACCGGTCAGCCGGCGGCAGCGCAGATTGCGCAACTCGCGACCACCCTGCCGCCGGACGGCTCGCAGCGCATCGAGCGGCTGCGCGGATTCGGCGCCGGCGTCGGGCGCGCGCTGCCCTGCATGTGTGCGCGCATCGCGCTCACCGACGACGCGCCCGCCATCCTGGTGGTCGCGACCGAGCGCGCCGGCCCCGAGCTTGCGCTCGACGAGCGGGCGCGCCGTCTGCTGGCCGGATGCGACCAACCGGTCGCGGCCTTCGCGCCCGATGGTGAGCTCATTCACGCCACGCCCGCGGCCACGCCGCGGCTTGCCGGCGCGACCTCGCTCGCCGCCCTCGGCGTTGCCGCACTGGCGGCCGGCGCCGCCCACAGCGATCGCCCCACGGGCACGACCATCCACGGGCCGATCGCCGTAGACCATATCGGCAGCGAGGCGGAAACCGTCTTGATCGCCACCTTTGCCCTGCCCGTCGAGGCCGACGAGGCCGCGCGCGGCGACATGCCGGTTACGCCCGACCCGGCAGCGGTCGAGACGGCCGCTCACAGTCCACCGCAGCCATCGGCCATCGCGCCGGACGCTGCGCCGCCTAGCGAGCTGGCGCAGGCGCCGACCGTCGCTGGCGAACACATCGCCCTGGAACCGCCGGCGAGCGCGCCCGCGTCACCCGCCTCGCCTTCCCTGCCCGAAGCGCCGCCGACGCCGTCCGAGCGGCGTCACCCGCTGCGCTTCGTCTGGCAGATGGATGAGGAAGGCCGCTTCACGCTGGGCTCGGACGAATTCGTCCGCCTGATCGGGCCGCAGACGGCCGCCGTGCTCGGGCGGTCGTGGCAGGAGATCGCAAGCAAGCTCGGCCTCGACCCCGAGAGCCGGGTGGCGCAAGCGCTCGCCACCCACGACACCTGGAGCGGGCTCACGGTGGGCTGGCCGGTCGACGACAGCGCCGAGCGCCTCGCGGTCGAGCTTTCCGGCCTGCCGGTGTTCGACCGCGCGCGGGCGTTCCGCGGCTATCGGGGCTTCGGAGTGTGCCGCGACCTCGAGCGGCTCGCCGAATTGGCGCATCGGCGCAATGCCGCCGCAAACCCATCGGCCGCGCCTGCAAGCATCGATGACAGCTCGCCGAAACCGTCGGCTGCTGAGCCGCAAGCCGCGGTGGACGCGCCGGTCGAGGCCGCTGCGGCGGCGCCGGTCGAGGCAGCGGCGGTGGCGCCGGTCGAGAACGTCGTGCCGTTCCCCACCGCCGAGCCGAACGCCCCGGCCTTGAGTCCGATCGAGCGCAGCGCCTTTCGGGAACTCTCGCGCCGGCTCACCCAGCGCCTGAACCATGGCGCGGCCGAGCCTGACGCCGCGACCGCGGCGAGCGACGCGGACGACGCTGCCTGCGCCGCAACGTCGCACGGCGATCCGCCGACGTTCGACCCGCCTGCGCTGGCCGCGGCCGCAGCCGTTCACCTGCCCGCCCCCGCGCCGCCGATCGACCGCGACGCGCTCGCCACCCACGAGGCCGAGCAGATTGCGCTGCGGGACGCGACCGATGCCCGGCCGTTCCTCGACCGGCTTCCGTTCGGCGTGCTGGTCTACCGGCTGAGCCACCTCATCTATTGCAACCGCGCCTTTCTGCGCTGGAGCGGCTACGAGAGCATCGAGGCGCTCGCCGAGGCCGGCGGCCTCGACAGCCTGTTCGTCGAGCCGGAGGGGGTCTCGTTCGAGAAAGGCGGCGAGAAGCCGTTCGCGATCTCGAGCAGTCGCGGCGAGGAGACCGAGGCCGAGGGCCGGCTGTTCCTGGTGCCCTGGGACGGCGAGTCGGCGTTCGCGCTGCTGACCACTCCGGTTGCGCAGGCCCGCGAGCCGAACGGAAATCCCGCGCTCGAGCTCGCGCAGGCCGAAATCGCCGAGCTCAACTCGATTCTCGACACCGCGACCGACGGTGTCGTCCTGATCGACCGCGCCGGCCTCGTCCTGTCGTCCAATCGCAGCGCCGAGGCGCTGTTCGGATACGAGTCCCGCGAGCTCGCCGGCCGCAGCTTCTTCGATCTGTTGGCGCCCGAGAGCATGGACGTCGCGTCCGAATATCTCGACGGGCTGCGGCAGGAGGGGGCCGCGCGATTGCTCAACAGTGGGCGCGACGTCATCGGCCGCGTCCGCCAGGGTGGGCTGATCCCGCTGTTCATGACCATGGGACGGATCGGCGACCGGCCCGACAAGCTGTGCGCGGTGTTTCGCGACATCACGTCTTGGAAGAAGGCCGAGGAGGAGCTCACCGACGCCAAGCGCCAGGCCGAAAAGGCCTCGTCGGCGAAATCCGACTTCCTCGCCAAGATCAGCCACGAGATCCGCACGCCGCTCAATTCCATCATCGGCTTTTCGGAAGTCATGATGGAGGAGCGCTTCGGCCCGGTCGGCAACGAGCGCTATCGCGCCTATCTCAGGGACATCCACGCCTCCGGCGGGCATCTCATCTCGCTGATCAACGACCTGCTCGACCTCTCCAAGATCGAGGCCGGCAAGCTCGAGCTGACTTTCGCCGGCGTTTCGCTCAACGATCTCACCCAGCAATGCGTCGCCATCATGCAGCCGCAGGCGAACCGCGAGCGCATCATCCTGCGCAGCTCGCTGGCGCCGAAACTGCCGCAAATCGTCGCCGACGCCCGGTCGGTGCGCCAGATCGTGCTCAACCTGCTCTCCAACTCGATCAAGTTCACCGGCGCCGGCGGGCAGGTGATCGTCTCGACCGCGCTGACCGACGCGCACGAGGTGGTCCTGCGCGTCCGCGACACCGGCATCGGCATGAGCGAGAAGGACATCGAGACCGCGCTCGAGCCGTTCCGGCAGCTTGCCACCTCGGCGCGCGCCGGCGGCACCGGGCTCGGCCTGCCGCTGACCAAGGCGCTGGCGGAGGCAAACCGCGCGAGCTTCCACATCAGGAGTGCGCCGAACGCCGGCACCTTGGTGGAGATCGCGTTTCCGGCGACGCAGGTGCTGGCGGGGTGACGGCGCGTCAGGCCGCCTGCGTGCTCACGCCGCATCCGCCGGCCGCACGCGCCGCGCGATCTTGAAATCCTGATCGAGACCGCACGCTCGCCACAGCGCAGGGTTGCCGCCGGCAAGGCAAACCGCGCGAACTTCCGTATCGCGAGCGCGTTGACTGCAGGCTGCCGGCCCCACCCGACGGCCCGACGATGGCCGGGATAACGACCCGCCATGCCGCCGCGCCAGTACGCAAGCGGGCCGGAATCGGCTAAGCTGCACCATGGGCGACACCGAACGGCATCGGCGGCGGCCGATGCCCTGGAGGCAAACCATGATCCGGCGCATTCGATTGCTGCTGGCACTCGTCGTGCTGGTGCTCATTCAGCCGGTCTTCGCGTTGGCCGCCGAGCAGGTTGACCTGCTGCTGGTGCTGGCCTCCGACGTGTCGCGCAGCGTCGATCACCCCAAATACCTGCTGCAACGTGAGGGCTACGCGGCGGCGATCTCGGATCCGCAGGTGATCGACGCGATCCGTTCCGGGCCGCACCAGCGGATCGCGGTCTGCTTCGTCGAGTGGTCCGGGTTCGGCGCCCAGAAGGTGGTGATCGACTGGACCCTGATCGACGGTCCCGCTCCCGCGCGCCGCTTCGGCGACCAGCTGCTGGAGCTGCCCCGGTCGTTCGCCGACCGCACCTCGATCAGCGGCGGCATCGAGTTTTCGGCCGCCCAGCTCGCGCGCGCGCCGTTCGAGGCCGCGCGCCGCACCATCGACGTCTCCGGCGACGGCACCAACAATGCCGGCCGTGACGTGCGGCTCGCCCGCGACGAGGTCGTGGCCAAGGGCGTCGTCATCAACGGCCTGGTCATCCTCAGCGACCGGCCGGTGCCGTGGAACGCCGAGCACACCAACCCGCCGGGCGGGCTCGAGAAGTACTACAACGACAACGTCATCGGCGGCCCGGGCGCGTTCGTGATGGTGGCCGAGAATTTCAACTCGTTCGGCCGCGCCATCGTCAAGAAGATGATCGCGGAGATCGCCTCGCTGCCGGCGCCGCCGCGGGTCATCCTTCGCTGAGACCGCGTGCCGCACAGCAGCCGCGGTTGCGGGCTTGGTTTCGCTCGATCCGGATCGCGACGCACGATCAAGGCGCAAGCGCCTAGTTTCGACTCGTTCTAGACAGCCGCAGACTAGAATTATTCCAAGATATTGAATTTACAGCCTTAATCCGATTGACGGCGGCCGGGGGCTGCCACTAGGTCAGGGCAACGCGCCGGCCTTCCGCGGCGGCGTCGATCGAGGCCGGGGCCTTCGAGCCCCGTCGACAGGAGGATTGCCATGAACTTTGTCAGCCTGCGCGCGCTGGCGCGCCTCGCCGCCGCCGCAGCTGCCCTGGTCGCGGCTGCCGGCGCGGCGGCCGCCCAGTCGGACGTCAACGTCTACACCTATCGCGAAACCAAGCTGATCCAGCCGCTGTTCGACGCCTTCACCAAGGACACCGGCATCAAGGTCAACGTCATCTCGGCCAGCTCCGGCCTCGAGCAGCGCATCAAGACCGAGGGCGCCAACAGCCCGGCCGACGTGCTGCTCACCGTCGACATCGGACGGCTCGAGGACGCCGTTCAGGCCGGCATCACGCAGCCGATCAAGTCGGATCTCGTCGACAAGGCGGTGCCGGCGCAATACCGCGATCCGGAAGGACACTGGTACGGCGTGTCGATGCGCGCGCGCGTGGTCTACGCCTCGAAGGACCGCATCAAGCAGGGCGCGATCACCTATGAGGAGCTTGCCGACCCGAAGTGGAAAGGCAAGATCTGCATCCGCTCCGGCCAGCACATCTACAACAATGCGCTGGTCGCCGCCTTCATCGCTCACCACGGCGCCGCCAAGGCCGAGGAGTGGCTCAAGGGCGTCAAAGCCAATCTGGCGCAGAAGCCCTCGGGCGGCGACCGCGAGACCGCGCGCGACGTGGCCGCCGGCAAGTGCGATCTCGGCATCGGCAACACCTATTACTGGGCGCTGATGAACGACAAGGAGGCCGACAAGAAGTCCTGGGCCGAGGCCACGCGGGTGATCCTGCCGACCTTCCAGGGCGGCGGCACCCATGTGAATCTGTCGGGCGTCGTGCTCGCCAAGCACGCGCCCAACAAGGCCAACGCCATGAAGCTGATCGAATGGCTGGTCGACGACAAGGCGCAGCACATGCACGCCGACCTGAACTACGAATATCCGGTGCGTGCCGGCATCGCGATCAATCCGACCATCGCCGGGTATGGTCCGCTCAAGGCCGACCCGATGCCGCTCTCCAAGGTCGCCGAATACAAGAAGGCGGCGGCCAACTTGGTGGACAAGGTCGGCTTCGACAACTGAACAGATGATCGCTGCCAAATCCGCGGGCTGGCCATCGTTCGAGCGATGGCCGGCCCGTTCACATTTTCGCTGGCGCGCCGGCCCGGCCACCGTTAGCGCCGTCGCGGTGGCGGCGGCGCTGCTGGCGCTGGCGCCGCTGCTGGGCCTGTTGTTGGTCGCGCTCGGCCAGACCGGGGAGATCTGGGGGCACCTCGCGCGCTACGTGATTCCGGTCGCGCTGACGCAGACCGCGCTGCTACTGGCGGGCGTCGCCGCGCTGACCATCGTGGTCGGCGTCGGCACCGCCTGGACCGTCACCACCTTCGAGTTTCCCGGTCGCGACACGCTGGCCTGGCTGCTGCCGCTGCCGCTCGCGATCCCGACCTACATCGTGGCCTATGTCTATGTCGACTTTCTCGGCCCGCTCGGGCCCGTGCAGTCGGCGTTGCGCGCGATCTTCGGCTGGCGCTCCGCCGCCGATTATTGGTTTCCGGACGTGCGTTCGCTCGCGGGCGCGATCTTCGTCATCGGCTTCGTGCTCTACCCCTACGTCTATCTGGCCGCGCGCGCGATGTTCCAGACGCAAGGCTCGCTGTTCGCCGAGGCCGCGCGCGTGCTCGGCGCGCGGCCCTGGGAGCTCGCGCGCCGCATCACGCTGCCCCTGGCGCGGCCCGCCATCGCGGTCGGGGTCGCGCTGGCGCTGCTGGAGACGCTCAACGACATCGGCGCCAGCGAATATCTCGGCGTGCAGACCCTGACGCTGTCGATCTTCACCACCTGGCTCAATCGCGGCAGCCTGGCGGGGGCGGCGCAGATCGCCTGCGTGATGCTGCTGATCGTCGCCGCGCTGATCGCGCTCGAGCGCTACGGCCGGCGGCGGGTCGACGTGGCGGCGCCGGTGCAGGACGCCCGCCTGGCGTTCCGGATCGCGCTGAAGGGCCCGGCGCGCTGGGTCGCGTTGACCGCCTGTCTGGTTCCGGTCGCACTCGGCTTCCTGCTGCCGGCGGGCTATCTGGCGCGCGAGGTGATCGCCCGCGGGCTCCTGGTGGGCTTCGAGGGCGAGCTTTTCCGCCACGCCCTGACCACGGTCGGGCTGGCGTCCACGGCCACCGCCATCACGCTGGTGCTCGGCTTCTCGGCGGTCGCTGCGTTGCGCTACGTGAAGCGTCCGATGATCGCCGCCTGCGTCAACGTGGCGGGCATCGGTTACGCCGTGCCGGGAACGGTGCTGGCGCTGGGCCTGCTCTCCCCGCTCGTGCTCATCGACGAGAGCATCAATGCGCTTGTCCGTGCCTTCGGCGGCGCCGGCGTCGGGCTCGTGCTCGCGGGCTCCTCGGCCGCCGTCGTCATCGCCTATGTGATCCGGTTCCTGGCCATCGCGATCGGCTTCGCGCAGGCGGGATTTGCCCGGATCTCGCAGGAATTCGACGACGTCGCCCGCATGCTGGGGGCGGGGCCGGCGACCCTGGCGCGCACCATCCATCTGCCGCTGGCGCGGCCCGCCATCTGGGGCGCCGCGCTCTTGGTCTTCGTCGATTGCCTCAAGGAGCTGCCCGCGACCCTGCTGCTGCGCCCGCTCAACGTCGAGACGCTCTCGACCTACATCTACCAGTTCGCCACCCGCGGCAGCTTCGAGCAGGGCTCGCTCGCCGCCCTGATCATCGTCGCGGTCGGCATCCTGCCGGTCATGCTCATCACCCGCTACGCCGACATCGCCACCATGGTCGGCCGCGGGGAGAATTAGGGGCTATCTCCCGGCAAGACCGCCGCAACGGACGATTGCGGCCTTTGCCGCAGCGCGGTAGAAAAATCTCGCTGGGCCGGCGCGCGGCTGCCTATCCGTTGGGCACCGCCAGTGATCGACACGGGGATTCATGAAAAAGGTCTATCCCGACGCCAAAGCCGCGCTGGCCGGCCTGTTGAAAGACGGCATGCTGATCATGGCCGGCGGCTTCGGATTGTGCGGCATTCCGGAAACCCTGATCCAGGCCATCCGCGACTCCGGCGTGAAGAACCTCACCGTCGTCTCCAACAATGCCGGCATCGACGGCGTCGGCCTCGGCCTGCTGCTCGACACCAAGCAGATCAAGAAGATGATCTAGTCCTACGAGGGGGAGAACAAGACCTTCGCGCAGCAATATCTCGCCGGCGAGCTGGAGATCGAGTTCACTCCGCAAGGGACGCTGGCGGAGCGCATCCGCGCCGGCGGCGCCGGCATCCCGGCCTTCTTCACACGCACCGGCGCCGGCACCCAGATCGCCGAGGGCAAGGAGGAGCACGAGTTCAACGGCGAGCGCTACGTGATGGAGCGCTCCCTCGTCGCCGACCTCTCGATCGTGCACGCCTGGATGGGCGACACCGAGGGCAACCTCGCCTACCGCAAGACTGCGCGCAACTTCAATCCGATGATGGCCACCGCCGGCAAGGTGACGGTGGCCGAGGTCGAGCACCTGGTGCAGCCCGGCGACATCAATCCCGACCACATCATCACCCCCGGCGTCTACGTGAAGCGCATCGTGCACGTGCCGAACGCGACGAAGCACATCGAGCAGCGCACCGTCCGCAAGCGCGTCGCGCCGGCCGGAACAGGAGAGGAAGTCTGATGGCCTGGACCCGCGAGCAGATGGCCGCACGCGCCGCCAAGGAGCTGCGCGACGGCTTCTACGTCAATCTCGGCATCGGCATCCCGACGCTGGTCTCGAACTACATCCCCGACGGCATGAGCGTGCAGCTCCAAAGCGAGAACGGCATGCTCGGCTTCGGTCCGTTTCCCTACGAGGGCGAGGAGGATCCGGACCTGATCAATGCCGGCAAGCAGACGATCACCGAGATCCCCACCACGAGCTTTTTCTCCTCGGCCGACAGCTTCGCCATGATCCGCGGCGGCCACATCGACCTCTCCATCCTCGGCGCCATGCAGGTCGCCGAGAACGGCGACCTCGCCAACTGGATGATCCCCGGCAAGATGGTCAAGGGCATGGGCGGCGCCATGGACCTGGTCGCCGGGGTCAAGAAGGTGGTGGTGGTGATGGAACATTCGGCCAAGAACGAGGCCAAGCTGCTCAAGCGCTGCACGCTGCCGCTCACCGGCGCCGGCGTGGTCGACATGGTGATCACCGACCTCGGCGTTTTTTCCATCGACAAGAAGGGGAAAGGCGGCATGACGCTGGTCGAGCTCGCGCCCGGCACGACTCTCGACGAGATCCGCAGCAAGACCGAGGCCGGATACCAGGTGGCGAAGGGACTGAATTGACGCCCGTGCAACGGTTTAGGCGGCTCATCCGCCCGAAACGGCAGCTGACCCGCAGGATGGGCCGGCCACGAAAGCGTCACATAGGGATTGCAGCTTGCGGACTCGTTCCCCCTCGGTAATGGCCGGCTCGAGCGCCGGAAAGCTTGAGAAAGACGCGTGACCGCGGTCATTGGCATCAGGCGCCTTGGACTTGCCGTTGCGGCCTTGGCGGTCGCGGGCTTCGGCGCTCTCGTGATCTTCTCGTTTCTGATGCCGGCCGAGACCGTGCGCGCGGCCGTGAAGGCCGAGATCCGCGCCGTCACCGGGCTCGATCCGGTGCTGCGCGGCGGCGCCTCGGTATCGTTGTTCCCGACCGGCACGGTGCGCTTCGACGACGTCAGCCTGGGCGAGCGCGGCGACGGCGGGCCGGGGCTCACTGCCGAGCACGTGGTAGCGCGGCTGCGCTTCTTCCCGTTCCTGATCGGACGCATCGAGATCGCCGATGTGTCGCTGGTGCGGCCGACCATCAGCGTCGTGTTCAACGCCGACCGCAGCTCCAATTGGTCCGGGCACATCGAGGCGCTCGCGCGTCACCTGCAGCCGGGAGACAAGCGCACCAGCTCGTTCTCGGAGATCCGGATCGAGGACGGGACCTTCATCCTGCGCGACGAGGCCCACAAGATCGTCGAGACGCTCTCCAACGTCGACTTCGCGCTCGCTTGGCCCTCGATCTCGAAGAGCTTCGCGGGCACCGGGCACTTCTCCTGGAACAACGAAGTGCTCGACACGACCATCAGCTTCACCGATTTCGCCGCGGCGCTGCGGGGCGACCGATCCGGGCTCAAGATCCGCCTCGCCGGCGCCCCGCTCAAGCTCGCCTTCGACGGCTACCTGAGCCATCGGCCGACCCTCAAGATGGAGGGCACGCTGGCGGCCGATGCGGTGTCGCTGCGCGAGACCCTGCGCTGGACCGGCCAGCAGACCTTGCCGGGCGGCGGCTTCGGCCGTTTCGCGCTCAAGGCGCAGGCCAACGTGGTGGGCAGCACGCTCGGGCTCTCCGGCGTCAACATCGAGCTCGACGGCAATGCCGGCGAAGGCGTTCTGACGTTGGCCAACGGCGGCCGGCAGACGCTGCAGGGGACGCTCGCCGCCGACACGCTCGATCTGACGCCCTACGTCTCCACCGTGCGGCTGTTGACCACCGGCCAGCGCGATTGGGACCGCCAGCCGATCACGCTCGACGGGCTCAAGGGCATCGACGTCGATCTGCGGCTCTCCGCCGCGCGGGTCAACGTCGCCCATGTCAGGCTCGGGCGCACCGCGGTCGCGGCGACGGTGCGCGGCGGCAATCTCAACGTGGCGATCGGCGAGGCGCAGGCTTTCGGCGGCGTGCTCAAGGGCTCGTTCGGGATCGCCCGCGCGCAGGCCGCGGCCGACTTCAAGGCGCAGCTGCAATTCGCCGACGTCGACCTCGAGCGCTGTCTCGGCGAGTTGATCGGGCTGCGGCGCCTGGAAGGCAAAGGCACGCTCGCCTTCGCCCTCGACAGCTCCGGCAGCAACGTCTACGAGCTGACCAAGGGCCTCAACGGCACCGCCAGCCTGACCGGCCGAAAGGGCGCGCTTTCCGGCTTCAACATCGAGCAATTGCTGCGGCGCTTCGAGCGCAGGCCGCTGTCTGGCGGCGGCGAGGTCCGCGGCGGCAAGACGCCTTACGAAACGCTCACCGTCAATGTGAAGATCAGCCAGGGCATAGCGGCGGTCGAAGAGGTGCGCATGGAGGGACCCTCGGTGCGCATCGCGCTCGGCGGCGCGGCCTCGATCCCGTCCCGCCAGCTCGACCTCAAGGGGACCGCGAGCCTGCTGTCGAGCCTGGCAGGCGGCACGCCGGCGGCGGCGCCCGCGTTCGAGCTGCCGTTTATCGTGGAGGGGCCTTGGGACGAGCCGCTGATGTGGTGGGACGTCCAGAGCCGCATCCAGCGCTCGGTGCCGGCGCAGTCGGTGCTGGACGCCATGCGCAACCGTCCCCCCGGCGACCCGATCCGCTCGGCGATCGAGCGGCTCACCGGCCGGGCGCCGCCGGAAGCGGCTCCTGCCGCCGCCGACGCCGAGCGTCCGCCCCCTGCCGCGCCGGCGCTGGCTGGAGCCACGTCGGCTCCGACGACGGAGAACGCGCCGGCGACCTCCGAGCCGGACGCGGACGCCGCGCAAAACTCCCGATAACCGACGACACATGAGCCGCGTTTGATCGTCGACGCGATCCCGCGCGTCGCGTTCAGGCCGCCTTCGGCGGCGGGTTCGGCAGCTCGGCGGCGTAGACGTCGTCCATGCCGGACTTCACGCCCTGGCGGGCGAGCGCCTCCGTGAACATGCGGCGGATCGCCGGGCTCTCGTCGGCGTAGTCGATCTGGGTGCCGCCGAGCCGCGTCGAGATCCACGACGTCGGCACGCCCTGGGCGTTGCGCGGCGACGCGTGCTTGAAGGCGAGATAGCGCGCCGGCGTGGCACCCGAATTAAAATGCTGGTGAAACCAGGCATTGGGCGGAACGATGAGGGTGCCGGCCTGCCACTCGTAGCGGCGCGGCTCCTCGCCTCGCGGCCACATCAGCGAATAGCCCTCGCCCGAGAGCACGATCACGTGGGCGCCCGGCCCGTGCGCGTGCGCTTTCTTGTAGGTTCCGACCGGGAACTGCGAGATGTGGCTGGCGATCGAGCCGCGCGCCATGTTGAAGCGGATGTGGCCGCCGCCGGCGCCGCGCTCCTTGGCCGCGATGAGCGGCAGATTGACCGCGTCCGGCACGAAATTGGTCTGCAGCAGGAAGCCGATCTGCTCGCCCTTGGCGCTGAAATAGTCGGCCTCGCCGGAGAAGCGATTCTTGAAGTCATGCGCGTGACCGAAGACGAACGCGACGTCCTCGTAGAGGTTAATCACCGAGGGCGCATTGGTCACCGCCACGTAGCGCACCGGCTCCTGGCCCGAGCCGTTGAAATGCTGGTACCAGCAATTGAGCGGGATGGCGAAGATCGCGCCCGCCTTCCATTCGAAGGTGACGCGGGCGCCGGCGTTGTTCCACACGGTGGTCGAGCCGCGGCCGGCGAGCACTAGGATCATCTCCTCGAACAGATGGTGCTGCGGCTCGAGCTTTCCGCCCGGCGCGATCTCGCAGACGTAGCAATCGTTCGAGGTGCGCGAAGCCTCGTGGTTGATGAACACGCCCTTGCCGCCCTTGCGCGCCCAGGGCTTGAGCTCGACCGTGCGCAGGCTCGGCACGTATTGCGCGCCGATGACGTCGAGCCCTTCGCCGCGCACGAAGCGCAGATAGGGCGAGTCTTTCTCGATCTTGAATTTCTCGGCCAGCTCCGGCGAGGCGATCGCGTCCTGGGCCACGGCGCACTCCCGGGTGCCGCATGCGGTAACGGGCCCGTCTTTCTAGCAGCGCGAGGCGGCCCGCAGCAATGCCGCGCTCAAGGGACGCATCAGGACCGCGCGGCAGGGCGTGCCGCGCGGTCGCGGCCGAGCTCGTGGAATTTCGACAGCAGCGAGGCGGCGACGATGCCGGTGGCGACGATGGCGATCATGATCGTGCAGATCGCGTTGATCTCCGGCTTCACGCCGAGACGAACCTCCGAATAGATGCGGATCGGCAGCGTGGTGGCGCCCGGGCCGGTGGTGAAGCTCGCGATCACCAGGTCGTCGAGCGAGAGCGTGAAGGCGAGCACCCAGCCCGAGGCCAGCGCCGGCGCGATCAGCGGCAAGGTCACGGTGAGGAAGGTCTTGAGCGGCGGACAGCCGAGATTCATCGCCGCCTCCTCGAGGCTGCGGTCGAAGCTCAACAGCCGCGACTGCACCACCACGGTCACGAAGCACATGGTCAGCGTGGTGTGGGCCAAGATGATGGTCCAGAAGCCGCGGTCAACGTCGACGGCGACGAACAGCAGCAGCAGGGACAGCCCCGTGATCACCTCGGGCATGACCAGCGGCGCATAGATCATGCCGGAGAACAGCAGGCGGCCGCGGAAGCGCCCGAGCCGCACCAGCGCGATCGCCGCCAAGGTGCCGAGCACGGTCGCCGCGGTGGCCGAAACGACCGCGATGCGCAAGGTCACCCAGGCGGCCTCCAGCATGGCGCGGTCTTGGAAGAGCTCGACGTACCAGCGCGTCGACCAGCCGCCCCATACGGTGACCAGCCGCGAGGCGTTGAACGAGAAGATCACCAGGATGACGATCGGCAGATAGAGGAAGGCGAGGCCGAGCGCGACCGAGGCGACGTTGAACCAGGAGGCCCGCCGCACCTCAGCGCCCTCCTGTGAGGTCGTGCACCTGCATCTGCTGATAGACCACGATCGGCACCACCAGCAGGCACAGCAGCACGACCGCGACCGCCGCCGCCACCGGCCAGTCCTTGTTGGCGAAGAATTCGGTCCACAGCGTCTGCCCGATCATCATGGTCTGCGAGCTGCCGAGCAGGTCGGGGATGACGAACTCGCCGACGATCGGGATGAAACACAGCAGCGCGCCCGCGACCACGCCAGGCAGCGACAGCGGCAAGGTCACCAGCCAGAACGCCTTCCAGCGCGGGCAGCCGAGATCGGTCGCCGCCTCGATGAGGGTGTCGTCCATCTTTTCGAGGGTGGCGTAGATTGGCAGCACCATGAACGGCAGGTAGGAATAAACGATCCCGATATAGACCGCGGTGTCGGTCGACAGCCACGCCGGCGGCACATCGACGATGCCGAGCGCCAGCAGGACCTGATTGAGCAGGCCCTCGCGCTGCAGGATATTGATCCAGGCATAGATGCGGATCAGGAACGAGGTCCAGAACGGGAGCACCACCAGCAGGAACAGCGCCGGCTGCCAACGGCGCGGCGCCCGCGCGATGCCGTAGGCGAGCGGAAAGCCGATCAGCAGCAGCAGCAGCGTGGAGACCGCGGCGATCTCCAGGCTCTTGAGATAGGAGGAGAGATAGAGCCAGTCGGAGGCGATGAAGCTGTAGTTCTCGAACGAGAGCGCCCGGAAGAATGCCTTGAGCCCCTCGAGCCCGGCAGCCGGATCGAGCACCGGCTCGTAGGGTGGTTGCGCGATGGCGGTGTGCGACAGGCTGATCTTGAGCACGATCAGGAACGGGATGAGGAAGAACACGACGAGCCAGAGGTACGGCACGAGCACGACCGCCCGCGCGCCCCAGGCACCCCTTTTGTCGCTCGCTCCGATCACGGCATCGCCCTCGCCTATCGCGTCAGCACCACGCCGGCGTCCGGCGACCAGCTGAGCCAGACGCGGTCGTCCCAGCCGATCGGCCGCTCGATCAGGCGGGTCATGTTGGCGGCCGCCGCCTTGATCACGAATCCATCATCGAGCCGCACCTTGTAGATCGAGAGATCGCCGAGATAGCCGATGTCCATGACCTGCCCGGCGACCGCGTTCTCGCCGGCGGTGGCCGGCGGCTCACGACTGATGCGCACCTTCTCGGGCCTCAGCGCCACCCAAACGGTGTCGCCCGGCTTGGCGTCGCCCGCGGGGCTCGCGCGCAGCGTTCCGGCGCTGGCGCTCGCGACGGTGGTCGCGGTCGCGCCCGCCTCGACCACCTTGCCTTCGATCAGGTTCACCTCGCCGATGAAGTCCGCCACCCAGCGCGAGTTCGGCTGCTCGTA
>JBEVIH010000005.1:0-19625 GCA_040510815.1 Xanthobacteraceae bacterium | reverse complement strand
AATTTTTCTTGGTGGTGGGTTTTGGTGTCGCCTAATACGCCACTGAGTTCGTGGCCGCCTGGTTGCTGTTTTACCGGGCCGCCGCGGGGGTCGACCGGCGCGAGCCCGGAGCCACGCGGCTCGCCGCCATGGCCAAGCGGCTCGCGACCGATACCGGCTTCGACGTGGTCAACGGATGCCTGCAGCTGCACGGCGGCTACGGCTATCTGCGCGACCATCCCATCGAACGGGTGCTGCGGGACCTGCGCGTGCATCAGATCCTGGAAGGCACCAACGAGGTGATGCGCCTGATCGTCAGCCGCGACATACTGGGAAATTGAGGAGGGCGCCGGTGCTGCTCTTGCTGAGTCAGCTGCTCGCCCTCGTCACCGCCGCGGCCTTCACCGGCGCGGCCATCTATGTGAGCATCGCGGAGCAGCCGGCGCGGCTCGAGCTCGACGACAGGGCTCTGCTGGCGCAGTGGAAGCCGAGCTACGCGCACGGCGCCGTCATGCAGGCGGGCCTCGCGCTCGTGTCCACGGCTTTCGGGCTGCTGGCGTTCTGGATGACGCGCGACTGGCGCTGGCTCGCCGGCGCCCTGCTGATCCTCGCCAACTGGCCCTATACGCTCCTGGTCATCCTGCCGGTCAACAAGCGTCTCAACGCAACCCCGCTCGACGCCGCGACCGGAGAGACCCGCGACATGATCAAGACCTGGGGCAGGCTGCACGCCTGGCGCGGCGCGCTCGGGCTGGCGGCGACCGTGGTCTATCTCTGGGCGATGATCTGACCGGCGCGAGCCCCGGCGATAACGATCATTGCGCCGCGCGCTCCATGGCGACCTCGGACTCGAGGTTCGCCACATCGCGGAAAATCGAAACGACCGCGAGCACCCTGCCATTGCGCTTGAAGCGCAGCAGGCAATCCTTGGCCGCGATGTCGCCGTCGATGGCGATCTCGTCCCATTTTTCGGTGTGGCCCACGTAATTGATCGGAATGTCGTAGTGCTGGCTCCAGAAGAACGGCGCGGCGCTGTGCTTTTCGCGTTCGCCGAGCATGTTGAGCGCGGCCGTCTGCCCCTGGCGCTCGGCGACGACCCAATGCTCGACGCGAATTTTTTCGCCGGTGTGCGGGTCGGGCCAACGCGCAATGTCGCCGGCCGCGAAGATGCCCGGAGCGCTCGTCTCCAGATATTCATTGACCGCAACGCCGCGGTCGAGCGCGAGGCCGGCTTTCTCAGCCAGCTCCAGGCGCGGCCGCACGCCGATCCCGACGACGACCAGGTCGGCATCGAGGGATTCGCCGCCCTTGAGCTGGACGCGTTTGCCGTCGATCGCGGTCGCGGTGTTCTCGAGATGGAAAATGACTCCATGCTCCTTGTGCAGCGAATGCACGAAGTCGCCCATGTCGGGACCGAGGATTTTCTCCATCGGCCGCTTCTCGGGCGCGACCACGTGAACCTCGATCTCGCGGTTACGCAATGACGCCGCTACTTCGAGGCCGATGAAGCTGGCGCCGATGACGACCGCGCGGTGCGCGCTCTTGGCGACTTCGATGATCGCACGGCAGTCGGCGAGCGAGCGCAGCGTGCGCACGTGCGGCTGGTCAGCGCCGGGAATCGACAGCCGCACCGGCTCGGCGCCGGTCGCCAGCAGCAGCCGGTCGTAGGCGATCTTGCCGCCGCCGGCGAGCTCGACCTGGCGCCCGCCGGCATCGATGCCGAGCACTTGCTGTCGAAGCCGCAGATCGATGCCGCGCTCGGCATAGAATTTCTCGGGCCGCAACGGCACCCACTCCTCCGGCGCGTTGCCGGCGAGGTAATCCTTGGACAGGTTCGGCCGGTCGCAGGGCGGCGCGTCGTCGGCGCTGAGCATGACGATATCGCCCTGGTAATCGCGCCGCCGCAGCATCTCGGCCGCGGCAAAACCGGCGGCGCCGCCGCCGACGATCACGATCTTGTCCGGAGCCTTGGCCGCGGGCTTGCCGCGCCGGGGCTTGGGCTGCTCGCGCTTTTCGCGCACGACGATCTTGCCGGCGCGCCGCTCGACGATCCAGCAGGCGACCGGGTCGATGGCCGGCGCCCGCAGCGCCTCGCCGGTGCGCAGGTCGAAGCAGGCGTGGTGCCACGGGCAGCGCACCGTATCGTCGGCCACGAGCCCCTCGGCGAGCGGCCCATGGTAGTGCGTGCAATGCGCACCGACCGCGAAGATGTCGGCCCCGCGACGAACCAGCAGGATCTCCTCGTCGCCGACATGGCCGACGAGCTTGCCGCCGTCCGGCAACTCGGCCTCGGGGACGCCTTGCGTCAGGTCGGGACCGCTGGGTTTCGATTGATCTTGCGCCATGGCGTGCTCCCACCTCGATCAGTCTCACTGGGCTGGTGATTAGACACCCAGGCGCCGGTATTGTTCCCGCGCCTGTTGCCGCCAGCACCCGCGCTTCTCGCGCTCTTTACGTTGTTGCATCTTGGGATGGAAAACGGATTCCACTTTTCCCGAAAATGCTCTAATCGAACATATACTTCTAAAAAAGGGGGCGAAATGGACGTCGACCTTGCCGAAACGCGGCATGCATGCTGAGTGACATCCTGTTCGAGCGGCGAGGCGCCGCCGGTCTCATCACCCTCAACCGTCCGCAGGCGCTCAACGCCGTGTCGCTGGCGATGGTGCGCGCGCTCGCGAACCAGCTCGCCGAATGGGAAGCCGACGCGGCAGTGACGCGCGTGATCGTGACCGCGAGCGGCGGCCGCGCCTTCTCGGCCGGCGGCGATTTGCGCGCCCTCTACGACCTGGGGCGCGCCGGCCGCTACGACGAGGCGCTGACCTTCTGGCGCGAGGAATACGCGCTCAACGCCTTGATCAAGCGTTACCGCAAGCCCTATGTGGCGCTGATCGACGGGATCGTCATGGGCGGCGGCGTCGGCGTGTCGGTGCACGGCTCCCACCGCGTGGCCGGCGACCGTTTCGTTTTCGCCATGCCCGAGGTCGGCATTGGCTTCTTTCCCGACATTGGGGCAACCTGGTTCCTGCCGCGCCTGCCGGGCGAGCTCGGCGCCTATTGCGCGCTCACCGGCGAGCGGATCAACGCCGCCGACGGTATGGCCGCCGGCATCGCCACCCACCGGGTCGAGTCGGGGCGTTTCCCCGAATTGGCCGAGGCGCTGTGCGGCACCGCCGCGGTCGACGCGACGCTCGGCGCCTTCGCGCGGCCGGCAGGGGAGGGGCCGGTGATGGCGCAGCGGAGCGCGATCGACGACCTGTTCAAGGGCGGCCGGGTCGAGGGCATCCTGGCGGCGCTCGACCAGGCGGTGGCGGCCGATGGAACTCGGGCCGCCTTCGCCGCCGCCACCGCGGCCTTGATCCGCACAAAATCTCCGACGAGTTTGAAGGTCGCGCTCATGCAGATGCGGCGCGGGCCGACGCTCGATTTCGAGGAGTGCATGCGCACGGAATTCCGCATAGTCTCGCGCGTGGTGCGCGGGCATGACTTCTACGAGGGGGTGAGGGCGGTGATCGTCGAAAAGGATCAGGCGCCGCGCTGGCAGCCGCCCGCGCTCGCGGCGGTCGGCGACGCCGAGGTCGAACGGCATTTTGCGCCGATCACCGATGAGCTCGAATTGCCATGATCGAGCGCGAGCAGGTGCAGACGCTGGAGCCGGTGCAGGCCGAGCCGGCTGCCCCGCCGCCGCAACGGTGGGCTTCCTGGCTCATCATCTTTCTGCGGGTGATGGCGGCGATCTCGCTGATCAAGGGACTCTATCACTGGGCAGTGGTGTGCGGGATCGACGCGCCGTCGCGCGCCGGCTTCGAGGCCTATTCGACGCCATATCAGGCCGCGACCGTGTTCTTCGCGGTGATCGATCTCGTGGCGGCGGTCGGGCTGTGGCTGGCGGCGCCCTGGGGTGCGGTGGTGTGGCTCACCTCGGTCATCTCCATGGCGGCGGTGGAAGCCCTGTTTCCGCAGGTCTACGGCGGAAGCCTGGTGATCGCGACGGTCGAGGTGATCCTGCTCTGCGTCTATCTGGTGCTGGCGCTGATGGCGGCGCGCGAACAGCCGGCGTAGACTTTGCGGCAACAATGACGGGGGCGGGAGGACGTCATGGCAAAGATCGGCTTCATCGGGCTCGGCAATATGGGACTGCCGATGGCGCAGAACCTGGTCAAGGCGGGGCACGCGGTTGCGGGCTTCGACGTGAGCCAGGATGCCATCGACAGGTTCGCCGCCGCCGGCGGCGAGCCGGCGCATTCGATCGGCGAGGCGTGCCGAGGCGCCGACGCCGTGATCACCATGCTGCCGGCCGGCCGGCAGGTTCACGACGTCTATTTCGGCGAGGAGGGCGTGCTGGCATCGGCGCCCGCCGGGGCATTGCTCATCGACTCTTCGACCATCGACGTCGAAACCGCGCGCGACGTGGCGCATGTCGCGGCCGGGCAGACGTTCGAGATGATCGATGCGCCGGTGTCGGGCGGGGTCGCCGGCGCGCAGGAGGCGACGCTTACCTTCATGGTTGGGGGCTCCGAGGGCGCATTCGAGCGGGCGCGGCCGCTGCTCGAGGCGATGGGCAAGACCATCGTCCATGCCGGCGGACCCGGCAACGGCCAGGCCGCGAAGATCTGCAACAACATGATCCTCGGCGCCTCGATGATCGTGGTGTCGGAGGCGTTCCTGCTGGCCGAGAAGCTCGGCCTCGACGCCCAGAAGCTGTTCGACATTTCCTCCCAATCGTCGGGGCAGTGCTGGTCGATGACCAAATACTGCCCGGTGCCGGGCCTGGTGCCGACCTCGCCCGCCAACCGCGACTACAAGGCCGGCTTCACCGCCACCATGATGCTTAAGGATTTGAAGCTCGCGCAGACGGCGGCGCGCATCACCCGCGCCGCCACCCCCCTCGGCGCCGGCGCGGCGGCGGTCTACGAGCGGTATGTGGAAGCCGGCGACGGCAGCGAGGATTTTTCAGGGATCATTCGCTTCTTGCGCGGATAATCAGGCGCGCAAGGATGTATCGGCGGCGCGCCGGCCGCGCGCGCATCGTGAATCGCGCGTTACGAAGAACGCACCAATTGTCCGTTCAATCGATCATTCACCGTTGCAAATAAACCCTATCTTTATCGTGTTGTTTAAACCGATTTTAGACCCTGCGGCGTAGTGTGGGCACCGAGCGGGGGAACAGGGCCTCGCCGTCGCAAAACAAGACAAGTACAGGAAGGCGTCATGATGAAAGCCGTTGCCAAGGCGGTGGAGCCGGCCGATCGCGAAGCGCGCTTCGACCACATCCGTCCGCTCTATCTCGAAGCCTTGACGCTGGTCGAGCGGCTGCATCGCCGGTTGCTCGACGTCATCAAGGACGAATTCGACCGCCGCAGCCGCGCCGACATCAACTCGGTCCAGGCGCTGCTGTTGTACAATATCGGCGACAAGGAGCTCACCGCCGGCGAGCTGCGCACGCGCGGTTACTATCTCGGCTCCAACGTCTCCTACAATCTCAAGAAGCTCGTCGAGATGGGCTTCCTGGATCACCAGCGCTCGCGCGTCGACCGCCGCTCGGTCCGCATCAAGCTGACCGAGAAGGGACGCGAGGTGCGCGACATCGTCGACGCTCTCTACCAGAAGCATGTGCGCACGGTGGAGCAGGTCGGCGGCATCAATTCCGACGAGTTCACGACCCTGAACAAGTCGCTGCATCGCCTCGAGCGGTTCTGGACCGACCAGATCCTCTACCGCCTGTAAGCGAGCTCCTGTTGGCGGTCCTCGCCCCGGCTTCCCGCCGGGGCGTTTTTTTCAAGCGTGTCGGGCGGCGCGGCTCCAACCGCGCCGTTTTTTGCGTCATGCGTGTATCGCGTCGGCAGCGGCGCAGTATTCAACCATGCCAAAACTCGCGATACGCGCTTTCGCGGATGACGACAATCGAGGCCGTGCTATGGTGTCGTGACCGTATGCGGGAAATCTAACGATGGGCGACGCGCTTCATGCGATCGACTGCGACGTGCACCCGACGGTGCCGAACGTGAAGGCGCTGTTGCCTTATCTCGACGACTTCTGGCGAGACACGGTGCAGGAACGCGGCATCGAGTCGCTCGAGACCGTCACCTACCCGCCCAACGCGCCGCTCACCTCGCGTCCGGAATGGCGCGGCAAGAACGGCCAGGCCGCGACCGAGGTGGCGCAGCTCGCGCAACAGGTCTGCGACCGCTGGCAGGCCGGGATCGCGATCTGCAATTGCCTCTATGGCGTGGGCCTCCTCTACAGCGAGGACATGGCCAACGCCTTCGCGCGCGCGCTCAATGACTGGGTTGCCAAGGAATGGCTCGATCGCGACCCGCGGCTGCGGGCCTCGATCGTGATCCCGACCCAGAACACCGAATATGCGGTGGACGAGATCGAGCGCTGCGCCAAGGACCGGCGCTTCGTGCAGATCATGGTGCTGGCGATGCAGGAGGTGCCGCTCGGGCGGCGGCAGTTCTGGCCGATCTATGCGGCGGCCGAGCGCCACGGCCTGCCGCTCGGCATCCACGCCGGCTCGACCTACCGCCATTCGATCACTTCGCTCGGCTGGCCGAGCTACTACATCGAGGACTATGCGGCCCATACCCAGGCGTTCCAGTCGCAGGTGGCGAGCCTCGTCTGCGAGGGCGTGTTCGCCAAATACCCCGGGCTCAAGGTGGTGCTGCTCGAATCGGGCGTGACCTGGCTTCCGGGCTTCCTGTGGCGGTTTGCGAAATTCTGGCGCGGGGTGCGCGCCGAGGTACCCTGGGTCGACCGTTCTCCAGCCGACATCGTGCGCGATCACTTCCGCCTGACCATCCAGCCGTTCGACGCACCCGCCCAGCCCGACCAGGTGGAACGGGCCATCGACCATTTACGTTCCGATGGTATACTGCTGTACGCGTCGGACTTCCCGCATTGGCAGTTCGACGGCGACCAGACCATGCCGGCCAGTATCCCGAAGGCGTTGCGTCAGAAGATCATGGTGGACAATCCGCTCGCGACTTATCCCCGGTTGAAGGAGGAGGACGCGCGATGAACATGGAAGTCAGGCAGCCTGAGCGCAGCGCGAAGGCGCGCGTCGGGATCATCGATTGCGATATTCATCCCAAGAATTCGCTCGAGGACCTGCGGCCGTATCTGAGCAATCGTGCCTGGGCCAGTCTGCAGACCTACGGCCAGCGGCAGCGCCACGGCTACGTCAAGGGTTACCCGTATCCCAAGAGTCAGCCGCTGGCGTGCCGGCGCGACGCTTGGCCGCCTGGCGGTGGCCTGCCCGCGAGCGACCTCGATTTCATGCGCGAGCAACTCCTCGACCTCTACGGCATCGAGCATGGCGTGATGAATCCGCTCTCGCCGTCGGGGCAGGGCAACCAGAACGACGAGCTCAGCGCCGCCATGGCGTTCGCCACCAACGAATACCAGCTCGAAAACTGGAACCGGCGCGAACCGCGGCTCAAGGCCTCGGTCGTCGTCCCCTACGAGGATGCCGAAGCGTCGGTCAAAGAGATCAGGCTGCGCGCGGGCGACCCGCGTTTCGCCCATGTGCTGTTTTTGAGTCGCACCAGCGAGCTTCTGGGCAAGAAGCGCTATTGGCCGATCTTCGAGGCCGCGGTGGAATCGGGCCGTCCGGTCGGCGTGCACGTGTTCGGCTCGAGCGGGCGGCCGATGTCCAATACCGGTTGGCCGTCGTTCTACATCGAAGAGATCACCGAGCATTCCGCTTCGCTGGGAGCCTCGGTCACAAGTCTCATCATCGAGGGCGTGTTCGAGCGTTGGCCGGAATTGAAGTTCGTGCTGATCGAGGCGGGCTTCGGCTGGATCCCGTCGCTCGGCTGGCGGCTCGACCAGAACTGGAAGCGCATGAAGGACGAGGTGCCGCATCTCAAGCGCGCGCCGTCGGAATATCTGCGCCAGCATTTCTGGGTCTCGACCCAGCCGATGGAAGAGGCGGAGACGCCCGAGCACCTCATCGAGGTCATGGATTGGATCGGCTGGGACAAGATCCTGTTCGCCAGCGACTATCCGCACTGGGATTTCGACGATCCGTTCACCGCCCTGCCGCCGTCGCTGAGCGAAGCGCGCCGCAATCAGATCTATTCCGGCAACGCCAAGGCGCTCTACCGGTTCGCGTAGCGCGCATCCCGGGTAACGCTCTGATGGCCAAGCACGTGGTGGCGGCGGTCGGCGACATCCCGCCCGGCACGCGCAAGCTCACGCAAGTGAACGGCCGGGCGATCGTGGTGTTCAATCTCGGCGGCGAGTTCTTCGCCCTCAACAATCGCTGCCCGCACCGCGGCGGCAGCCTTCACCTCGGCATCCAGACCGGGCTGGTCGAATCCACCGAGCCCGGCCGCTATTCCTATTCGCGCCAGGGCGAGATGGTG
The DNA here is from genome assembly GCA_040510815.1 of Xanthobacteraceae bacterium. Taxonomy (GTDB): domain Bacteria; phylum Pseudomonadota; class Alphaproteobacteria; order Rhizobiales; family Xanthobacteraceae; genus VAZQ01. The sequence goes on along the minus strand of JBEVIH010000005.1, from coordinate 11,277 downwards.
AAGTGTCCCTGGCACGGCTGGGAGTTCGACATCCGCACCGGCCAGTCCTGGTGCGAGCCCACCCGCGTCCGCGTGCGCCACTATCCGGTTTCGGTGCAGCCGGGGACGCGGCTGGTCGCCGGCCCCTATGTCGCCGAAACGGTGCCGGTGTCCGTGGAGGGCGACTACGTGGTGATCGAGGCGTGACATGAGGCCCGCAAGCGACGGCGGCGGCCGCGAGGTCTACTTCGAGTTCACCGCGATCGGGCGCACCGTGAAAGTCTCGGCCATCGATGCCGCGACCGGCTTTGAGGTCAGCGTGATCGGCCCGGCCTCGGCCTCGCAGGCGGATCTCGAACGGCTGGCCTTGCAGAAGCTCAACGCCCGGCTCAACTCCAGTCCCTGAACCAAACCCCCTAGATGTGGGCAACAAGCCCACGCTGGCGTCCATAACTTGGCGCTCCGGGCCGGGTGTGCTATCGCCCGGTCGAACCCTCCGGGCCTGGAGGGAAACTTCCGAAAAGCAAACGTGAGATCAATGACCGATCCGTCGCCAGCCCGTGCCCCTGCGGCGAACCTGTTCTCGGCGTCGCTGGCCGAGACCGATCCCGAAATCGCCGATGCCGTGCGGCGCGAGCTCGGCCGCCAGCGCGACGAGATCGAGCTGATCGCGTCGGAAAACATCGTCAGCAAGGCGGTGCTCGAGGCGCAGGGCTCGGTTTTGACCAACAAATACGCCGAGGGCCTGCCGGGACGGCGCTATTACGGCGGCTGCCAGTGGGTCGACGTCGCCGAAACCCTTGCCATCGAACGGGTTACCAAGCTTTTCGGATGTAAATTCGCAAACGTCCAGCCGCATTCCGGCGCCTCCGCCAATGCGGCGGCCTTCATGGCCTTGATGGCGCCCGGCGACACATTCATGGGGCTCAACCTGGCCGCCGGCGGCCATCTCACCCACGGCTCACCGGTCAACATGTCGGGCCGCTGGTTCAAGCCGGTCCCCTATGGGGTGCGCCGAGACGACCACCGCATCGACTTCGACGAGGTGGCGCGGCTCACGCGCGAGCACCGGCCCAAGGTGATCATCGCCGGCGGCTCGGCCTATCCGCGCATCATCGATTTCCGCCGCTTCCGGGAGATGGCGGACGAGGTCGGAGCCTATCTGCTGGTCGACATGGCGCACTTCGCCGGCCTGGTCGCCGGCGGGGTGCATCCGAGCCCGTTTCCGCATGCCCACGTGGTCACCTCGACCGCGCACAAGACCCTGCGCGGGCCGCGCTCGGGCTTTATCCTGTGCAACGACGAGGAACTGGCCAAGAAGATCAACTCGGCGGTGTTCCCCGGCCTGCAGGGCGGTCCGCTGATGCATGTGATCGCCGCCAAGGCGGTGGCGTTCGGCGAGGCGCTGCGCCCCTCGTTCAAGCTCTACGCCAGGAACGTCGCCGAGAACGCCAAGGCGTTGGCCGAAAGCTTGAAGTCGAAGGGCCTCGACATCGTCTCCGGCGGCACCGACACCCACCTCATGCTGGTCGACCTGCGGCCCAAGCGGCTCACCGGCAAGGTGGCGGAGGCGGCGCTCGAGCGCGCCCACATCACCTGCAACAAGAACGGCATTCCGTTCGATCCGCAAAAGCCGGCGATCACCTCGGGTATCCGGCTGGGTACGCCGGCCTGCACCACGCGCGGCTTCGGCATCGCCGAGTTCCAGGAGGTGGGCGATCTCATCGTCGAGGTGCTCGACGTGCTGTCGCAGAAGGGCGTCGAGGCGGATGCGCTCGCGGAAGGCGCGGTGCGCGAAAAGGTGAAGAAGCTCGTCGGCCGGTTTCCGATCTATCAGGGATGAGGGGGCCATGCGCTGTCCGAATTGCGCGAGCCTCGATACCCAGGTGAAGGATTCGCGGCCGACGGAGGATTCATCCGTCATCCGCCGCCGCCGCGTGTGCCTGTCGTGCAATTTCCGCTTCACCACGTTCGAGCGCGTGCAGCTGCGCGAGCTCACTGTGATCAAGCGCAATGGCCGCCGCGTGCCGTTCGACCGCGACAAGCTCTTGCGCTCGGTGCAGATCGCGCTGCGCAAGCGCCCGGTCGAGCCCGAGCGCATCGACCAGGCAGTGTCGAAGATCGTGCGCGAGCTCGAAAGCCAGGGCGAGAGCGAAGTCTCCTCCGAGGCGGTCGGCGAGATGGTGATGGAGGCGCTGCGCTCGCTCGACGACGTCGCCTACGTGCGCTTCGCCTCGGTCTATCGCAATTTCCGCGAGGCCAAGGACTTCGAGGCCGTGCTCGACGAGCTCTCGGGCGAGGAGGACGGGCGTCCCGCGGCGGCTAGGAAGTAGCCGCGCAGCCGCCGGTCGTCGGGCGGAGGGCAGGCCGCCGCCGTCCTTCAAGGATATTTCGGCATCGGAAAGCCGGTGAATTTCCGCTCGATCAGCGCTTTCAACGCCCTGGGATCTGGCTTGGCGTCCGGCGGGGCATCGGGATCGGCATACAAGCTCCCGCGCCTGACCACGGCCTCGCTCGGCAATTTCAGCACATTGAGGCCGACGCCTGCGGTGGCAAACTCGATCGTGATCATGCCGTCGCGGGTCAGCGGTCCGATCGGCACGAGATAGAAGCCGTCCTCGCGATGGGGGCCGTACATCTTGGCACCGAGCAGCTTGCTGTCGAGCTCGCTGCGCCAGCTCGAAAGCTTCTGCAGCGGGAGTTCCGGTCCATTGGATCGAATATAGGCACGTTTGAGCGGCAACTCTTCCGGTTTCTGGCTCAGTACGGTCAGCAGCATCACGGAGTATTTTCGCATCGCGGCGAATTCCGCGGCATTGTCGGGCCGCCCGATGCGTAGGAACGGGGCTCGCGGTGGCGTGTTGCCGCGCTCCTGCTGGCGCTTCGCACCCGCCTCGATGTCGGCGATGACGCGTTCGGGCGTGGTGGGGACATTGATCGCCTTTTCCTTCGGTTCGTTCTTCGGCGCCGGCGTCTGCGCGCGTGTAACCGGCATTGCCATGGCAACTGCAAGACAGCCGGTCACAATCAGGATGACGGCGCGGCGCATGATGTCTCCCAGGGCGGTTGCGGATTTGGCGGTTCGTAGGGTCGGACGCTACCGACGCTCCGGCGCTCCCGGCGTGCGCTCGCTCTTGGCCGCGGCCGAGAGGAGGTCGAAAAGCGCAAGCTTCGCCTCGGTTGCGGCCTCGACGCGGATGAGGCCGCGATGGAGCGCGTCGGCCGCCGACAGCCGGCCCTCGAGCACCGCCCGGAGGACGCCGCCGGTGGTCAACACCACCGGCTCGTCGCTGTCGGGTCCGGCGGTATGAATGGCGAGCTCGATGCCGGCCGGCTCGGGCTCGAACCGGCTCCACAGCGCGGACTCGACCAGCAGCAGCGAGAAGGCGGGCGCCGCATTGCGCCGCTTGCCGGCGGCCTCCAGCATGTTTCGGAACTGCTCGATCTGCCGGACCATCCGGTGATAGGCGACCATCGAGGCCGGCGGCACCGACGCCGACTGCGGCTCGAGGGTGCCGGCGTCCGCCGCGGCCTGGATCGCCATCGCCACATCGATCGCGCCGGGATGCGCCGCGAAAGCCTTCCCGCCGCTGTGATAGGCGCAGGCGGCCGTCCGGCCGACCGATCCGGCGAGGCAGGCGAGCGCGGCGGCAAGGGCTGCGGTGGTGCGAAACAGGACGGAACGCAAGGGCGTCTCCCGGCCGTTATCGCCGCGACTCTTACACTGTTTGGCCAGCCGGGTGAAATGCCGGTGGCGTCGTACCGCGCTGCCTGCGGTCCGGGAGCACGGAACAAGTCGGTTGCGTCGCCATTGATTCGATGGCTCAGGAGCGTCGCCGTGGCCTTCGCAGGTGCAAAAAACGCTGATGATACCCTGGAGAAGTTGAAGGCTACCGTGCGGCGGCTGCAGGCGGCGCTCGCCCCGTCGCTTTTCCGCAAGGCTCCGCCGGATGCCATCGTCATCCGCGAGCTGACCGCCATGCTCGCGAGCGACGGGGTGAAGACGCTGCTCGCCCAGGCCCCCGACAATCCGTTTGCCGATGTCATCCGCAGGGCGCAGGCCGTGATCGAGGAAGGTGCCCCCGACCGGGACACCATCAATCGGCTCTGGCAGTTCATGGACGACGACGATCTCAACGCCGAGCTCGCGACCGACGATGAGAACGAGCAGCCGACCCGGCTGGTGAGCCTCATGCTCGCGGGCCCCTATGGCGAAGGTCCGAAAGCCGACCATTGACGGCGCCGCGCCCGGTGCCGAGGCCGGCGTGGCGTTGCCCGTTTGCGCGCGTCTTTCCTTGGTCTAGTGTTTGGCGGATCGTCGGCGGCTCATGCGACGAGGCGTCCGGCTGAGCAGTCCGCCGGCAGGGGAAACATCAAATGGATCAGCTCAGCGTTCATGCCGGCGCGACCGAGACGCCGTTGCCGGCCGATTTCCGTTGGCCGGGCGGCAAGCGTCTGGCGGTGTTCTTTCGCTGCGCGTTCGAAGGCTGGTCCGACGGGCATTGGCCGGGGGTCGGCCCGATGGGCAATCCGCTCAAGGCCGGCGTCCCCGACCTCAACGCCATCGGCTTTGCCGAATACGGCCACCGGCGCGGCATCTTTCGCGTGCTCGACACGCTGGCGCGCAGCGGCGTGAAGGCCACGATGATCGTGTCCGGGATCATGGCGGAGCGGCATGCCGAGATCGTGCGCCGGGTCGCGCAGGAGGGGCACGACATCGTGGCGCATTCCTACGCCATGGACGTGATCCCGATCTACCTGAACGAGGATGAGGAGCGCGCCAATATCCGGCGTACCGTCGACCTGATCGTGCGCGCGACCGGGCAGCGGCCGAGCGGATGGATCAGCCCGCGCGGCACGCCGAGCCCGCGCACCGGCCGGCTCCTGGCCGAGGAAGGGTTCGCGTGGCACGGGGACTCCTTGAACGACGATCTGCCGTACTTCGTTCATTTCAAGGCCGGCACGCTGGTCTCGTTCTCGAGCAACATGGAATGCAACGACCTGCCGCTCTACATGCGTCACGGCAACCCGCCCCGCGTAATGCTCGAAATCTTCCAGGACTGGCTCGACTACGTGCGCAAATACGAGCAGGGCGCCGCGCGCATCGATCCGACCATCCACTCGCACGTCTTCGGCCGGCCGGTGGGCATGTCGGTGTTCCAGCGCATGATCGACATCGCCAAAGCGGCCGACGACGTCTGGATCGGCACCCGCTCGGAGGCGGTGAGCTACATCCTCGCGCAGAGCAAGGTTGCGCCTCGGACGGCGGCGCGGGGATGATCGCGGGTGATCGGCGGCCGACACGGACATCAGGGAGCGCGGTCATGAGCGTGTTGCGCGGGCTTGTGAGCCTGGTCTTCGTCTTGCTCTCGGCGCAGCCGGCTGCCGTGCAGCCGTTTCCGAGCAAGCCGGTCGTTCTCGTGGTGCCCTATGCGCCGGGCGGCAACGTCGACGTGAGCGCCCGGGTCCTGCAGGCGGCGATCGGCGACGCGCTGGGGCAGCCGGTGGTGATCGAGAACCGGCCCGGCGGCGCCGGCTTGATCGCCGGCGACTACGTCGCGCGCGCGGAACCGGACGGCCACACCTTGCTGGTCGGATCGAACGGACCGGTCATTCTCGGGCCGCTGACGATGGCGAAGCCGGCCTACCAATGGGAGCAGGCGTTCGCGCCGGTGAGCTCGCTCGCCTTCGCCACCAACATGTTGCTGGTGCGTCCCTCGCTGCCGGCCGCTTCGGTGCAGGAGCTCGTCGCCTACGCGCAGAAGAATCCCGGCAAGCTGACGCTGGCCACCAGCAGCGTGGCGAGCATCAACCATTTCCTCGGCGAGCTGTTCAGGCTCAAGGCCGGCATCACCTGGACCGAGGTGCATTACCGCGGCAATGCGCCCGCCATCAATGACCTGATCGCGGGTCATGTCGATGTCGGCTTCCAGCAGCTGGTCGATTCGCTCCAGCATCTGCAATCCGGCAAGCTGCGCGCGCTCGCCGTGCCCGGCAGCAAGCGCGTGGCCGCGCTGCCGGAGGTGCCGACGATGGCGGAAGCCGGATTTCCCGACGTCGAGGGCATCACGTTCAACGGCATCTTCGCCCCCAAACGTACGCCGAAGGACATCGTCGAGCGGTTGAGCGCGGCGATTCGCGCCGCGCTGCGGAAACCGACCGCGGTCGATCAGCTCGCTGCGCTCGGGTCCGAGGCGCGCGGGAGCACGCCCGAGGAATTCACCCGCTTCCTGGTGGAGGAGACCGCGAAATGGGGCGATCTTGTGAAGAAGGCCAACATCAAGTCGTCCGAGTAAGCCGCGCGGCCACTGGAACAAAACGCACCACTTCCCCGTTAATAGAGATTGAGGCATCGAATTATTTGTCACGCGGGAGAGAACCAATGAACAAGCTTCTGGTGACCGTCGCCGCGGCAGCAATATTGGCTAGCGTTCCCGCAGCACATGCTCAAACGCCCGCGCCGCCCGCGCCGCAGCCGGCCGCTCCGACGGCGCGCATAAATCTGACGCTGGAGCAGCGGCACATCATCAAGGAACTGATCAAGGATCTGAAAGTCGAGCCGACCAAGACATCCGTTCAGCCCGCAGTCGGCGAGGCGCTGCCGGCGGATGTCACGCCGCAGCCGATGCCGGACGACGTCGGCCGCAAGGTGCCGCAGATCAAGACGCATCGATTTCTGATCACCGCCGATCAGATCGTCATCGTCGACCCGAAGGACAACAAGGTCGCGGAGCTGATCGAGCTCAAGGCGAACTGAAGCGCATCGCAGCCTCGTTTTGCGAACGCCAAAACGGAAAGGAGCCCTCGCCAGGTTTTACCGCGAGGGCTCCTTCCACTTGAGCGCTCGTCTAACCGAACGCCTGGGTGCATGCACGTTGGGGGAGGGGGACGGTGCTGCACCCATTGAGAGAACTCTTGGGAGCAGGCCGTGGTTCCCGGGCGCAAGTCCCGGAAAAGTAGACCTACCCAAATGAACCATCAGTCCGGCACGCGGATCCGTTCCAGCAATCCGTCGACCGTCGCGTGGAACTTTTCCCACGGCGCTTCGCGGTCGCTTTGGTTGCGCACGATGATCGAATTGCCGGCGTAGAACTTTTCGTAAAGCATATGGCGGCCGGCGAACTCCGAGCCGATCAGGTCCCAGACCAGCTTGTAGAGCTTGAGCCGCTCGACGGCGCCGAGCGCGGGCGTCGACCACCAGCGCTCGAAGCGGTCCTTGAGCTGCGGGTCGGTGAGCACGTCGATGCTGGCGGGCATCTGCATCGGGGCGGCGCCGGCGAGCGTGCGTAGGATGTCGACGATCTCGGTGTGGTGCTCCTGGCACCAGTTGAGCGTGGCATAGACCATCCGCCGGTTGGGCGTGACGTAGCCGTCGGGCCATGGCTCGCAGGCCTCGATCTGCCCGTTGACCAGGGCGCCGATGGTGGCTTCGAGCGCGGCGAGGCGGCCCAGCGTCTCGCGCACCGCCGGGATCTTGTCGACGCCGTTGGCCTGGCACATGCGGCTCGCCAGCCCGACGATCAATCCCATCTTGGCCCAGAAGCGGATGTTCGACTGCTGGTTCTGGTAGCAATTCGCCGGCGTCTCGATGTAGATGCGCCGCGACATCGCGCCGTTGTTGTGGAGAAAGACGCGCTCCCACGGCACCTTGACGCGGTCGCAGACCAGCACCGTGTCGGTCTCGTCGAAGCGGTAGCTTAGCGGATAGTCGGCCTCGTGGCGGGCGTGACGCTCGTAGGGCTCGCGCGCCCACAGCGAGGCGCCGGGCGTGTCGATCGGGATGGCGGCGGTGATGCTCTCGCTCTGGCGCTTGTCGTCGATGGCGGTGAGATTGCCGATCCAGACCTCGTCCGCGAACACCGCGCCGGTCGCCATCATCTTCATGCCCGAGATGATGACGCCGGTATCGTCCTCGCCCACCACCTGCAGGGTCGGGTCGTCGCGCTCCTCGCCGGTGAAGATTTCGCGGCTGCGGATGCCGGAGGGCGGCGTCACCGCGAACGAGAGATAGAGATCATTGCGGCGGGCGAGCTCGTAATAGCGCATGAGGTTTTCGCCGAAGCCCGGCCTAAGACCGTCGAGCAAGGCGGGCTTCATCGCCAGCCCGGTGACGAGGCCGGCGACGTGGTCGGGCGAGCGCCCGATCAGCCCATAGGTCGCGTCCGCGATCGCCTTCATCGCCCGCATCCGGCGCGCGAGATCCTCGCGGGTGCGGCAGCGCAGCCAGGGCAGCCCGTAGCGCTCGCCGTTCTCCTCGAACGAGAACAGGTCGCGCCGTTGCGGATCGGCCTTGAGGTCGTAGAGCTCGGCGATCGTTCGGGCCCCGTTGCGGAACGCCGGGTGGCGGGTGACGTCGTCGACCCGCTCGGCGCCGATATAGACGGCGCGGCCGTCGCGCATCCGCTCGAGCTTGTCCTTGCCGGTGATCAGCATTGCGGCTCCGAATTGGGTGAGTGGTGGTGGCGCGGCTTGATATAGCTTAAATCGGCGGTCGGGAGACCGCTCGGAGCCGGCCGCGTTGACCCAAACCCAACCAGCGAGAGAGACGTACGACGCCCGCTTCATGGCGCTGGCCCTGAGCCTCGGGCGGCGCGGGCTCGGGCGCACCTGGCCCAATCCGGCGGTCGGCGCCGTGATCGTGCGCGATGACGGCGCCGGGCCGGTGGTGGTCGGCCGCGGCTGGACCCAGCCGGGCGGCCGGCCGCATGCCGAGACGCAGGCGCTCGACCGCGCCGGCGCGGCGGCGCGCGGGGCCACGATGTACGTCACGCTCGAACCCTGCTCGCACCATGGCAAGACCCCGCCATGCGCCAACGCCATCATGGCGGCCGGCATCGCGCGAGTGGTGTCCGCGATGATCGACCCCAATCCGGAGGTTGCCGGCGCCGGCCATTGGCGGATGGCGGAGAAAGGGATCGTGGTCGAGGTCGGCATCGGCGGCGAAGAGGCGGCGCGGGCGCACGCCGGCCACAGCCGGCGCGTGCGCGACGGCCGTCCGCACGTGATCCTCAAGCTCGCGGTCTCGGCCGACGGCAAGGCCGGCCTCGCCGGCCGCCGCCCGGCGCCGATCACCGGCGAGGCGGTGCGGGCGCGCGTCCATCTCATGCGCGCCACCAGCGACGCCGTGCTCACCGGCATCGGAACCGCGCTGGCTGACGACCCGCTGCTGACCTGCCGGCTGCCGGGCATGACCGGCCGTTCGCCGGTGCGCGTGGTGCTCGACGGCAAGCTGCGGCTGCCGCTCAAGAGCAAGCTCGCCGCAACCGCGCGCAAGACGCCGCTGTGGGTAGTGACCGGCGAGAGCGCGCCGCCGGAGCGCGAGCAGGCGCTCAAGGCCGCGCATGTCGAGGTGCTGCGCGTGCCGAGCCGCGACGGCAAGCTCGACCTTGCGGCTGCGCTCAAGCTGCTCGCCGGGCGCGGGATCACGCGGCTGATGATGGAGGCGGGCCCCATTCTCAGCACGGCATTCATGCGCGCCGGCCTGGTCGATGAGGCCGCGCTGTTCCGGTCGCCGACGCCGATCGGGCCGGACGGCGTCGACGCCGTCGAGGGCATGTCCTTTTCCGCGTTGGCCCAGTCGGCGGGCCTCAAGCCCCTCGGCAGCGAGCAGATCGGGGTCGATATGGTCGAAAACTACGAGCGAGCCTGAGATGTTCACCGGCATCGTCACCGACGTCGGCGAGGTGGTGGCGGTCGAGCCGCGCGCGCAGGGGCTGGCGCGGCTCAAGATCGCCTGCGGCTACGACCCGGACACCATTGCGATCGGCGCCTCGATCGCCTGCAGCGGCGTGTGCCTCACCGTCGTCGCGCGCGGCAAGGACGGCAACCGGGCCTGGTTCGCGGTCGATGCCGCCGCCGAGACGCTCAACGTCACCACGGTCGGGCGCTGGCAGCGTGCCACGCGAGTCAATCTCGAACGCGCGCTCAAGATCGGCGACGAGCTCGGCGGCCACATCGTCGCCGGCCATGCCGACGGCCTTGCCGTGCTGGCGGCGCGCGAAAATCTGCCCGACATGGCGCGGCTGACGTTCCGCGTTGCGGCCGACCTGGCCCGCTTCATCGCGCCCAAGGGTTCGGTCGCGGTCGACGGCATCTCGCTCACCGTCAACGAGGTGACCAGCGACACCTTCTCGGTGCTGATCATTCCGCACACGCTCGAGGTGACCACGCTCGGCCGCATCGCCGTCGGCGACGAGGTCAATCTCGAGGTCGATCTCATGGCCCGCTACGCGGCGCGGCTGCTGGAGCGGCGGTAGGGCGAGCTACGCTCGTTCCCCGATCGCCGCGCGCCGCTCCTTCTGTGCGGCCGAATAGACCTCGCGCGCCGCGTCGGCATTGATCGCCGCAATGGCGAGCCCGACGATGAGGTCGGGCCAGCCGGAGAGGCTCGCGGCGGTCACCAAGCCGGCCGCGATGATTGCGATATTGGCAAAGGCGTCGTTGCGCGCAGACAGAAAGGCCGCGCGGGTGAGGCTGCCGCTGTGGCGGCGATAGCGGACCAATATCAGCGCGCAGGTGAGGTTCACCACCAGCGCGCCCGCCCCCGTCAGCGTGAGCGGAATGGGCGCCGGCGGCAGCGGCAGCCAGAATTTGTCCCAGGCGGTCCACAGCGTGGCGAGGCCCGGGACCAGCAGGATGCCGGCCAAGACCTTGCCCAGCAACGCGCGCCGCGACGCGCTCCATCCGAGCGCGACGAAGATGAGCAGATTGATCGAGGCGTCTTCCAGAAAATCGACACTGTCAGCGAACAGCGACACCGAGCCGATCGCGGTCGCGACCGCGAATTCGACGCCGAAATAGGCAAGGTTGAGCGCCGCCACCAGGAGAACGGCGCGGCGTAGCTGGCTCGAATCTTCGGCGTCCGGCGACATGCCCATGATTGTGCCATATCGCGCGCCGCCACCAACGGCCTTGCGCTCTGTCTTCGCTCACTTGCTTCCGACCCGATCCGCTTGGTACCACCGGTCGAGGGCGGAGAATGGTCATGGCCGAGCCGCGTCGATCCACGGGCAAAGAGGCGGGCGACCTCAAGGGCGCACGCATCCTGCTGGTGGAGGCGCGTTTCTACGAGGACATCGCCGACGCCCTGCTCAAGGGCGCGACCCGCGCGCTGGAGGAGGCCGGCGCCGCCGTCGAGCGGGTCAGCGTGCCGGGCTCGCTCGAAGTCGCGCCGGCGATCGCGATCGCGCTCGATGCCGCCGAGCGGGCCGGCAAGCCCTACGACGGCGCGGTCGCGCTCGGCTGCGTCATCCGCGGCGAGACGCTGCATTTCGAGATCGTGTCGCAGGAATCGGCGCG
>JBEVIH010000004.1:0-36959 GCA_040510815.1 Xanthobacteraceae bacterium | reverse complement strand
TCCTCCTCCTTGCCCGGCACCGCGTAGACGCCCTTGAACCAGCGATTGAGGTCGACGTCGGCGCAGCGCCGGGAGCAGAACGGCCGAAACGTCTCCACGGCCGGCTTGCGGCAGATCGGGCAGGGTCGCTCGCGAGGCGTCTCCTCGGTCATGCCGCTTCTTACCTCGCCGGCGCGAAAGCTGCGACTCAATTGACCTTGAGCCGCGCCCCGATTAGTGCCTGTCGTCCCGCGCGCGCGCTTCACATCGGGCTCCACGATGCTCACGGTTTGGGGACGTCCCAGCTCGTTCAACGTCCAGAAGGTGATGTGGCTCGTGGGCGAGCTCGATCTTGCGCACCGGCACATTCCCGCCGGCGGATCGTTCGGCGGGCTCGACGCCGCGGAGTTCCTGGCGATGAACCCGCACGGGCGCGTTCCGGTGATCGACGACGGCGGCACCGTGGTCTGGGAGTCGCATGCGATCCTGCGCTACCTCGCCGCCCGCTACGGCCAAAGCCGGTTCTGGGCCGACGACGCCGGCGAGCGCTCGCGCGCGGAGCGCTGGATGGACTGGTCGCAGACCGTGCTGCAGCCCGACTTCTTGATGGGCGTGTTCTGGGGCTTCTACCGGACGCCGGAGCCGCAGCGGAACTGGACGGCCATCCGCGACAAGGTCGCGCGCTGCGCCCGGCATTTCCAGCTGCTGGACCGGCTGCTCGCGGATCGGCCATATCTGGTTGGCGACGCGCTCAGCTTGGCCGATATTCCCGCCGGCACCGCGCTCTACCGCTATTTCGAGCTCGACATCGAGCGGCCGGCGGTCCCGCACGTCGTCGCGTGGTACCGGCGGCTGCAGGAGCGCCCGGCCTACCGCCGGCACGTCATGCTGCCGTTCGGCGAGTTGTACGGACGCCTCGATCCGTGAACGGTTTCAACAAACTGGAATCGTCAGTGTGCCGATGCAGGTGCCGCGGCGTTCCCTCGCCCCGCGAAGCGGGGAGAGGGGGCGGCCGAGACCGTTGCGCGCTAGGTTGATAACCTCACGCCGCGTTGAGCCAGCCGAAGCGGATCGGGTAGCCCTCGCCGGCGAGCAAGGTGGTCACCTCGTAGAGCGGCAGCCCCACCACGTTGCTGTAGGAGCCGACCACCTTGACGATGAAGCTGCCGGCGATGCCCTGCGCCGCGTAGCCGCCGGCCTTGCCGCGCCACTCGCCGGAGGCGAGATAGGCCTCGATGTCCTCCTCGGACAGCCGCTTGAAGCGCACGCGGGTCTCGACCAGCCGCTGGCGGAAGGCCTCGTTCGGCGTCACCAGGCAGACCCCGGTATGGACGCGATGGTTGCGTCCGGAGAGCAGCCGCAGGCACTGCGCGGCCTCGTCGAGCAGCTCGGCCTTCGGCAGGATGCGCCGGCCGACGGCGACCACCGTGTCGGCAGCCAGCACATAGGCGCCCTTGAGCTCCTCGTCGACGCGCACCTGCTCGAGCGCGGCCTCCGCCTTGGCGCGCGCCAGCCGGTTGGCGCAGGCGCGCGGCAATTCCCCGCGCTGCGGCGTCTCGTCGAGATCGGCCGGACGCAGCGCGTCCGGCTCGATGCCGGCCTGGTTGATGAGGGTGACCCGGCGGGGCGAGCCTGAGGCGAGAACGAGCTTGGGCCGGCCGATCATTTCACGACCAACACATTGTCATTTGAAACGGTAGGTGATGCGGCCCTTGGTCAGATCGTAGGGCGTCATCTCGACCAGGACCTTGTCGCCGGCGAGCACCCGGATGCGGTTCTTGCGCATGCGGCCGGCGGTGTGGGCGATGATCTCATGTTCGTTTTCGAGCTTGACGCGGAAGGTGGCGTTCGGAAGCAGCTCCGTCACGACCCCCGGAAATTCCAGCAGTTCTTCCTTGGCCATTCGCCGCCCAGCGTTGATGGGGGGCGCGCTCGTCGGCCCCCCGAATTCGGCGCGAAATTAGCGGAAGGCGCCCGTTTCCACAACTGGAGTCGAGTTCCATCTTCCCGCTGCAGGTTGCAACCTCACTCATTGCCGCCCGGCAGCCGGGCGAACCGCGTCCTGATGCGCTCCATCAAGTGATCGCGCACGGCACGGTAGGCGTCGAGGCGCTGCTCGCGGCTGCCTTCGATCGCGGTCGGATCGGCGGTCGGCCAGTACTCGACCTCGACGGCGGCCGTGCGCGTGAGCTCGAGCGCGCGGTGGTGGGCTTCCGGCGACAGCGTGACGATCAGGTCGAAATTGAGCCCCTCCCAGTCCTCGAGCTCCTCGAAGGTCATCGGCCGGTGGGCGCTGATGTCGATGCCGTGCTCCTCCATGGCGGCGACGGCGAACGGGTCGAGCTCGCCCTTGCGCACGCCGGCGGAGCCGACATAGAGCGCGCCGCCCAGCATCTGCTTGAGCAGGCCGGCTGCCATCGGCGAGCGCACGGCGTTGAGCCCGCAGGCGAACAGCACGGCATGCGGCCGCGGCGCGGCGGCTCCCTCGCCCATGCCGCCTCACCCCTTCCAGTGCAGCACGCAGATCAGCGTGAACAGCCGGCGGGCGGTGTCGAAATCCATGCTCACCTTGCGCTTGAGCCGCTCCATCAGGATGTTGGACCCCTCGTCGTGGAGCGCGCGCCGGCCCATGTCGAGCGCCTCGATGCGGTCGGGCGTGGCGGTGCGGATCGCCGCGTAGTAGCTGTCGCAGACCGTGAAATAGTCCTTCACGATCCGCCGCAGCGGCGACAGCGAGAGCAGATGCGCCATCACCGGCGCGCCGTCCTCGCGCCGGATGTCGAACACCAGCCGGCTGCCGGTGATGCTCAGATGCAGCGCGAACGGACCGCCCTCGGCGCCGTCAGGCGCGAAGCTGTTGTCCTCCAGGAGATCGTAGATCGCGACCGCGCGCTCATGCTCGACGTCGGGATTGGAGCGGCCGATCGAGTCCTCGTCGAGCGTCACCGCCACCAGGCGCCGGAACTTGCGATCGGCGGCCGGGCGGGTCATCGCGGGTTGATGCGGATCGCCACCGAGCGGGCGTGGGCGTCGAGGCCCTCGGCCTCGCCGAGCGCGATCGCCGCGGGACCGAGCGCGGCGAGCTGATCCGGCCCGCATTTGAGGATCGAGGTGCGCTTCATGAAGTCGAGCACGCCCAGTCCCGACGAGAAGCGGGCCGAGCGCGCGGTCGGCAGCACGTGGTTCGAGCCGCCGACATAGTCGCCGATCGCCTCCGGCGTATGCGCGCCCAGGAAGATGGCGCCGACGTTGCGGATGCGGCCGGCGAGGCCTTCGGCGTCCGCGCTCTCGATCTCCAGGTGCTCGGGTGCGATGGCGTCGATGAGTGGCACCGCGTCGTCGAGCTTCTCCACCAGAATGACGGCGCCGAAATCGCGCCAGGAGGCGCCGGCGATCGCCGCCCGCGGCAGCGACGCGAGCTGCGCCGTCACCGCCTTCTCGACCTCGTCGGCGAGCTTGCCGTCGTCGGTGATCAGGATCGCCTGGGCGCTGGCGTCGTGCTCGGCCTGGGCGAGGAGATCAGCGGCGATCCAGTCGGGATGGCCGCCGCGGTCGGCGAGGATCAGCACCTCCGAGGGACCAGCGATCATGTCGATCCCGACCTTGCCGAACACCAGGCGCTTGGCGGCCGCCACATAGGCGTTGCCGGGCCCGACGATCTTGGCGACCGGCGCGATCGTCTCGGTGCCGTAGGCGAGCGCCGCCACCGCCTGGGCGCCGCCGACGCGATAGACCTCGTCGATGCCGGCGAGCTTGGCGGCCGCCAGCACCAGCGGCGCGACCTTGCCGGCGGGCGCCGGCACCACCATCACCAGCCGCGGCACGCCCGCGACCTTGGCGGGCACCGCGTTCATCAGCACCGACGACGGATAGGCGGCGGTGCCGCCGGGCACATAGAGGCCGACCGCCTCGATCGCGGTCCAGCGGCTGCCGAGCTCGACCCCGAGCGCGTCGGTGAAGCGTTCGTCGACGGGCTTCTGGCGGCGGTGATAGGCCTCGATCCGCTCGCGGGCGAGCGTGAGCGCATCGAGCGCGCGGCGGTCGCAAGCGGCGTAGGCGGTGTCGATCTCGGCGGCCGTGACCTTGAGGCCGAGCTCGCCCAGGTCGACGCCGTCGAACTTGCGCGTGAGCTCGACGAGCGCGCGGTCGCCGCGGGCGACGACATCGGCGATGATCGCGCGCACGGCCGCTTCGACGTCGGCGGCGGCCTCGCGCTTGGTGGCAAGAAAGGCCCGGAAACGTTCGGCGAAACCGTCAGCGCGCGCGTCCAGGCGGATCGGCATGGCCCATTCCTGCCGGGCCGACCGCGCCCGGTTCACCGGTCAATGGCGCGGGCAGGTGTGGGCGTCAACCCCGGGCGTCGGGGGCCTTATCGGCGTGGACGGGGCGGGCCGCGGCCGGCCAGGCCGGCCCCAGATCGACCAACTCGGCCTCCAGGCATTCGACCTCGAGCCGCAGCATGCCGCCGCCCGAGAAGGTCAGGGTGACGACGCCGCCGGGCGGATCCTGCTCGGAAAATTCGACCGCCAGCAGGTTGAGCACCGCCTCCTTGCCGGCGGGATCGACGTTGCGGCACTTGCAGGCGCGCACGCGCTCGAAGCGCAGCGCCGATCGGCAACGCCGCAGCTCGGGGTTGCTGCATTCCGCCGAGCACCAATCGAAGCGGCTGAGCGCCACCACCAGCCGGTTTTCCTGGGGGCGCCAGAGCACGTCGGAGACCTTGACCAGGGCATCCTGCAGGTGGGTGGAGACGACCTCGAGGTCGTCCTGGTCGAGGGCGACGAACTTCAACGGCTCCATGACGCGCTCCCTGCCGGCCAAGCCTTCGTGGTTACGGGGAAGCTAGGAAGCGGCCGGCGCATCCGCAAGGCGGGGCGGAGCAGTCGTGATGCGGCGGCGCAAGGCCTTAGGGCTGTTAGGGGCGTGTACGCCCCGTCTTCGACGGGGCTATGGGGGCGGTCCACAGGCACAGGGCTTACCACGCTCCAGCAGGTGCAGGCGCCATGCGGGGTCATCAAGGAATCAGCGCTGCGCGAACCGCAGCAGGACATCCTTCACCGGGTGCTCGGTCCAGGCGAGCGTGACGTAATCGCGGTGGCGGACACCATCGGTCGGCAGGAACGCAACCGTGCCCGGCTTGAGCGGGCCATCGAGGCTGTGTTGGACGGGGACGCCCTTGTCGCGGAGGATGCGTGCCAGCTCGTCGTCGCGGCGCTTGTTGTGCTGCGTGTAGGCGCTGATGAAGAACCCGGAGCGGTTCCTCGTGATCCACGACGAGAACTTGTCGAGATGGCCGTAGAGCGCGTCCAGCAGCACCACGCCGGTCACGCGCTTGCCGAGGCCGCCGATCTGCAGGCACCAGGCGGCGGTCTCGAAGCCGCCGCTATAGGCGACGATGACCACCGGCATGTTCGCAAAGGTTTCCGACGCGCGCGGATCCCCGTAGACGCGGGCGAGCTGGTCGGCCGCTTCCGCCATGAACCGCTTGAACCCGTCGCGCTCCCAAAACTTCCCAGCGCTGGAATCGCGGGCATCGTAGGCGAGCTGCGGAGCCACCAGCACGGCATTGAGCCCGGATTCGGAAATTTGCCTGGGAAGCAGCTGGCGGTCGCGGACATCGCGCTCCAGCGTAGCCCCGTGACCATGGAAGAACACCACGATCATGCCCGGCTTGCGCGCGTCGAATCCCGCGGGCACGTGAACGAGGACACGGTTGTCGCTGTACCCGCCGCCGCCGCCGCGTGCATTCTTGCCGGAATAGGGGAAGGCCGAGTTCTCGAAGCCGATCAGATGGGTGTGCGCCTGCTTGACGGCCGGGAGCCCGAATGACGGCCCCGTCGACAGGGCCGCCAGCTTGTAGGAGCCCGGCGCCGGGACCGAAACGGTGCGACTGACAACCGAGTCACGCGCGGCCGACTGCGGAGCGTAGCCTATGGCGCCGGCATACCGATCCGCGAATGAATCCGTGGGGTAGAATCGATCCGAGAATGAATCCCCGGCCGTCCGCCGCCGCACCTCGACAGCACCGGTCGTACGCGGGACCTGGATGTCGCCCTTGGTGGCCGCGGGGCGCGGCTTCGCCGGCTCCGCGTCGGCGATCGTCTTGCTCTCCGAATTCCCACAGCCCTGAACAAGCAGGCACGACAGCACGACGAGCGCCGGCGACGTCGCCATCCAGCGCCGCCCCCAGCCTCTCCCGCGCGTCCCCGTCAGATCGCACGCGTCGCGGATAGTCGGGATTTCCGATCCCGCTGAGATCATCCCCCACACGGCCCCAAGCCAAACGGGCTGTGCTGCGGCAAAGGCCGCAAACACCATGGCCACGTCTTGCGTTGGAACTCCCCGTCCCGTCCGACAACATTGAAAACATTAGATTATGTCGGCATTGTGAGCCGGTTCGCGCCGGCCCCCAGGGTAAAATTCCTTGCCTCGAAAAGCGGTCGACGCGGCGGGCCCATGCCGGGCACCGGGAATAAGTCCGCGCCCGATCCGTGATCTATTTGCCGGCCTTTAAGAATTTCTGGCGCAGTAATGCCTTGTTTACCGTGCCTAACGGGGCGATTCCGACTACGGGTGGGATAAAGCGGGGAAAGGGCGCATGGCCCCTCTTGAGGTTGCAAGCCCGGCTGGATCGGCCGGACGTCCACACACTCACTTGACGGTTTCGATGCTGACCGCCACCGCCATCGTGGTGGCCGACATGGTCGGCGTCGGCGTGTTCACCAGCCTTGGATTCCAGGTTCCGGGGATTCCGTCCGGCTTCTCGCTGCTGCTGCTCTGGGTGGTCGGCGGCGTGGTCGCGCTGTGCGGGGTGTTCTCCTACGGCGAGCTCGCCGCCATGTTTCCCCGCTCCAGCGGCGAGTACAATTTTCTGCGGCAGGCCTGGCATCCGGCCGCCGGCGTCCTGGCCGGCTGGCTCTCGGCCACGGTCGGTTTCGCGGCCCCGGTGGCGCTCGCCGCCTTGGCGTTCGGCGAATACGGAAGGGCGATCCTTCCGGACGCCCCGCCGATCGTGCTCGGCCTCTGCGCCATCTGGTTCGTGTCCCTCGTCGGGCTGGCAGGCATTCGCCACAGCAGCCGGTTCCAGATGGGCTGGACCGCTCTGAAGATCGTCCTGATCCTCGCGTTCCTGGTGGCGGGATTCGCACTCGGGACCCCGCAGCCGATCTCGTTCGCGCCGTCCGCCGCCGACGCGTCCTACGTGCTCAGCGCCCCGTTCGCGATCAGCCTCGTCTTCGTGATGTACTCGTATTCGGGCTGGAATGCCGCCACCTACATCAGCGGCGAGATGCACGACCCGCAGCGGAGCGTGCCACGCTCCCTCCTGCTCGGGACGTCGATCGTCGTCGTCCTGTACGTCGCGCTGAACGCCCTCTTTCTCTACACCACGCCGATCGGTCAGCTCGCCGGTCAACTCGACGTAGCGGTCATTGCGGGCAAAGCCATATTCGGCGACCTCGGCGGCCGCATCGTTGGCGGCCTGATCTGCCTCGGCCTCGTGTCCTCGATCAGCGCGATGATGTGGATCGGCCCCCGCGTCGCGTCGACGATGGGCGAGGACATCCCGATGCTGCGCATGTTCGCCCGCCGATCGGCGAGCGGCGTGCCGATGACGGCGATCCTGTTCCAGACCGTGGTCGCGACCCTGATGCTGCTCACCCAGAGCTTCGAGGCCGTGCTCGAGTTCATCCAGTTCAGCCTGCTGTCCTGCTCGTTCCTGGCGGTGCTGGGCGTGATCAAGCTGCGCATCACCCGGCCGGATCTGCCGCGGCCCTATCGCGCCTGGGGATATCCGGTGACGCCGCTCGTGTTCCTGTCGGTGACCGCCTTCATGATGTACTATCTCGTGAGCGAGCGTCCGGTGCAGTCGCTCATCGGCGTGCTGATGATGGCGTCCGGCCTCGCTCTCTACTACCTGTCACGGACCCGGGCGGTTCCGGGTCTTGCAACGCCCACGTGAGCCCACACGAAATGTTTCAACGCAGAACGCTTATCGCCGCCGCGGCGGGCCTGTTGCTCGTCGCAGCAGCCCCGGTCCGCGCCGCCGATGCGCCGTCCCCGAATGACGTCGCGCGCTTCATCGCCGGCATGCCGCCCGCGGCCGACTCTCCGCTGGTACCGCTGACCAACGACAAAGCCTGGCAGGAGCATGCCAAGGCCTTCGATGCGAGCTTCGGGACTGCCGAGCAGAACATCTCGCGGGTGCGGGCGTGGTCGCGCGCCAACCTGACCACCGCGCGCCCGACCCTGTTCTACATGTTCGGCGGTCCGGACTTTCTGTACGCCAATGCGTTCTATCCCAAGGCCAAGACCTATGTGCTGAGTGGGCTCGAGCCTGTGGGGACGGTGCCCGACCCCACCACGCTGCGCGGATCACTCGCGCCGGACCTGACCGCGCTGCGGACCTCGCTGCGGTGGCTCCTGCAGCACAGCTATTTCATCACCAGCCAGATGGGGTCGGACCTGCGCCGAGGCCGGTTCAACGGCACGCTGTCAGTCATGTACGTATTCCTGGCGCGTTCGGGCCACACCATCCGCGAGGTCAACCGCGTCAGGCTCGACGAGAACGGCGCGCTGCAGCCGGACGGCGATCCCAGTGGCAAGGTCCCGGCGCGCGGCGTCAAGATCGTGTTCGCCGGCAGCGACGGCGAGGCGCGGACGCTCTATTACTTCAGCACCGATCTTTCCAACGCGGGCGTCACCAACAGCAAGTTCCTGGATTTCTGCCAGACGCTGGCGCCCGGGGACGGCCTGGTCAAGAGCGCCTCCTACCTGCTGCACAACCCGGGCTTCTCGAAGGTCCGCGAGTTCCTGCTCGCCCAGAGCGCGGCGATGGTCCAGGACGATACCGGCGTCCCCCTCGCCTTGTACGACCCCCAGAAATGGGACCTGCATCCATTCGGCCACTATGTCGGCCCGATCCCCATCTTCCGCGGCATGTACCAAAAAAAATATGCCACCCTTTTTGAGAACAGCCGTCCCATCGATTTCGGCATCGGCTACCGCTGGCGGCCCAACCAGTCGAACCTGCTGCTTGCCGTAAAGAAGTCGGGAGTTTCGACGTCCGCAGCGTGGATTGGCTCAGCGGCCGGGCAATAGGCCGCCGGAGCGACGCTGAGCTCGTCGCTGATGACTTGCCATGCTCGGCTGCCCGGCGTGCCGATCATGGTGTCGGGGACTACCTGTCACGGACCCGGGTTGTTCCGGGTCTTGCAAGACCCACGTGAGGCCGCACAAATGCTTCAGCGCAGAACGATCATCGCCGCCGCAGCGACCCTGTTGCTCGTCGCGGCCGCGCCGGTACGTGGCGCCGACGCTCCATCCCCGAACGACACGGCGCGCTTCCTCGCCGGCCTGCCGCCCGCCGCCGACTCTCCGCTCGCGCCGCTGGCCAGGGACCGGGCCTGGCAAGAGCACGCCAGAGCCTTCGACGCCGCGTTCGGGCGTTTCGATCAGAGCCAGCTCTCGCGCATTCGCGCCTGGTCGAGCAGCCATATCACCGAGCCGCGGCCGACGATGTTCTACATGTTCAGCGGCCCGGACTTCCTCTACGCCAACGCTTTCTACCCCAAGGCCAAGACCTATGTGCTCAGTGCGCTCGAGCCGGTCGGCGCGGTGCCCGACCTCACCACGCTGCGCGGGTCGGTCGCGGCGGAGCTTGCCCACCTGCGGTTCTCGCTCAGCTCGATCCTCTCGCACAGCTTCTTCATCACCAAGCGCATGAAATCGGAGCTGCGCGCCGGCCGCGTCAACGGCGCGCTGCCGATCCTGTACGTATTCCTGGCGCGCTCGGGCCACACCATCCGCGAGGTCACTCCCGTCAAGATCGACAACGAGGGTGCGGTGCAGCCGGACACCGATGGCGGCCGCGGCAGCCTGGCGCCGGGCGTCAAGATCGTGTTCGCCGGCAAAGACGGCGAGGCGCGGACGCTTTATTATTTCAGCACCAATCTTGCCAACGACGGCGTCAAGAACAGCGGCTTTTTGAAGTTCTGCGAGAAACTCGCGCCCGCCGACAGCTTCGTGAAGAGCGCCTCCTACCTGCTGCACTCGGGGAATTTCTCAACAGTCCGTGACTTCCTGATCGCCAACAGCGCGGTGATGGTGCAGGACGATTCCGGCATCCCACTGCGCTACTACGATCCCAAGAAGTGGGACCTGCAGCCGTTCGGCCGCTATCTCGGCCCGATCGGTATCTTCCCAGGCACGTATCAGCGGGAATATGCCGAGCTCTTCAGGAAGAGCCGTCCGATCGATTTCGGCATGGGCTATCGCTGGCGGCCGAGCGAGTCGAACCTGCTGCTGGCCGTCAAGCGGCCGCGCGAAACAACAGGCTCGACGCTACGCGGCCCCCTGGAGTGACGCTGAGAATCGGCACCGGCGGAAAGCGCTCCAAGAGCGCGATGACTTTTCTTCGAATCGTCATCGCGCTCTAGCTTATTGTTGGAGCATGATCTTTTCCGAAAACCGGTATCCACTTTTCGGGATCATGCTCTAAGGATGAGGGCCCGCTGCCCAACCCCCGCGACTGCCGGTCCGTAGGATGGGTGGAGCGCACGCCCTTCGCGTGCGCGATACCCATCAACAGGGGTGCCGGTGGCAACGTGATGGGTATCGCGCGCTCCACCCATCCTACGACTGAGTCAAAACGAGACGCAGGCCGGCCGCAGGATCATGCCGACCGACTGCTGCTGGAAGCGGCGCTTGTAGGCCTCGGCGATCTGGTTGAGACGAGCGAGATCGTCGGCATTGCCCGGCAGCACGATCAGCACGATCTTGGTCGGCTCGTGCATGATCTTGTTGCTGGTCTTGTCCCGCCACGTTCCGGTGGCGTTGAACACGGTCAGCCCGTCCGGAAAACGCGTCGTGATCTCGTCGCCGACGAACAGCACGAATTGCGTTTCGGTGACCGCGACACGTGTGCCGATCCTGCGCCCGAAGATCAGCTCGGCAACCTGCTGCGCTTTCTGGGCGCCGCGGCACTCGAGCGATTGGGCGTGGGCGCTGCCGGACAGGAAGACAGCCAAGAGGAGTACCGCAATAGCCTGAGCGAAAATCCGCATCGGAAATTCTCGGCCCCTGGGCAAAAATCGTCCGCCGACGTGTCGCATGCGAGGGCGCGGCGCCACGATCTTGCCCACCTACATGCGCGGACGCAACTCATGCCCCGGTTGCGGAGCCGGCGGGTCGGCGTGGCAGGCGCGCGGGCGCCCGCGCAGCAAATGTCAGGCCCGCTTGCCGCCCTGCCCGTCTGGGTCCCGGCCTAGCCGCTGATGCGCTCGATCGCGGCGCCGCAGGCGGAGAGCTTGTCCTCCAGCCGCTCGAAGCCGCGGTCGAGATGATAGACGCGGTTGACCATGGTCTCGCCCTCGGCGGCGAGCGCGGCGATCACCAGCGAGACCGAGGCGCGCAGGTCGGTCGCCATCACCGGGGCGCCCTTGAGCCGCTCGACGCCCTCGATGGTGGCGGTCTCGCCGGAAAGCTGGATGCGGGCGCCGAGCCGCGCCAGCTCCTGCACGTGCATGAAGCGGTTCTCGAAGATTGTTTCCGTGATGCGAGAAGTTCCCTCGGCGCGGGTCATCAGCGCCATCAGCTGCGCCTGCAGGTCGGTGGGGAAGCCGGGGAACGGCGCGGTCGTCACCTCGACCGCGGCGATGCCCTTGCCGTTGCGCGTCACCCTGATGCCGGCATTGGTGGAGGCGATCTCGACGCCCGCCTGGGTGAGCACGTCGAGACCGGCCTGCAGCAGCTCCGGCCGCGCGTTCTCCAGGAGCACGTCGCCGCCGGTCATCGCCACCGCCATCGCATAGGTGCCGGTCTCGATCCGGTCGGGCAGTACGCGGTGGCGCGCGCCGTTAAGCTTCGGCACGCCCTCGACGATGATGCGTGAGGTGCCGGCGCCGCTGATCTTAGCGCCCATCTTGTTGAGGCAATCGGCGACGTCGCCGATCTCGGGCTCGCGCGCGGCGTTCTCGATCACGCTGGTGCCGCGGGCGAGCGAGGCCGCCATCAGCGCGGTATGGGTCCCGCCCACGGTGACCTTGGGGAACTTGATCTCGCCGCCGCGCAGGCCGTTCTTGGCGCGCGCGATCACGTAGCCCTTGTCGATGTCGATCGCGACGCCGAGCCGTTCGAGCGCCATGATCAGGAGATCGACCGGCCGGGTGCCGATGGCGCAGCCGCCCGGCATCGAGACCCGCGCCTCGCCCAGCCGCGCCACCAGCGGCGCGATCACCCAGAAGCTCGCGCGCATGCGCGAGACCAGCTCATAGGGCGCGGTGGTGTCGATGACGTTGGCGGCCGAGATGTGCAGGGTCTGCCCGTCGTATTGGGTCTCGCCCAGCCGCTTGCCCGACACCATCACGTCGACGCCGTGATTGCCGAGGATGCGCTGCAGCAGGCCCACGTCGGCGAGCCGCGGCACGTTGTCGAGGATGAGCGTCTGGTCGGTGAGCAGGCTCGCGATCATCAGCGGCAGGGTGGCGTTCTTGGCGCCGGAGATCGGAATGGTGCCGTTGAGCTTTTGCCCGCCGTTGATGCGAATCCGATCCATGCCCCTCTCCCCGTGTTCCGGGTGAACGCCGCCGCCAATCCGTGGAACGCCCGCCGACCGGGCCAACCCGCCGCAGGATTGCTGGGCGGTCTAGCGGCTTTGCTTATCGTCGACAATTCCGGCGGAATCGTGGGGCGGACGGGCTCGCTCGCCGCCGTCGGCGGCCGAGCGGCTCCTGGCTTGCGCCTTGCGGCGCTTGAGATTTTCCCTCAGCGCCGTGCCGAGCCGCCGCTCGCGCCTCGCCTTCTGCACGGCCTTGGGACGCTCGTTCATGGCAGGCAGACTTACGCTGATCGGGTGCCGTGCGGAAGGCCTCGTGCGCTCGACCTGGCACGGCGGGCGCGCTTGCGCCACTTGCGGCCTTGTGGCAAGGAACGCGCCGTCTCGCGGCCGCATTCCATCGTCAGATATCGCCCGCGCCCGGCGCTGCCGTAGCTCAGTGGTAGAGCACCCCCTTGGTAAGGGGGAGGTCGTAAGTTCAATCCTTACCGGCAGCACCAGAAAATCAACGACTGAGTGGACATCGGTGGCTACGGACCGTTCTTCTGTAAGCATCCTGTAAGCAGCCAGCGCGACCGACCCCGAGAAACCGTATGGACGGCCTCGACCCTGCCAATCATCGCGGCGATGATCGTGGTCGAGGTTGGCCCCAGCCATACCGGCTAGACGCTTAATCGCGCTCGCCGCGCCGGTGCCAACGCTGGCTATACCTGCCAGTACTCGTGCAGGATTGCTTCACGCGGGTTGATGATCTCGGTGATCCAGGACGTGTCCGAGTTGTCGGACGCGTTCTCCGGTCCAACCGCGCTCTCGGTGCCCTGCGGATCGGAACCATTGCCATGTAACGGCTCAAGCCCAATCGCCTTGCTTATTGCCTCACGCAGATTGACGATCCCGGTGATCCAGGACGTGTCCGAGTTGTCGGACGCGTTCTCCGGTCCGGCAGCCATGAGCATAACCGCGCTCTCGGCGCCTTGCGGATCGGTGTCGGTACCGATCAGCGTGACGCCCTGCACCGCAATCTCGATGGTCTGATCGGCGAACTGAATGTTGTTGACACCTTTGAGCGTGTCGGTTCCGTCGGTCCCTGTAAGGTCGGTCACGATCAGGAGGCCATTGCTGTCTTCGGTGATCGTGTAGTTGGCGAAATTGCCGCCATAGACGACCGTATCGAAGCCCCACCCCGCATCAAGAAGATCGTCGCCCTCGTCACCGCGCAGCGTGTCGTCCCCGGCCCCGCCGGTCAGAGTATCGTTGCCACCGCCGCCCCTGAGATCGTCGATGCCGTCCCCGCCGCTGGCAACATCGGCAAGTTGCCCTCCGATGAATCTATCCGAATTGTTCCCGCCCCTGAAATCCAGGTGGGCATCGGTCTCGGCCGAGCCATCAATCGAAACATTCGCATCGTCCGCGACCTCCAAAACGAGCGTCGAGCCCGCCACAGCGGTCGCGTCGGGTAACGTCTTGGTCCTGAACGTGAACGTTTGTCCAGAAAACCTGATGACTTCAAAATTGACGGCGCTGGAAAAATCGAATGTAGGAAGCACAAGATTCGGGTATTGAATAATCTCTAATGTGTCCGTTCCGTCGCCGCCATCGACAGGCGTGGCAGGGGAGAACTCTCCAACCCGAACGAGATCGTCACCCGCCCCTCCATACCCGCTGCCGCTGCCCAGGTAGCCGGACTCGGACCCAAGGATGTCGTTGCCGTCACCTCCATCCAAAACAACGGCACCGCTCCCCAACAGGTAATCGTCCCCGCTCTCTCCGTAAAGCTCTCCATAACCTGACAGCGTGTCGTGCCCGGCACCTCCATGCAACTGGCCCCCTCCGGTCAGCGTGTCGTCGCCGTCACCTCCGGACAAGTTGCCCGTACCTTGCAGCGTGTCATTGCCGTCGCCGCCTTCGAGCGTGTCGTTGCCCCGTCCCCCATCCAGCACGTCATTGCCGTTTCCGCCATCGAGATAATCGTTCCCCTCTAGCCCGGTCAGAATGTCATCGCCACCAAGACCGAAGATCGTGTCGTCGCCTTCCGTCCCCACCAGAACGTCATTCGCGTTGATCGCCATATCTCGCCCTCTCTCGATTGTTGGGATCAGCGCAAGGGAACAGACAGGCCGCAACTGTCAAGCTTCTGCTCTTGCGATTGTCCGCCGAAAAGTTGTCAGACTACGCCAGCCAGTCATGGCCATGTCTCGACCACCTTGGGCGGATCGCCGTTGGCGGCGGGCCCTGAAGTCGGAGCGGCGCGCGATAGGAAGTCCTTCCGACAGGCGCAAGCCCTCGCGCGGTCTGTCCACACATAATCGTCATGCGGTGGGTTCCGCGACAGCACGCATGCCCCGTCGCCCCGAATCGGAGCGCGCGGTAAACGCGCCGCCGGGGGCTGCTATACTAGGGAATCGATTCGATCACCCGCGCATTTGAAAATAGGAGGATTGCCATGGCGAAAACACCCGCAGAGATGACGGACCCAAGGAGAGCGAAGGCCATGGCCGCAATCAAAATTCAAATTCTAGCCGAGCATCTGCTTTACGAACTGGACATGCTCGAAGGCGCTTTGACCTTCCTACATGCCCCGGAATCCGCTGATCAGAGGAAGAACGCGTTTCTACAAAACGCAACGATCGAATGTTTTTGGACTCACGCTAGGACCATTGTCGAGTTCTTGACGCACCCGAGCAGTGCCGTTCCAGCCGGTACCGTGTCAGCAAGAGATTTCACCCATCAGTATTTCCCCGACATGAGAATGAAATCGATGGATCAACGAATCAACGCGCAAATAAGTCATCTGACGTACGAAAGAAAATCATCGGCGGCCGAGAAGCTCGACGGCTTCGCAATGCTGCGTGCTAAACGAGCGATCGACAGCGAAATTCGACGATTTGAAGAGCACATGTTGCCAGAATATCGGGAGGTGTGGACACCACGTAAACCGAGCCAGGGGTCAACTGTTGACGCGGCAACCGTTTTTGCTAGCCAACCGACCACGTCGACCGCGTCGATACAGACAATGCCCGAACTTTGCTCGGCACCATCTACATGCCGCAAGGCGAGATCATCATCGATGCGACGCAGCCGATCGCAGACAAATCCGCATATACCGTCCTCGTGGTCAAACAGCTCCACCTCTATTCCGGTCCCAACCTGATTCTGAACACCGACTACAGCGCAACCGACGTCCCGGTGCCGATGGGCGTCGGACCCTCCGGCGCCAAAATATTTCTTTCCAACTAGCGTTGGATTTTCGTCACGACGAACCGGCCGGGGCCGGCTGCCGGCGGCTGCACGTTCACGCACCCTCATCCGGAAAAAAGAGTATAGTGCCCGCCGTTCAACGCCGATCCGGGAGGAACGCCCATGCCGGCCGGAGTGCCATCGACGCAGTTTCCGAAGGAAGAGCGACACGACGTCAAGGAAACGTTCGCCGACTCCTTGAGCCAGTGCTTTTTCGACGGCCAGACACTCCGCCTCGAGCTTTGCTCGATCCGCCTGGATGAGGCGAAACCGCCGCCCGCCAAGCCGATCGGCAAGCGGCACGTGGTCGCGCGCATCGTGTTGACGCCGGAGGGCGCCGTCGAGCTGTTCAACGCCTGCATGCAAATGGCCGGCGCATTCAAGCAAGCCGGCCTGCTGAAAGAGAGTCCCGCGCCGGCCAAAGCGGCAGCGACGACACCGGCGAAAGGTCCAGCCACTTGAGCGCGCTCTCGCGCAAGGAGAATCCCATGTCAAGCGCAGCCCCGCAAGGTCGTGCATGCCGACATCAAGCCCGCGAACAGGTCGGAGCTCGCCTCGCGCTACCTCGACGTCCCCAACATGCCGTGGGAGGCGACCAAGTTCCCGGGCATCCAGATCAAGGTGCTGTATTCCGACGACAGCGGCATCACCACGGCCCTGTTCAAGCTCGCGCCGGGCGCCGTGGTGCCGCTGCACGAGCACACCGCGCTGGAGCAGACCTTCGTGCTCGAGGGCACGCTCGAGGATCACGAGGGCGTCTGCGGACCGGGTCAGTTCGTCTGGCGGCCGGCCGGCAATCAGCATGAGGCGGTGGCGCCCAACGGCGCCCTCATCCTCGGCTTCTTCCTCAAGCCCAACCGCTTCGCCTACGGGGAGAAGTTCTTCACCGAGGAGGCGGCGGGCAGGCGCAGCTGACAGGACATCAACCGGCCTTCGAGAGCGCCAGGTCGGCTTGCGCCACCACCAGGTTGCGGCCGCGGCGCTTGGCGGTATAGAGCCCGGCGTCGGCGAGCTCGAGCAGCTGCTGCACGCTCTGGCCTTTGGCCGGCATCAGCGACGCCACGCCGACGCTGATGGTCACGATCCCGATCGGCGCCTGATCGTGTACGATGTGCAGCTCCTCGACGGCGCGCCGCAGCCGCTCCGCCACCTTGATCGCGGCGTCGAGGCTCGCGCCTTGCAGCAGCAGGGCGAATTCCTCGCCACCGTAGCGGGCCGCGAAATCGGAATCGCGCCCGACGAAATTGCGGAACGACGGCGGCAGCGCGGCGCCCATGGTGTGCGGCGCGGCGTCGGAGCGGATGCGGGTGCTGGCTCGCAGCACTTCGCTCAATTGCCGCAGGCACGCGTCGCCCTGAATGTGGCCGTAGCAGTCGTTGAACAGCTTGAAATGGTCGACGTCGACGATGAGGACCGCCAGCGGCTGCCCGAGCTCGGCGGCGAGCTGCCATTCGGCGGCCAACCGCGCGTTGAAGGCGCGCCGGTTGGCGATCCCGGTCAGCGCATCGCTATCGACCAGCTCGCGCAGCTGACCATTGGCGTCGCGCAGCTCCTGCTCGCGGGCGGCCAGCTTTGCCGCCATGTCGTCGAGCGCGGCCGCGAGCGGGATGAATTCCGCCACCCGGGCGCTCTCGGCGGCGCGAACGTTGTACTCGCCGCGACCGAGGCGCTGGGCGGTGCGGGTGAGCGCGCGGATCGGTTCCACGATGAAGCGTTCGCCGCCGAACCAAATGCCGATCAGCACGATCGCGATGAGCAATCCCAACCCGCCGACGCTGACCAAAAGCTCGCGGTTGACCCGGCGCAGGATGTCGCTCTCGTCGAAGCCGACCGCGAGCCGCGCCCCGGTGCCGGGCAGCTCGACGAAGGCGAAGACGCGGCGGACGCCGTCGAGGCTATCGCCGGTGAAGACTCCTTCCGGCGACGCCAGCATCGCACGGATCATCGGATGGTCGGCGAATGGCCGGCCGACCCAGCTTTCTCGACTCGGCTGCCGGGTCAGCAGCGTGCCCTTGCTGTCGACCATCATCACCACTGCGTCGAACGACATGGCGAGCGAGCGCGCGACCTCGGTGAACCAGCTCAATGCGAGCGGGCCGGTCACCACCACGTCGATGGAACCACGCGGTCCCCGGTGCGGCAGCGCCGTCAACAGAGTGGGGCCTACCCGCTGGCCGACGTAGTAATCGCTCAACGTGAACTCGCCGGTCTGCATGGCCCGGATGAAATGCGGAGTGTGCGACAGGTCGGCGCCGATGGCGTCCGGATTGCTGGAACAGACGATTCGCCCGCCCGGCTCGACCAGCGACATGTTCTTGAGCCAGGGGACCTGTCGGACGGCGTCGGTGAGAAAGTCGTCGCAGCGCTCGCCGCGCGTGGCCATGAGTCCATGGGCGCTGGCGGCCACCTGCAGGAAGGCGCGAACCGACACGATGGCCTCGTTCTGCGCGGCCATTCCCTGCCGCGCCAGATTGAGCGCCTGCTTGGAGGCGGCCTCGATGCGCTCGGCGCGGTCAGATTCGATTTCGCGGACGCGGTCGAAGAGCAGAGGCACGATGGCGATGACGGCAAGGATCATCAGCCGCGCGCGGATGCTCAGCGCGAACTTGCCGCGCCCGGCCTTGCCCTCAAGCCGTTGGCCCGCGTCGGACATGGTGATTGCCCCGCTCCACCGTCGTCGTTGTAGCGGGCTTGGCTTAAAGAGCCTTTCAGGCAATCGCTAAAATTCACGCCAGTCGGCGTCCGTGCCGAAGAAGAGGCCCGAGCGGGACGCCGAGACCAATCCCGCTGGGACGGCACAAATCCAATCGCGACAATGATTTAATGGCGCTGTCCCGCCGTCTCACGCCCTAGGAGCGTCGCAGTGAGACAGCGTGTGTTGGCGGCGGCGATGCTCGCAGCGCCATGAGCCTGCGGCCGGCCGGAAAAATCCCGCTCGCCTCCCGAAAAATCCCGCAACCGAGCAGCCGCCAACCAGGCAATAAGCTTATCGGCTCCTTAACCGCCGGCGCCAGCCACTTCGGCTACAGCATCAAATCCTTGGTGTCCTGCGCGCCGAACAGCACCGAACCCCAATTGCTGCCGACATATTCGAATTGATTGGAGATGTGCTGGCGCCCGGCCATCAGGTCGGCCAGGATGCCGCCGAACGGCAACTCGTCGGAGAGCCCGGCGGCGCCGGTCGCCTTGAAGATGCGCGCCGCCAGCAGCGTGCAGCGCTCGGTCACCCAGGTCGATTGGAACTTGTATTTCAGCCGCTCGTCGAGCGGCGGCGTCTCGCCACGCCGGGCATAGCCGTGCAGGGTCTGAAACGTGCGGTGAAGCGTGAGCTTCATCTCGTCGATCGAGGCCGCGGTCTCGGCGGCGAGCAGCTGGATGAACGGGTTTTCCGACGACCGGCCGCCGGCGCGCGTCACCCGGGTCTTGCCGTAGTCTATGAGCGCGTTGAGCATGCCTTGCAGGGCGCCGAGCGCGGCGGTGGAGATGCCGCGGACAAAAATCTGCCCGAACGGCATCCGGTAGAGGCTCGCGGTGTTGACCGCCTGCCCGGCGCCCTTGAGCAGGAAATTGTCCATCATGCTCTGCGTCCGGTAGCCGGGCACGAACAGGTCGTCGAGGACGATGTCCCAGCTGCCGGTGCCCTGCAGGCCGGCGACCTGCCAGGTGTCGACGGCCTCGTAGTCCGTCCGCGGCACCAGAAAGATGCGCCCGTGCGGCGGCCCGCCGTCGGCGGCCGCGACCAGGCCGCCGAGCAGCGCCCAGTCGCAGTGGTCGCAGCAGCTCGCATAGCGCCAGCGGCCGCTGAGCCGATAGCCGCCGTCGGCGGCGGTGGCCTTGCCGGCCGGCATCAGCGACGAGCAGATCAGACGCGTGTTGTCGCCGCCCCACACCTCCTGTGCCGCCCGGTCCTCCAGGATCGCCATGAACCAGGGATGCACGCCGGAGACGCCGTAGATCCAGCCGGTCGACATGTCGCCTTCGGCGAGCGCCAGCTCGATGTCGTAGAAGACGCCCAAATCCATCTCGTAGCCGCCCCAGCGCTTGGGCTGCAGCACGCGGAAGAACCCCGCGCGCTGCATGTCGGCGATGGTCTCGGCCGGAATCTGGCGCCGTCGTCTCCCCTCCGATGAACGCTCGGCGAGGGTCGGAATCATCGCGCGGGCGCGGGCAACGAGCTCCGCGCCCTCGGGCACCTCGCTGGCGACGGTCTTCAGCGCTTCCACGGGTTCACCGGGCCGGACATTGCGCGCTCGCCGTCACTCCGCCGCCGCCAGGCTCGCTCGCGCGTTGCGTTCGAGGCAGGCGATGAGCCGGTCGGTCGACATGATGTCGCCGAACGTGAGGTAGAACGCGATCAGCGAGGCGTTGTGGTCCTCGTCGGTCACCGCGGCGTTGCCGTCGGTCACCATGATGGTCCTGAAATTGAGCATCATCGCGTCACGCGCCGTCGACTCGCAGCACACGTTGGTCACCGTGCCGGTGATGAGCAGCGTATCAAGGCCGCGCGCGCGCAGCACCTCGGCCAGGTTCGACGACCCCTGGATGAAGGCGCTGAAGCGATTCTTCTCGACGATGAGGTCGTCCGGCCGCACGTCGAGCGTCGCCCAAAGCTCGTGGCCCTTGCTGTCGGCGGTGAGCGCGGCGATTCGCTTGGCGCCCTGCTGCGGCGTGGCCATCTCGAAATAGGTCGACCAGTTCTCGAGCGCGTCGTCCTTGAAGGTGGTCTTGATCCAGATCACCGTGCCGCCGGCCTCGCGCACCGCCCCGGCGAGCCGGTTGATGTTGGGCACGATCTTTTCTGCCATCGGACAGAGCGCGTGCGCGACGCCCGGCAGCATGAAGGCGTTCTGCATGTCGACGACCACCAGCGCGGTCTTGGCCGCATCGAGATCCTCGAAGCAATATTCGCGGCCGCGCTTGGCGACCACGCGATCGACGACCGATTGCGGGATGGACAGCTTGTGCATGGAAGCCTCCCCTTTGGGGTGCGTGAACGGGATTATTGTGCCGGTTGCGGCTGAGGGCAACCGTGCCGCTTGCCGGCAAAGGCATCGGCGATGAACGCGTGGGCAAGCGCGTAGCCGTGGCGGGTGGCGGGCTCATCGTACACGGCCACGCCGGCCATGTTGGCCTGCGGGTCGGTGAAGGCGTGGACGATCTCGCCGAACGTGAGCAGCGCCCAGCACGCTCCGGCCTCCGTCATCTCCGCCTCGAAGGCATCGCGCTCGGCTTTGGGCGCGATCGGATCGGCGGCGCCGTGCACGGCAAGGACCGCGGCCTTGATGTCGCCGCGCTTGGCCGGCTGCGGCGTCGTCAGCGTGCCGTGCATGGACACCACGGCCTGCACGTCGGCGCCGGTGCGGGCGAGGTCGAGGACGTTGAGCCCGCCGAAGCAGAAGCCGATCGCGGCGCGGCGCGTCACGTCGCCGATGGCGCGCCGGTCGGCTTCCCTGGTCAGGGTGTCGAGCGCGGCCGTGATGCGCCGGCGCATGCCGGGGACGTCGGCCATGAACGGCCGCAGGAACTCCATGGGATTCTCGGTCCCGACCGGTCCGTTGCCTTCGCCGAACATGTCGGCGACGAAGACGACATAGCCTTTGTCGGCCAGCATCTGGCCGGTCTCGATCGTCGGCTTGATCACGCCGCGCCAATAGGGCGCCATCAACAAGAGCGGCCGGGTCCCCCTTGCGGTTTCATCCCAGATCAGCGCCCCGCGACAACTGATGCCGGACACCGAATAGAAGATGCTCTCGACGGCCATCGGCTTCCTCCCCTGTAGTCTGCAAAGCCCCAATGAACGAGCACAGCAGGGCGATTTGCTCCCTGTCGGCGCTACTTACGCGATGCGATGACGCCCGTATAGAGGCGCTGCCATTTGTCGCCGGCCGCCACCGCGGCAAATGCAGCAGCCGGTATTCCCGGATGTCCTCCGGCACCCGCAGCAGATCATGGCGGTCACTTCGCCGCCGCGGCCGGACGCAGGAAGGCAAAGTCGCAGCCGTCATCGGCGCCGAGGATTTCCTGCGCGTAGAGCTTGGCATAGCCGCGGTCGGGTGCCGGCGGCGCTGGCCTCGCCACCGCGGCGCGCTTCTTCAACTCGGCGTCCTCGACCAGAAGCTCGATGCGCCGCGCCTTGACCGACAGGCGCATGCGGTCGCCGTTGCGCACGAGGCCGAGCGGGCCGCCGGAGGCGGAATCCGGCGTGACGTGCAGCACGATGGTGCCGAAGGCGGTGCCGCTCATGCGCGCGTCGGAGACCCGGATCATGTCCTTGACGCCGCCTTGGGCGAGCTTTTTCGGAATCGGCAGGTAACCGGCCTCCGGCATCGCTTCCGGGGCGTGGGGCCCGGCATTCTGCAGAACGAGAATATCGTTCGGCGCCACGTCGAGGGCCGGATCGTCGACGCGCGCGGCAAGATCGGCGAGCGAGGAGAACACCACCGCCCTGCCCTCGTGCTCGAACAGCTTGGCGTCGGCAGCCGAGCGCTTGAGGATCGCGCCCTTCGGCGCCAGGTTGCCGAACAGCGCGACGAGCCCGCCCTGCGGCTCGAACGGCTGCTCGCGCGCGGCGATGATCGAGCGGTCGATCCACGCCTTGCCGTCGGCTGCCAAGCGCTCGCCCAGCGTCTCGCCGGTCGCCGTCATGCAATCGAGATGCAGCAGCGGCTCGAGCTCGCGCAGCAGCACGCCCATCCCGCCGGCCGCGGCGAAATCCTCCATATAGCCGTTGCCGACCGGCTTGAGGTTGACCAGCACCGGCGTGGAATCGGACAGCTCGTTGATCCGCTCGAGCGAGACCTTGACGCCGGCGCGGCCGGCGATGGCGGTGAGATGGATCACCGCATTGGTCGAGCCGCCGAGCGCCAGCAGCACCCGCAGCGCGTTCTCGACCGACCTCGCATTGACGATGCGGTCGGGCGTGCGGTCGGAGCCGATCAGCCGCACCGCCGCGGCGCCGGTCGCCTCGGCGGCGCGCAGCCGGTCCGCGTGCACCGCCGGGATCGCGGCGGTGCCGGGCAGGATCATGCCGAGCGCCTCGGCGATGCAGGCCATGGTCGAGGCGGTGCCCATGACCGCGCAGGTGCCGGCGGTGACCGCGAGCTGGCCTTCGACCTCGGAGATTTCCGCCTCGTCCACGGCGCCGGCGCGATAGCGCGCCCAGAACCGGCGGCAATCGGTGCAGGCGCCGAGCCGCTCGCCGCGATGGCGCCCGGTCATCATCGGGCCCGCCACGAGCATGATCGCCGGCCGTGCGGCGGAGACCGCGCCCATGAGCTGCGCCGGCACGGTCTTGTCGCAGCCGCCCATCAGCACGACCGCGTCCATCGGCTGGGCGCGGATCATCTCCTCGGTGTCGATCGACATCAGGTTGCGGTATTTGAGGCTGGTGGGGCTCAGAAACACCTCGCCGAGCGAGATGGTCGGGAACTCGATCGGCAGCGCGCCGGCCGACAGGACGCCGCGCTTGACCGCATCGAGCAACTCGGGGAAGTGGCGGTGGCAGTTGTTGAAGCCCGACGACGTGTAGGCGATGCCGACCACCGGCTTGGCCAGCATGGCCTGCGAATAGCCCATCGACTGCGCGAACGAGCGGCGCAGGTAGAGCGAGAAATCGCGGTCGCCGTAATTGGTGAGCCCGTGCTCGAGACCCAGCGTGCGTTCAGCCATGCGATCGAGCCTCTCGCGGTTTCGGGGATGGCCGCTTGCCGGTCCAGCAAATGCAGGTGGCCGCGCGCCCGCCCCAGCGCTTGGGAACCCCGATGGACCGCCCCATTCGACCGATGGTACAATAAACAAAAATGCCGCCCAGCGGCCATTGATAAAGGGGAGTCAACATGCGAATCCGCTTGTTCCCGCTGCTCGCGCTCTCGGTTGCCAGCCTGACGTGGACCGGCGCCGCCCAGGCGCAAGGCGCAAAGAAGCTTTTCTTCGAAGGCGACCTCGTGCGCGGCGCTCAGCAGGGCGCTCCGGGGCCTTTCTGCGTGCTCAACAACCAGTTCAAGCGCCTGGAAAAGGTGGTCTGGCGCATTCGCGTGCTCGACCAGAGCGGCCAGTCGCTCGATGACAAGGGGCTCAAGAGCCTGGTCGTCGAACTCCCCGACGGCCAGAAGCTCAATGCCAAATACGGCCCGCACCCGCCTCCGGCCCAAGGTCCCGCCACCGACTTCTTCTGGACCGCGGTCTGGATCATCCCGACGAGCTATCCAAGCGGCACGTTCGCCTACAAGGTCACCGCCACCGACCTCGACGGCAGCGCGCAGACCTGGGAGCCGTTCAAGCGCGGGCCATCGCAACTGGCCGTCGTTGCGGGCGAAATCGAGATCAAGAAGCCCTAACGAGAAGGCAACCGTCATGACGTTCGGCCTCGGAAACGGGCGGCTGATGGCGCTCGCCTGCGCGCTCGCCGCATTTGCGCTCGCCTCGACCGGCGCCGCGTTCGCCGCCCCGCGCGCGGTCGAGCTCGGTCCCGAAGTGGCGGTGGCGGAGCCCGCCGGCGGCTATGTCGGACGGCTGAGCGTCGCGCCCGAGCACGGGCCGGTCGGGACGCCGCTACAGGTGACCGGCGATGGCTTTCCCGCCGAGCAGGAATTCGAGCTCGTCTGGCGCACCGTGAAAGGGCGCTGGAAGGTCACGATCGCCGAGTACCACGGCCGTGAATACACGCCGGTGGCCTATCGGATCGACACCGTAAAGAGCGACAAGGCCGGCCGCATCGCCGCGCGCTTCATCGCGCCGGAAGACTTCGGCTTCCTGCATGACATCGTCCTGCAGCAGGGCAACCGTCTGCTGACGCAGACCGCGTTCAAGCTCGACATGACGGTGAAGCTTGCCGCTGACCGCGGACCGCTCGGCACCCCGATCGCGATCGAGGTGCAGGGCATCGGCTGGCGCGAGCTGGAGGGGAGCTGGGTCCTGCTCTACGACAACAAGTTCACCGGATTTATTTCGACGGTGACGACCGGCGGAACCGCGCGCTTCACCATTCCCGCCACCGGTCACACCGGCCTGCACATCATCGAAATGCTGCACTCGGACTTCGGCTCTCCGTACCGGAACACCCAGCAGTCGCCGGTGCCGGACCGCCCGCAGTTCAAGCTCGGCTTCACCATCACGCCGGGCGCGCCGGTGCTGCCGCCGCCGCCCGCGCAGCAGGCGCAGCGGGAGGTCCGCTCGCTACCACCCCAGGGTGACCTGGTCGCAACGCCGGCGTTTTCGGGGATCGAGCAGCCGGTCGTGGTCGCGGGCAGCGGCTTCGAGGCCGGCAAGACCTATCGGCTCAACTGGAACACGGTCGTCGGCAACCGCATGACCGGCGCCGGATGGGAGGAGAAGTCGCGCGTGATCGCCGAGGGCACGGCGGACGCGTCCGGCCGCACCGAATTCCGCTTCAAGGCGCCGGACGACCTCGGCGGCGTTCATAACCTCTGGGTCGATGCCGGCGGGACGAAGAAGCAAGGGGCCTTCTGGATCGCGCCGACCGCGCTGCCACTCGACGTCGCCCGCGGGCCGGTGGGGACCACGTTCAGGGTCCATCTCAAGGGCGTGGGCTGGAGCGAGACCGCCAACATCTACACCGTGGTCTACGACAACGCGGTGAGCGGCTACGCCTGCGCCTTCAACAGCCAGGGCGACGTCGAGATCGTCATGCAGGCGACCGGCGAGCCCGGCTGGCACTTCATCGATCTCTATCCGGCGATCTACAAGGGCAAAGAGACCCGGCCGAACAACTACCGGCTGCCCCAGCTGACCTATGCGGACGACCATCCGGGCGAGGATTTGCCCCGATTCCGCTTCGCCTTCGAGGTCACCGCCGGCGCCCCGGGGCCGGTCGGCCAATAGCGCTTCTTTATGGGGATCCATGGGGGCCGGCCCAGGGCTCCACCGAACGGTGGATGCCTTCCTCCTATTTTTTGATTATTCTTGCTCCAATCAAAGCCGCAGAGTTGGGGTACCCCATTTACCGCCTCGACAAAGGCCCTGGAACGTCTCTAAAACTACCTTGGCAGCGTTCCAAACAGCGCCCAATCACTGTCGGGAAGACCAAGTCGATGAACTATGACGTGTTTTTCGCGAACGCCCTTGCCCGGCTCAAGGATGAGCGGCGCTACCGGATTTTTGCCGACCTCGAGCGACAGGCCGGGCGGTTTCCGCGCGCGATCTGGCATTCGCCGCAAGGCCCGCGCGACGTCATCGTGTGGTGCTCCAACGACTACCTCGGTATGGGCCAGCACCCCAAGGTGATCGGCGCCATGGTCGATGCCGCCACCCGCATGGGCACCGGCGCCGGCGGCACCCGCAACATCGCCGGCACCAATCATCCGCTGGTCGAGCTCGAGCGCGAGCTCGCCGACCTCCACCGCAAGGACGCGGCGCTGGTCTTCACGTCGGGCTACGTCTCCAACGAGACCGGCATCTCGACCATCGCCAAGCTCTTGCCGGACTGCCTGATCCTGTCCGACGCCTTCAACCACAATTCGATGATCGAGGGCGTGCGGCAGTCGAAGTGCGAGAAGCAGATCTTCCGCCACAACGACATGGCTCACCTCGAGGCGCTGTTGAAGGCGGCCGACCCGCGGCGGGCGAAGCTCATCGTGTTCGAGACGCTCTATTCCATGGACGGCGACGTGGCGCCGATCAACCGTATCTGCGACCTCGCCGAGCGCTATGGCGCGATGACCTATGCGGACGAGGTGCACGCCGTCGGCATGTACGGGCCGCGCGGCGGCGGCCAGGCCGAACTGCAGGGCGCGATGGCGCGCGTCGACGTGATCGAAGGCACGCTCGCCAAGGCGTTCGGCTGCCTCGGCGGCTACATCGCCGGCAAGGCGGCGCTGATCGACGCGGTGCGCAGCTACGCGCCCGGCTTCATCTTCACCACCGCGCTGCCGCCGGCGATCTGCGCGGCGGCATGCGCGGCGATCCGGCATCTCAAGACCTCGAGCTTCGAGCGCGAGCGCCACCAGGAACGCGCCGGCCGCGTCAAGGCGGTGCTCAGCGCCGCCGGCCTGCCGGTGATGGCGAGCGACACCCACATCGTGCCGGTGTTCGTCGGCGATCCGGAGAAGTGCAAGGAGGCGACCGACCTCCTGCTCGCCGCGCACGGCATCTACATCCAGCCGATCAACTACCCGACGGTGCCGAAGGGGACCGAGCGGCTGCGCATCACGCCCTCGCCCTACCACGAGGACACGCTGATCGACGCGCTCGCCGAGGCGCTGGTCGATGTCTGGGAGCAGCTCGGCCTGCCGCGCAAGGACCGCGCGCTGGCCGCGGAGTGATTGCCCGACCCTGAACGGTCATCGCCCGCGCAAGCGGGCGCTCCAAGCGCCATCAATCATCGAACGTCCCCTGCCCCGGCCGCCGCCAGCGCTGGCGCGGCGGCGTCGGCGGGCCCAGGCGCCGCGCGACCACGGCAACCGAGAAGGTGACGATCAGGAACCGCACGAGGTGGTGCGCCCCGACGAAGACCGGGTCGAGATGCAGCGCCAGCGCCAGCACCATCATCGTGTCCTGCGCGCCGGGCGCGAACGCCACGATGACGTCGGCGATCCGGAACGGCAGCAACGCCACGACGGCGAGGGCAAAGCAGGACGCGATGGCGGCCGCGACCGCGAACGAGCCGAAGGCGGCGCCGAGATAGTCCAGCATCATGCGCGGGCTGGTATTGGCGAAGCGCGCGCCGGCGACGGCACCGAGCGTCACCACCGCGGCGCTCCCCGCCCACCACGGCAGGTTTGCGTGGATCA
The DNA here is from genome assembly GCA_040510815.1 of Xanthobacteraceae bacterium. Taxonomy (GTDB): domain Bacteria; phylum Pseudomonadota; class Alphaproteobacteria; order Rhizobiales; family Xanthobacteraceae; genus VAZQ01. The sequence continues at coordinate 9,443 of JBEVIH010000004.1, read as the reverse complement.
ATCCCGCGCCGTGCAGAAATCCCGACCCGGCCATGGCGCCGAACAGCAGGCCACCCGGAAACCGCGTCCGTGCGACCACCACCGCCATGGCGGTCGAGACCGTCACCAGGATCGCGAGCTCGGCGAGCGATGCACCAGGCGCCGTGACGCGCGTCATCGGCCCCACCGTCGAACCGAACAGCGCCAGCCCCGCCGGCAGCCCGAGCACAATCAGCAGCACGCGCATGGTGTGCACGATCGCGATCCCGCGCAGGTCGCCGCCCAGCTCGGCCGCCAGCGCCAGCACCTGCGCCATCGAGCCCGGACTGGCGCCGAGCACCGCCGACAGCGGGTCCCATCCATGCACGAAGCGCAGGTAGCACGCGGTCGCGGCAATCATCGCGATCACCGCCAGCGCCAGAATCGCGATGCTGCCGGGCCAGGCCGCGATTCCCGCCAGCGTCTCCGGCGTCACCACCGCGCCGAGCAGGATGCCGACCAGCACGAAGCATACCCGCGCCAGCGCCAGCGGCACCTGCATGGGACGGCCGACCAGCGCGGCCACCGCCACCGCCAGCATCGAGCCCGCGACCAGGCCGGCGGGAAAGCCGATCAACGTAAACGCAGCGCCGCCGACCGCCGCGATCAGCAGGGTCTCGGCAGTAGCAAGAAGCATGCGCAGCGGGGGAGAAGACGGCGGCATCGGTCGGGGACGGTCAGTTCCGGAACAACAGGTCGCGCGCCAGCTCGTCGAGATTGCGCACCTGCTCGAGCGCGGCGCGCAATCGGTCGCGGTCGCGGCGGGAGAGGCGTTTCACCGCGACCTTGTTGGTCGGCGGCACTCCGGAAGCGATGTCCTCGATCTGTTGTGCAAGGATGAGATCGAGGAACACGGCCTGCGCGTCGGCGAGCGCGGCAAGATCCTGCGCGCTGCCGAGCCCGAGCGCCGCCAGCGCCTCGAGCCGTCGCGCGGTCGAGCGCTCGACCACGTGGTGGCGGATGGCGAGCACGCGTGCGAGCGTGACGATCCCGAACAGTCCGGCCTTCTTCAGGTCGATCCGCCCCTCGACGGTGTTGAAGCCGCGGAACAGCGTGAGCCCCGGCTCCACCGGCCCCGCGCTCTCGGCCAACAGCTTGACGAAGCCGATTTCACCGCGCGCGGTGTCGAATGCGTGTCGCCACAGTGAGCTCGCGAGCTCGGTATCGCCATGCACGCCGTCGAGATCGAAGAAGATATCGACCGAAAGCAAATCCTGCGGACGCGAATGGCGGATCCAACCGGCGACGCGCGCGCGCCAGGTCGCGAGCGAGCCGCGCCACTGTGGATTCTTCCCCATGACGCCGCCCTTGCAATAGGGCACGCCGACGTCGTGCAGGGTGTCGGCGACCAGCGTGCCGAGCCGCTCGAACCAGCGGTCCGCCTCGCCGCCCGGCTCGCCGTCGGCAAAGACGATCGCATTGTCCTGGTCCATCGCCAGCAGGCTCTCGCCGCGGCCGGCCGATCCGAGCACCGCGACGGTATAGCCGGAAGGAGCATCGCCGAGCCCGTCGGCCTTGAGCCGCGCTTGCGCCAATACCGCCGCGCGGCGCGTCAATTCGCCGATCTCGCGCGAAATCACCGCCGCGACGTCGCGACCCGGCACGCCTTCCACCACCAGCGCGGCCGCCGCGCGCGGAAGCTTGGCCCAGGCGCGGGCGAGATCGGGCACACCGCCGGCGGCATCGATCTCATCGCCGAGAAGGACGGCCTCGTCGGCGCGCAGGCGCAAGAGGTCGCGCGCCGACAGCGCGCCGCAGATCCGCCCATCCTCGTCCTCGACCCCGAGATGCCGCACCTTGTGCCGGCTCATGCGGCCGATGGCGCGATAGACGAAAGCATTCGCCGGCACGGCGAGCAGCGGCCGGCTCGCCACCAGCGACACCGGCATCGCCAACGCATCCGATCCCTGCTCCGCGATCGCCCGCAGCACGTCGCGCTCGGTGACGATGCCGGTGTCCTGCGCTCGCGCCGGCGCGTCAGCTTGGCCGCCGGCCGGCAAGACGAACAGGGAGGATACGCGCGCATCCATCAGCATCGCCAGCGCGCGGCCGATCGGCGCATCGGCGGCGACGAATTTCGGCGGCGCGCTCATCACGTCGGCGGTGCGATGGCGATAGGGATAGGCATCGATGCGGCTGAGCGCGCGTTCGGCATCGTCCGCGGACGCAATCGCCTCCACCCAGCCGGCGCGATGCTGGTCGGCAAGAACGTTGGTCAGCGCGCGGCTGGCCTGCTCGGCCTCCGCGAGAGTGCGGATATTCCGGGCGCGCAGCCGCGGCAGCAGCGCAAGGAAGATTAGGCCGGTCGTGACCGCGTCGCCGAGCGCCGAATGCCGCCCGGCCACCGCGACGCCGAGCCAGGCCGCGAGCTGATCGAGTGAGTAACCCGCAAGATCTTGCTGCGCGACCTCGCCGAGCAGCCGGACGCACAGGCTGCGCGGCCGTGTCCAGGACAATCCGGCGCGCTCGCACTCCCGCTTGAGGATCGCAAGGTCGAACCCCACCGAATGTCCGATCACCACGGCATCGCCGATGAAGGCGGCGAGCTCCGGCCACGCCGCGGCGAAAGCGGGCACCTGCGCGACGGCCGCGTCATCGATGCCGTGGATCGCGGTGGCGGCGGCGGGGATGGGCGCGCCGGGACGCACCAGCCGCCGGAATGCGGACGCCTCGTCGAGCCGGCCCCCGGTCAGGCGCACGGCGGCGACCTCGACCAGGCGGGCGGATGCCGGATCGAGCCCGGTCGTCTCGGTATCGAGCACGACGGCATCGAGCGCAATGAGCGGGGTTGCGTCGAGACCTCGCATTCCCAGCCCCGGATGCGATAGGATCGGTTTTGCGGGAGGCACGCCTCCCAAGGTGGCGCAGGATCGAGCATGCTGCAAGGCTGGGTCGTCATCGCGTTCGCGCTCGGCTATATCGGCCTGCTGTTCGTGGTCGCGAGCTACGGCGATCGGACGCGGCGGTTCGGCCGCGAAGGCCGCTCGCGACTGTGGATCTATCCGCTCTCGCTCGCGATCTACTGCACATCCTGGACCTTCTTCGGGTCGGTGGGCCTCGCCTCGCGCACCGGCTACGACTTCCTGACGATCTATCTCGGCCCGATCCTGATGATCGGGCTCGCCTGGCCGCTGATCATCCGCATCGTGCGGCTCGCCAAGGCCCAGAACATCACCTCGATCGCCGACTTCATCGCCGCCCGTTACGGCAAGGCGCAGACCGTCGCCGCCACCGTGGCGCTGATCGCGATCATCGGCACGATTCCCTATATCGCGCTCCAGCTCAAAGCGGTGTCGTCCTCGTTGAGCACGATCCTGGTCCACATCGGGCCAGCCAGCGGGGCGATCCAGCCGGTGCTGGGCGACATCGCGTTCTACGTCGCGGTCTCGATGGCGATCTTCGCGGTGCTGTTCGGCACCCGGCACATCGACGCCACCGAGCACCAGGACGGGCTGATGCTGGCGATCGCGACCGAATCGATCGTCAAGCTCGTCGCCTTCGTCAGCGTCGGAATATTCGTGACGTTCTGGATGTTCGACGGTCCGTTTTCACTGTTCGCGCGCGCCTGGGAGCAGCCCAACACCGCCGCGGTGCTCAGCCGCGAGCCCGTGTTCGCGACGCTCGCCACGATGACCATGTTGTCGCTGTTCGCGATCGTGCTGCTGCCGCGGCAATTTCACGTCACGGTGGTCGAGAACAACAGCGAGAGCGAGGTCAGGCGCGCCGCCTGGCTGTTCCCGCTCTATCTGGTGCTGATCAATCTGTTCGTGGTGCCGATCGCGGTGGCGGGCCTGCTCACCTTCAAGTCCGGGCAGGTCGACAGTGACATGTTCGTGCTGGCATTGCCGTTGTCGGCGGGATCCGACCTGCTCACGATCGCGGCCTTCGTCGGCGGCCTTTCGGCGGCCACCGCGATGGTGATCGTCGAATCGGTCGCGCTCGCCATCATGGTCTCGAACGACATCGTCATGCCGCTGGTGCTGCAGCGGCGCGAGACGCTGATCACCGGCCGCGAAAACGTCGGCGGGCTGTTGCTGATGATCCGCCGCGTGGCGATCTGCGTCATCTTGCTGTTCGCCTACTTGTACTACCGCATGGCGGGCGACGCGCAATTGGCGTCGATCGGCCTGCTGTCGTTCGCGGCGGTCGCACAGCTCGCGCCTGCCTTCTTCATCGGCCTGATCTGGCGGCGCGCCACCGCCCGCGGAGCGATGGCCGGGATGACGGTGGGCATCCTGGTCTGGGCCTACACGCTGCTGGTCCCGAGCTTCGCCGACGCCGGCATCATCGGCCAAAGCCTCTTGAGCCAGGGGCCGTGGGGCATTGCGCTGCTGCGCCCGCAGGGCCTGCTCGGTCTCGACCTGCCGCCGCTCGCCCACGGCGTGATCTGGTCGCTCTCGCTCAACGTGCTGGCCTATGTGGCGTTCTCGTTCGCCCGTGAGCCAGCCTCGATCGAGCGGGTGCAGTCCGATCTGTTCGTTCCGTCCAACCTCACGCCGATCACGCCGAGCTTCCGGCTGTGGCGCTCCTCGGTGACGGTCGAGGAGCTGACCACCACGGTCGCCCGCTATCTCGGCGAGGAGCGCACGCGCACCTCGTTCGACAGCTATGCGCTCAGCCGCGGGATCGGTCTCGACCCCAAGAACGACGCGGATTTTCAGCTCCTGCGCTACGCCGAGCACCTGCTCGCCTCGGCGATCGGGGCGGCGTCCTCGCGGCTCGTGCTGTCGCTGCTGCTGCGCAAGCGCACCGTCTCCACCAAGGCGGCGCTCAAGCTGCTCGACGACGCCAACGCCGCGATCCACTACAACCGGGAAATCCTGCAAACCGCGCTCGACCACGTGCGGCAGGGCATCGCGGTGTTCGACAAGGAGTTGCACCTCCTCTGCTGGAACCGGCAATTCGGCGAGATCCTCGCCCTGCCGCAACAGCTGACCCGGCTCGGCACCGGGCTCGACGACATCCTGCGCCACAGCGCCGAGCACAGCGCCTCCGACAAGGACGCGGTCGACGCGCTCGTGCGCGAGCGGCTCTCGCGCTACGTCTCGAGCGGCGAGCCGTTCCTGGAGCGATTCGCCGAGCGCGACCTGGTGATGGAGGTGCGGTCCAATCCGATGCCCGACGGCGGCATCGTCACCACCTTCACCGACATCACGCCGAGCGTTAAGGCGGCGGAGGAGCTCGAGCGGGCCAACGAATCGCTCGAGCGCCGGGTCCGGGAGCGCACAGAGGAATTGACCCTGCTCAACACCGCGCTCGGCCGCGCCAAGGCGGAAGCCGACGAGGCTAACATCTCGAAGACCCGGTTTCTCGCCGCGGCGAGCCACGACATCCTGCAGCCGCTCAACGCCGCACGGCTCTACGTCACCAGCCTGGTCGAGCGGCAGGGCGGCGGCGACGACGCCCAGCTCGTCGGCAACATCGATGCCTCGCTCGACGCGGTCGAGGAGATCTTCGGCGCGCTGCTGGACATTTCGCGTCTCGACACCGGCGCCATGAAGCCGGAAATCGTCAGCTTCCGGGTCGGGGACATGTTTCGCCAGCTCGAGGTCGAGTTCGCGCCGCTGGCGCAGGAGAAAGGGCTGCAGCTCACATTCGTGTCCTGCTCGCTCGCGGTACAATCGGACCGCCGGTTGTTGCGGCGCGTGCTGCAGAACCTCATCTCGAACGCGATCAAGTACACCGGCGCGGGCCGCGTCCTGGTCGGCTGCCGGCGGCGGCGCGGGCGGCTGCGCATCGGCGTCTACGATACCGGGCTCGGCATTCCGCCTTCGAAGAAGCAGGCGATCTTCAAGGAATTCCATCGCCTCGAGCAGGGCGCCAAGGTGGCGCGCGGCTTGGGGCTCGGCCTCTCGATCGTGGAGCGGATCGCGCGCGTTCTCGACCACAAGGTCGCGGTCGTCTCGGCGGTCGGCCGCGGATCGCAGTTTTCGGTCGAGGTGCCGCTCTCCTCTGCCGTTCCGGTGAGCCAGGATCAGCGGGAGACGCGGGCAGTCGATCGCGTGCAGCTCTCCGGCATTGCCGTGCTGTGCATCGACAACGATCTCGCGATCCTCGACGGCATGGAGACGCTGCTCGGCGGCTGGGGCTGCCGGGTCTTCAAGGCGCCGAACCTCAAGACGGCGATCACCGTCGTTATCGAAGCCAAGGTGTCGCTCGACGGCCTCCTGGTCGACTATCACCTCGACGACGGCAACGGCATCGAGGCGATCGCCGAGCTGCGCCGGCGCTTCGGCGCCGACCTCACCGCCATCCTGATCACCGCCGATCGCAGCCCGCACGTGCGCGAGGAAGCCCGCGCCCACGGCATCCAGCTGCTCAACAAGCCGGTCAAGCCGGCGGCGTTGCGCGCCCTGCTGACGCAGTGGCGGGTGCAGCGCGTGGCGGCGGCGGAGTAGCGCCCACCACACTCAGAGCGCATCCCGATTGGGTTGAATCGGGATGCGCTTGAGCTTCATTTTATTGGCGCATGTCCTTTTCGGAAAACCGGTGCCCACTTTTCCGGGACATGCGCGAGTTCGTTTGGTTGGCGCATGTCCTTCTCGGAAAACCGGTTCCCACTTTTCCGGGACATGCTAATGTCCGGCGCCCGTGGTCTGCGGCCACTGGCCGAGCTCGATCTTGGAGGCGGCGATCACCGCCTGGGTGCGGCTCTCGACGCCGAGCTTCTGCAGGATCGCGGAGACGTGGGCCTTCACGGTCGCCTCGGACACGCTGAGCTCGTAGGCGATCTGCTTGTTGAGCAGCCCCTCCGACAGCATCATCAGCACGCGCACCTGCTGCGGCGTCAGCGACGCCAGCCTGGTCATGAGGTCGGCGGTCTCGGCGTCGGAGCCGGCGCCGAGGTCGATGTCGGGCGGCATCCAGGCCCCGCCTTCGAGCACGCGGGCGATCGCGCCGCGGATCGCCTCGATGCCGAGCGTCTTGGGGATGAAGCCCGAGGCGCCGAATTCGACGCAGCGGCGGATCACCGCGGGATCGTCGTTGGCCGACACCACCACGATGGGCACGCTCGGATACTGCGCGCGCAGATACATGAGCCCGGAGAAGCCCCGCACCCCCGGCATGGTCAGGTCGAGCAGGATGAGATCGACTTCCCCGCCGCGTTCGAGCAGCGCGGCGACATCGTCGAAGGAGCCGGCCTCCGCGATCTCCACCTCCTCGAACAGGCCGGAAACGGCCTCGCGCAAGGCGCCGCGAAACAGCGGGTGGTCGTCGGCGATCACCAGACGATAGCGTGTCGGTTCGGCCACTCGTTCGGTCTCCCCGTCGACGGCATTTGGGCCAACGTCGCCGGCAACGTCTGACAGCATAGCACAACTTGGCTGCTTGACAGGCCGCGACGGCGCCCTCGGGCTCGGCTGGTTCAACGTCCGCAACATCGCGCGCGGCGTGTTCGGGCTGGTGGCCGGCTTCGCGACGATGATCGTCGTCTCGCTGATGGGCAGGCAGCCGTCGGCGGCGAAGGTGGCGCTGCTCGACGATCTGCGCGCTCCGCACGGACGCGCATTCCGCCTGAGTGGCCGCCACCGGCAACCCGCCTCTCCCAGGTCTGCAACCGGCTTGCCGGTATGGCCCGAAAGGCGCATCGTGATGTGCACAAGACACGTCATCCGGGGGCTAAAGAACAACCCGGAGCGAGGGAGGAGCCCATGAAAGATCAAGGTCTTGGCCGTCGCGACTTTCTCAAGGGCGCCGTCGTCGGCGGCGCTGCCGCCGCCACCGCAACCACCGGCCTCAATCCGCCGCAGAGCGCGCAGGCGCAGCAGCCCACCGCGCCGCCGACCGCCGCATCGGTCGCGCCGGGCTACGAGTTCTTGAATCTCGAGGAGGCCGCGTTCGTCGAGGCGCTGGTCGATCACATGGTGCCCGCCGACGAGCTCACCCCCAAGGGCACCGACATCGGCATCAATGTCTACATCGATCGGGCGCTCGCGGGCGGCTGGGGCAAGGGCGATCGCCTTTACATGCAGGGCCCGTGGAAGCTGGGCGTGCCGAGCCAGGGCTACCAGTTGCCGCTCACGCCTGCGCAGCTCTACCGCGCCGGTGTCGAAGCGACCAACGCGCATTGCCGCAAAGCCTACGGCAAGCCGTTCGATGGGCTCACGGAACAGCAGCGCGAGGAGGTGCTGCTCGCGCTCTCCACCGGCAAGCTGAGCTTCGAGAACGGGCCGCCGGCCTCCGTGTTCTGGACCACCCTCTATCAGACCGTGATGCAAGGGATGTTCTCGGACCCGATCCACGGCGGCAATCGCAACAAGGCGGGCTGGCGGCTGATCGGTTTCCCGGGCGTGGTCGCGGTGCATCGGGAGAACGTCGAGAAGTACCGTGACAAGAAATTTCCCGCCACTCCGCTCAGTATCGCGGACATGAGCTGACGGGAGGGCGACATGGTCACGAAATTGAAGGAAGTCGACGCCGTCGTGGTCGGCCTGGGCTGGACCGGCGGCATCCTCTCGAAGGAGCTGACCGAGGCGGGGCTGAAGGTGGTCGCGCTCGAGCGCGGCCCCAGGCGGACCACCGACAAGGACTACGCGGTGCCCAACATCCGCGACGAGCTGCGCTACGTGATCCGCCACGAGCTGATGCAGAACACGGCGCGGGACACGCTCACGATCCGCAACAATCCGTCGCAGGAGGCGCTGCCGATGCGGCGGCTCGGCTCGTTCCTGCCGGGCGAAGGCGTCGGCGGCTCGGGCGTGCACTGGAGCGGCCATACCTGGCGCTGGACCGACATGGAGTTCAAGGTGCGCTCCATGTACGAGGAGCGTTACGGCAAGAGCTACATTCCTGCCGACATGACGATCCAGGACTGGGGCATCATCTACGCCGAGCTCGAACCCTATTACGACCGGTTCGAATACACGGCGGCGATCTCGGGCAAGGCCGGCAACATTCGCGGGGAGATCCAGCCGGGCGGCAATCCGTTCGAGGCGCCGCGCGCCCGCGAATATCCGCTGCCGCCGCTCACGCCGATCCTGGCGAGCCAGATGTTCACCGCGGCCGCCAAGAACAACGGCTATCATCCGTTCCCGCGTCCGTCGGCGAACGCCTCGCGCGCTTACACCAATCCGGACGGCGCGAAGTTCGGCGCCTGCCAATACTGCGGCTATTGCCAACGCTTCGGCTGCGAGGCGAATGCCAAGGGCAGCCCGGACGTCGCGGTGATCCCGATTGCGATGCGCAATCCGAACTTCGAGCTGCGCACGCATTCGTGGGTGACCAAGGTGCTCAAGGATTCGGACGGCAAGCGCGTGACCGGCGTGGCCTATACGAATCTGCTCAACGGCGAGGAGTTCGAGCAGCCCGCGGGCATCGTGCTGCTATGCGCCTATGCCATCAACAACGTGCACCTGATGCTGCTCTCGGGCGCCAGCCCTATGATCCGGCGGCGCAGACCGGCGTGGTCGGCAAGAACTACTGCT
>JBEVIH010000003.1:0-11959 GCA_040510815.1 Xanthobacteraceae bacterium | reverse complement strand
TGATGATGTGCGCCCCGCGGTCGATGCCCGACATCAGCGAGGGCGACAGCGTGTCGCCCCCATGCGCGAAGATCACATGGCCGCCGGCGGCGCGCGCCTTGGCGCGCTCGGCCTTGACCACGGCGGCAAGCCGCGCGAAACCGCCGCGCCGCTTTCCATCGGACATCATCTGGTCGGCCATCAAATAGATGTCATTGACCAGGATGAAGGTGACGCGCGCGGTCTCAGCCGTGGCCGTGCCGGCAAGCAGGATCGCGATCAGCAGGGCGGCGGCGAGGCGGCGAATGGCGGGCATGGGCGGACTTGGGTCGAGCGCGATGCGGCGGGGTTGCGTGCTTAGCACGCATGCACGGGGCGCCGCTATCGCATACAATGGATTACGATGAATGAGGCGTCACCCATAGCCGAAGCCGCGGCCACCGCCCTTGCTGGCGAGCGCCCGCCGGCCGCGGCCGGCAAGATCGGCGTGCTGCTGGTCAATCTCGGCACGCCGGATGCGGCCGACGCGCCGGCCGTGCGCCGCTATCTCAAGGAGTTTCTCTCCGACCCGCGCGTGATCGAGAACCAGGGTCGGCTGTGGAAGCTTGTCCTCAACGGCATCATCCTGCCGGTGCGGCCACGGCGCAAAGCCCGCGACTACCGCAAGATCTGGAACCAGGAGAAAAACGAGTCCCCGCTCAAGACCATCACGCGCTCGCAGGCCGAGAAGCTGGCCGTCAGGCTCGAGCCCCTGGGGAGGCGCCTCATGGTCGATTGGGCGATGCGCTACGGCAACCCGTCGATCGCATCGCGGCTCGAGGCCATGGTGGCGCAAGGCTGCGAGCGCATCCTGGTGCTGCCGCTCTATCCGCAATATTGCGCGGCGACCACCGCGACCGTTGGCGACGAGGTGTTCCGCGTGCTCACGCGCATGCGCAAGCAGCCGGCGTTGCGCATTGCGCCGCCCTACTATGACGATCGCGCCTATATCGAGGCACTCGCGTCGTCGACCAACGCCGAGCTTGCCCGGCTCGAACTCAAGCCCGACGTCATCGTCGCCTCCTTCCACGGCGTGCCGCAGGAGTACGTCGACAAGGGCGACCCCTATTACGCCCATTGCGTCGAGACCACGCGGCTGTTGCGCGATGAGCTCAAGCTCGACGAATCCACGTTGATGATGACGTTCCAGTCGCGCTTCGGCCGCGCCAAATGGGTTGGGCCGGCGACCGATCGCACGATGAGACGTCTCGCCAAGCGCGGCGTGAAAAATGTCGCGGTGATCACGCCCGGCTTCTCGGCCGATTGCCTCGAAACCCTGGAGGAGATCGCGGTCGAGAACGCGCACATCTTCAAGCTGCACGGCGGCGAGAACTTCGCCGCCATCCCGTGCCTCAACGACAGCGCGCAAGGCATGCTGGTGATCGCGCAGATGGCGCTGCGCGAGCTCAAGGGCTGGGTCTGAGCCTCAGGCGGCGCGCCGCAGCATCGCGCCATCGAGCTCCGCCGCATAGTGGTCGGCGAGCGCGTTGAGCGCGCGGGCGCCGTCGCCGTTGAAGGAGGCGCCGTGCATGACCGCGAGCGTGCGCGGCTTGAGCGCGGCGAGCTTGCGGACATTGGGCGCGGTGGCGGGGCCGAGGCTGGTGTAGTGAAACAGTCGTTCGGCTTCGATCGCGGGTCCCACGATGTCCTTGTCGGTCAACGCAAGGCCATTGCCGAGATGGGTGAAGAGATCGCCGCACAGCAAGGTGCCCGAGGCCTCCTCGTAAAGGACGCCGGCTTCCCAGCCGTGCGGGACATGCGGCGTGTCGACGTAGCGCACCCGCTTGCCGCCGAGATCGACGGTCTCGCCGTCCGCCAGCGTGCGCGGCGGCCGGTCGGCGAGATCGTTGACCGACACCATGCAGGCCGTCGCGCCGTGGACGACCTGGGCGCGGGGCGCGGCGGCGAGCCATGAATTCATCGCGCCGCATTCGTCGGCTTCGACATGGCCGAATCCGATCCAACGCAGCTGCTCGACCGGGATGAGTCGCGCGACCGCCTCCGACAGCGCCGGAAACATCCCGCGCAGCCCGCAATGAAACAGCATCGGCTCATCGGCGCGGATGAGGAAGTGATTGAAGGTGAAGCCGGCGGGCGGCGCGATGTCGGACACGTGCACGGAGAGGCGATAAATGCCGTCGGCAATCTCGTCGGTCTTGACCTGCATGGCTGATCTCCTTTGGTCGATTTCTGTCCTGCTTCACCGGGACGCGGCGCGGGATGCCTCGGCGGCGAGTCTTGCCAGGATGAAGCCCGACACTTCCTCGGCGGCCTTGGCCGGGGTGAGGCCGTTGCGCGTGAACGCGCCATAGACCGCGACGTCGAGCAGCGCGGCGCATGCCTCGACCAGCCGCGGCTTGACCTTGAACGGCCGCAGCGCCTCGCGCGCGAGCGCAAGCCGGTCGTTCTCCTCCCGCTCGACATGCGCCTGGATCGGCGGCATGCCCCAGCGCTCGGAGCGGATGCGTTCGTATGCCGGCAGCCGCTCGTAGAAGCCGAAGGTTTCCCGCGCCAGGCGCCGCACCCGCTCGTCCAGCGTCGACAGCCCGGCGAAGATGTCGGCGGTCGGGAACGGGATGGTCGCGGCGACGTGCTGGCTGCAGGCGAACACGGCGTCCTGGTAGGTCGGAAAGTGGTGATAGACGGTGCCGACGCTGACGCCGGCGCGCTCCGCAATGTGGGTCATGGTGGTCGCGTAGATTCCCCGCTCGCCATGCAATGAATAGGTCGCCTCGACGATGCGGCGGCGAGTCTCTTCGGCCGTCTCGGCTCGGCGGTCCAATCGATAGCGCCTGGGCGACATTCAGCGTCTCATATTCATCGAATAATATTCATTGAATATATTTCAGCCAATGTCAAGAGGGCTTTCGGCGGGGCGATTTCATTCGCCGTCGCAGGCTCCGTCCGGCGTTGCGCGCGGGCAAAGGTTGGGTTTGAAACCAACCGCGCATAGTCGCAGGCGGGTGAAATTCAAGCCGCCTGTGCACCGCAATACGCAAATACTTAACGGCACTTGCGGCCACCCGGCGCGTTCTCCACATTTCAGCGGCACATGCTTGTTGGGTTGCTGCGTTTTCTGCCGGCGAACCGAAGGCCGCCCCGGATAAGTCCGGGCAGGCTTCGCCGAAATACGCAACGAGAGGGCACTCCCATGTTCGGCTTTGATGTCTTCGCGATCGTCCTCGTGGCGCTCGCGATCCTGACCTTGTTCGCCGGCGTCAAGACCGTCTCGCAGGGCTACAATTGGACCGTCGAGCGGTTCGGAAAATACACCCGGACTCTGCAGCCCGGGCTGACGGTGATCGTCCCGTTCTTCGACCGCATCGGCCGCAAGATGAACATGATGGAGCAGGTGATCGACATCCCGCAGCAGGACGTCATCTCCAAGGACAACGCCACCGTCACCGTCGACGGCGTCGCGTTCTACCAGGTGTTCGACGCCGCCAAGGCGAGTTACGAGGTCGCCAGGCTCGATCAGGCCATCATCGTGCTCACCATGACCAACATCCGCTCGGTCATGGGCGCGATGGATCTCGACCAGATGCTGTCGCATCGCGACGAGATCAACGAGCGCCTGTTGCGGGTGGTCGACGCCGCGGTGTCGCCGTGGGGCGTCAAGGTCAACCGCATCGAGATCAAGGACATCGTGCCGCCGGCCGACCTCGTGCAGGCGATGGGACGGCAGATGAAGGCCGAGCGCGAGAAGCGCGCCGTGATCCTCGAAGCCGAAGGCCAGCGCCAGTCGGCGATCCTCAAGGCCGAAGGCCAGAAGCAATCGCAGATCCTGGAAGCCGAAGGACGCCGCGAGGCGGCCTTCCGCGACGCCGAGGCGCGCGAGCGCTCCGCGCAGGCGGAAGCCAAGGCGACCGACATGGTGAGCGAGGCGGTCGCCCGCGGCGATATCGCCGCGCTCAACTACTTCGTCGCCGAAAAGTATCTCAAGGCATTCGGCCAGCTCGCCCAGTCGCCCAACCAGAAGGTGCTGATGCTGCCGATCGAGGCCATGAACGTGCTCGGCTCGCTCGCCGGCATCGGCGAGATCGTCAAGGCGACGTTCGGCGGCGACGGCAAGGACGGCGCGCCCGCCGCGCCGCCGCGGCGGCCGACCGTGCCGACCGCAGGCCCACGCGTTTAGGGAGAGCGCGCCATGCTGGAGTGGATTGTTTCGCTCGGCTCCTGGAACTGGTTCATCCTGGCGGCGCTGCTGTTGCTGATCGAGATCCTCGCGCCGGGGATGTTCATGCTGTGGCTCGGGCTCTCGGCGATCCTGGTCGGGATCGTTTCGAGCGCGGTGGTCTGGTCGTGGCAGGCGCAGCTGATCGCCTTCGCGGTGTTCGCGATCGCCGCGGTGCCGGCCTGGCGGCATTTCGCCCGCAAGGTCGAGAAGCCGGCCGACAGCCCGTTCCTCAACCGGCGCGCGGAGGGCTATGTCGGGCGCGAGTTCACGCTCGACAAGCCGATCGTCGGCGGCGTCGGCACCATCCGCATCGACGACACGGTCTGGCGCGTGACCGGACCGGATGTCCCGGCCGGCAGCCGGGTGCGGATCGCGCGCGCCGAAGGCGCGGCCCTGATGGTGGAGGCGACGTGACGACCAGAGGTCAGCAATCAGTTGTCAGGGATCGGACAAGAAATCCGATGACTACTGATCCCTGATCAGGCGACGCCCGCGCGCAAGATATCGTGGATGTGAATGATGCCGACCGGCTTGCCCGCCTCGGCGACGATCAGCGCGGTGATCTTCGAGGAATTGAGGATTTCGAGCGCCTCGCTGGCGAGCTGATCCGGCGTGACGGTCTTCGGCGAGCGCGTCATGACCTCCTCGACGCGCGCCTGCAGCAGATCGGGGCGCATGTGACGGCGCAGGTCGCCGTCGGTGACGATGCCGATCAGGCTGCCGCGCGCGTCGGTGATGCCGACGCAGCCGAAGCCCTTGGCCGACATCTCGACCAGCGCCTCCGACATCGGCGCGCCCGCCGCCGCCAGCGGAATCGTGGCGCCGGTATGCATGAGGTTGCGCACGAATTTGAGCATGGCGCCGAGCCGGCCGCCGGGATGCAGCTTGCCGAAATCGAGCGCCGTGAAACCGCGCCGCTCGAGCAGCGCGACCGCCAGCGCGTCGCCGAGCGCCGCCTGCATCAAGGTCGAGGTGGTGGGGGCGAGGTTGTGCGGGCAGGCCTCGCGCGCCTGCGGCAGCACCAGCACGGCATCGGCCGCCTTCCCGAGCGTGCTGTCGGCGGCGGCGGTGACGGCGATGAGGCCGATGTTGAAGCGGCGCGAATAGTCGACCAGGTCCTTGAGTTCGACGGTCTCGCCCGACCACGACAGCGCCATGATCACGTCGTCGGGCGTGATCACGCCGAGGTCGCCGTGGCTGGCCTCGCTCGGGTGCACGAAAAAGGCCGGCGTGCCGGTGGAGGCCAAGGTGGCGGCGATCTTGCGCCCGACATGGCCGGACTTGCCCATGCCGGTCACGATCACCCGCCCGCGAGCGTCGTGCATGAGGTCGACCGCGGCCACGAAGGCGCGGCCGAGCCCGTCGTGGATCGCGGCCGAGAGCGCGGTGATGCCGCCGGCTTCCGCCTCGAGCGTGCGCACCGCCGACGCGATCAAGGCGCGGCCGTGCTCGCTGGTCGGCCTCTCGCTACTGGACGGCTTCGATTTCGCCATGGGGATCTTTCGCGCGGATTATAGGGCAAGGGGCGGAGCGCGCGGAACCCATCGGACAGGCCCCGCAGGCACGGTCAACGCCCCGTTAACCATATCCGTTTTAGCTTCGTTAACCAAAGCCTATCGGCCGCGGGTCGCGGCCGCCGGCGGGCTCGCGCCGGGGGCGGCGGCCATCCGTACAAAGTATTGATCTCAACGGGGATTCCTGGCGCGGGCAGGACCAACGGACAGCGCGAGCCAGGACTTGAGGATTGCAGGTGCGTCGTCGTCATCCGCCTTTTGCGCTCCTGCTGCGGGTCTGCGCGCTGGTGGCGTCGCTCACCATGGCCGGCCGGGAAGCCGGCGCCCAGGGCACCGGCAGTCCGGACCCGTTGCTGATGCGGCCGGTGCTCGACGGCGATCCACAAGACCCGCCGCGCTTTCGTCCGCCCAAACGCGGCGGCCAGCAGGGCGACGTTTCGCGTTTCAGCCAGGTCCCGAGCTACACCTATCGGCCGGCGGTGGGCGCCGGCACGAGCGGGTTCGATTCCACCAACGCAGCCAAGCGCAAGGCCAAGGGCAAGGCGGGCCAGCCGGCGAAGCCGGCGACCGATCCGGGTGCGCAGCCGGGCGCCGACGCCGCACCAAAGAGTGACGCGACTGCGAAGCCCGGCACGACGACGAGAACCGACCCGCCGGCGGCAACGCCCAAGCAGCTGCAGCCGGCGAGCGCTCCGCTCGCGCCGCGCATCCGCCTTCAGAACCGGCCGGGCGCACCGCCTCTCGGCCCCGATCTGGTCACCGCCACCATCGCCACCACGCCGCCGAGCCGGCGGCCGCCGCCGGAGGAGAAGCCGTTCGATCCGCTCGGCATCCAGGTCGGCGCCTTCAATCTGCGCCCGGCCTCCGAATATACCCGCGGCTGGGACAGCAATGCCCCGCGCAACACCGCGCCGCCCGCCGCCAGCTCATGGTACAACGTCTACGCGCCGGAGCTTCTGGTCAAAACCGACTGGTCGCGCCACGAGTTCACCGCCAATCTGCGCGGCTCCTATACCACCTACGACACCTATCACTCGATCGATCGGCCGTCGGTCGACGCCAAGGCCAACGCCCGCATCGACGTGACCAGCCAGACCCGCATCGAGCTCGAAGGCCGTTACCTCCTGTTCACCGATGCTCCCGGCAGCCCCAACATCCAGGCCGATCTCGCCAAGCTGCCGATCGCCCAGACCTATGGCAGCACCGCCGGGATCGGGCAGCGCTTCAACCGGTTCGAGGTCATCGCCAAAGGCACCTTCGATCGGACGGTCTACAACGACTCGGAATTCGTCGATGGCTCGACCTCCAGCAACGCCGATCGCAACTACAACCAGTACGGCGCTGTGCTGCGCAACAGCTACGAGCTCACGCCGGGGGTGAAGCCGTTCATCGAGTTGGGTGCCAACATCCGCGCCTACGACCTTGAGCTCGACGCGGGCGGCAACAACCGCTCGTCGCAAGGGGGCTACGGCAAGGCCGGCACGACGATCGAGGCCGCCCGCAACCTCACCGGTGAGCTTTCGCTCGGATATCTGACGCGCCGCTACAAGGACCCGACGCTCGCTGATGTCAGCGGCTGGACCGTCGATGCCTCGCTCGTCTGGCTATGGACCGCGCTCACCACCGTGAAGCTCAACGCCTCGACGACGGTCGCGGAATCGACGATTCCGGGCGTCTCGGGCGCGTTCACCCGCGACATGACCATCCAGGTCGACCACGCGTTCCGGCGCTGGCTGGTGGCCACGCTCAAATTCACGCGCGGCTTCGACGACTATGTCGGGTCGCCGCGCGAGGACTATCGCTATCTTGCGTCGGGCGCGCTGGCCTACAGCCTGACGCGGGAGATTCAGCTCAAGGGCGAATACCGGCAGGAATGGCGTTATTCGAATGAGCCCGGGAACGACTACTGGGCGCATATCTGGCTGGTCGGGCTGCGGCTGCAGCGCTGACGCGAGGCGAATGGCGAACGTAGGGTGGCAAAGGCGCATGCCGAGCGATCGCCACAGGCTCGGCGGTGAGTGCGCCGTGCCCACGCGTTTCTCGCGCCACCGACCAACGAGGTGGGCACGGCGCGCAAGTGCGCGCCTTTGCCCACCCTACGAGTCGCCGAGCAGCCGTTTGAGCTCCGCCCGCATCGCCGGCGCGATGTCGCTGCGCTCGAGCGCATAGGACACGTTGGCAGCCAGGAAGCCCACCTTGGAGCCGCAATCGAAGCTGCGGCCCTGGAATTCCAGCCCATAGAACGGCTGGGTCTTGGCGAGCTCGATCATCCCGTCGGTGAGCTGGATCTCGCCGCCGGCGCCGCGCTTCCCGGCTGCCAGGATGCTGAAAATCTCGGGCTGCAAAATGTAGCGGCCGGTGATGATGAGGTTCGACGGCGCCTTCTCGCGCGGCGGCTTCTCCACCATCTCGGTGAGCGAGAACAGCTTGCCCTTGCGCTCGCCGACGCCGACCACGCCATACATGTGGACGCGGTCGTGCGGCACCTGCTCGACGGCGATGACGTTGGCGCCGTCGCCGACCCCGCGCGCCGCGTCGATCATCTGGGCGAGGCAACCGGGATTGTGCTGGATCAGCATGTCGGGCAGCAGCAACGCGAACGGCTCATGGCCGACGAGCTCGCGCGCGCACCACACCGCATGGCCCAGGCCCAGCGGCAACTGCTGGCGCGTGAAGCTTGCGGTGCCCGGCCCCGGCAGGTCGCGCGCCAGCGCCTCGAGATCGGCGTGCCGCTGGCGCTCGGTGAGCGTGCGCTCGAGCTCGAACTGGCGGTCGAAATGGTCCTCGATGACCGCCTTGTTGCGGCCGGTGACGAAGATGAAATGCTCGATGCCGGCGTCACGGGCCTCGTCCACCACGTGCTGGATCAGCGGCCGGTCGACCACCGGCAGCATCTCCTTCGGCACGGCCTTGGTGGCCGGCAGGAACCTGGTTCCCAGCCCGGCGACCGGGAAGACGGCTTTGCGAATCGGTTTCATGATCTGGCTGGGATTGTAGTGGGAAACTTCCGACCCCGCCGTCTCCGTATTGCCGAAGTTCGCAGGTGTAAACCTCGGCTGAAGGCGTCGTGGCCGGATAGCGCATAACCGAAGGCTGCCGACAATCGGTTGAGGCAGCACGGCGGGCGAAGGTGCATGGGCGGCAATGACAGTCGTTAACGGTCCCGCAACCATATAGGTTCCCGATAGCCGCGCCCAGCAATCGACCCGAGCGGAAGCAAGATGGCAAGATTTTCCCGATCGATGTGCGCCTTCGCAGCGGCCGTTCTCGCCGCCACGGCATTGACGGTCCCCGTGCTCGGCCAGGGCTTCGACATCCGCTCGCTGTTTAATCGGAGCCCCGCGACCACCGGCAGCACCGGCACCACCGCGCCGCCGGCGGCGGCTCCGGCCGCGCCGTCGTTCGCCCCCGAATGGAGCGGCGAGTCCGGGTCATCCGGCCATCCGCTGATGACGGCGGAGGCCATCCGCGACGCCGCCGGCAATTTCCGCAATTGCCTCGCCGGTCTGTGGCCGCTGGCCGAGCAGCGCGGCGTCTCGCGCGCGGCCTTCGATGCCAACACCTCCGGTCTCGCGCCGGAGCTGCGGATCATGGACCTGCTCGATGGCCAGCCCGAGTTCACGAAATCGATCTGGGACTATCTCGATATCCTGGTCAACGACGCGCGGATCGAGAACGGCCGCGCGATCCTGACGCAGCATCGGGCGACCTTCGACGCGGTCGAGAAGGCCTATGGCGTCGACCGGTACTTCATCGCGGCGATCTGGGGCGTCGAATCCAACTACGGCACCCAGATCGGCGAGCGCTCGGTGATCCGCTCGACGGCGACGCTCGCCTGCATCGGCCGCCGGCAGGACTATTTCCGCGAGGAGTTTCTGTCGGCGCTGGAAATCCTGGCACGCGGCGATGTCACGGCCGACCACCTCAAGGGTTCGTGGGCGGGCGCTTTCGGCCCGACCCAGTTCATGCCGACCTCGTTCAAGCGCTACGCCGTTGATTTCGACGGCGATGGCCGCCGCGACGTGGTCGAGTCGATGCCCGACATGATCGCGTCGACGGCGAACAACCTGAAGAAGGACGGTTGGGTGGCCGGCCAGACCTGGGGCTACGAGGTCGTCGTGCCGCAAGGCTTCAACTATCTGCTCGCCGATCGCTCGCGCGTGCTGACCATGCGCGAATGGGAGCGGGCCGGCATCCGTCGCCCCGGCGGCAAGACGTTTCCGCGCCCCGACGATCGCGCCTATCTGCTGGTGCCGGCCGGCGCGCAGGGGCCGGGTTTTTTGATGCTGCAGAATTTCCGCGTGATCATGAAATACAACCCGGCTGAAGCCTATGCGCTTGCCATCGGCCATCTCGCCGACCGGCTGCGCGGCGGCGAGCCGTTCGCACAGCCCTGGCCGCGCCACGAGCGGGTGCTCTCGCGCACCGAGCGCTATGAGTTGCAGCAGCACCTGGCGCAGCGCGGCTTCGATGTGGGCGAGCCGGATGGACGGCTGGGCGGCAGGACGCGCGCCGCGATCCGCCAATACCAGTCGTCGATCGGCCAGGTTCCCGACGGCTTTGCCTCGGGGACGGTGCTGGAGCGGTTGCGCGGCCAATAACCCTGGATTTGTGTGGGTTTACCCGCCATTGGGTAACTACCGGCCGATCTTCAAGTTGACATTTTTGTCGGGCTGGTTAGCCGATGGTGGCCGGCGGCCCGTTGACGGGCCCGGCCGAGGGCGGAACGGCAACAAAAACGGCGGATGGGCATGGGTTTACCGGTCAAGTCCCGGAGTGTTGTGGCGGCGGCCGCGACCGTCCTGAGCGTTGCCCTGCTGCTGCCCGCGCAGGCGCAGTTCTGGGAGCCCTGGGGCGGGCGCCAGCAGCAGCAGCAGCAGCCGCAACGGCAGCAACCCTCGAGTCCCTTCGGTGGCGGCTTCTGGTCGCCGTTTGAAAATCGTCAGCAGCAGTACCGCGGCGACCCGTCGCGCGAAGCCCCGATGGATTACTCGCGCGCGCCGGCGCCGGCGCAGAAGAAGCCCGAGGCCACCACCAAAATCGTGGTGATGGGGGACGCGTTGGCCGCCTGGCTGGCGCTCGGGCTCGAAGAAGCGTTTTCCGAAAAGCCGGAGATCGGCGTCGTGCGCAAGCATCGCACCGAGGCCGGCCTCATCCGCTACGATCAGCGCCGCGACATCGAGTGGCCGCAGATCGCCAGGGAAATCATCGCGGCCGAAAAGCCCAAATACATCGTCATGATGGTCGGCAACAACGACCGCCAGTCGATCCGCGAGAAGGCGCCCGTCGCCCGTCCGGTCGCGCCGGCAGCACCGAAGGCGCCGCAGGCGCCGACGGCGCAGCAGGCTCAGTCGGGCGCTCCGGCGCCGCAGGCGGCGCCGCCGCCGCCCGCGCCAACGCCGCCTGACCCCGAGCAGCAGGCACTCGAGCCGCAAGAGAATCCCGAGCCGGCGCCCACGCCCGAGCAGATCCGCGCCGGCGCCCTCGGCCCCTGGGACTTCCACACCGAGAAGTGGGAGGCCGCCTATATCCGGCGTGTCGATGCCGCCATGGCGGCATTGAAGACCGCCGGCGTTCCGGTGATCTGGGTCGGGTTGCCGCCGCAGCGCGCCACCAAGGTGAGCTCGGATTCGGCCTATCTCAACGAGATCTATCGCAGCCGGGCCGAGAAGGCGGGCATCACCTACGTGGATGTGTGGGACGGCTTCGTCGACGAGTCGGGGCGGTTCGCGCAGCAGGGTCCCGATTACGAAGGACAGACGCGGCGCCTGCGCAGCGGCGACGGCATCTTTTTCACCAAGTTCGGCGCCCGCAAGCTGGCGCACTATGTCGAGCGCGAAATCCAGCGCCACATCACCAATCGGGCCGTTCCGGTCGCGCTGCCGATCCCGGTCGAGCCGGGAACGCCGGGTGCCGCCAAGCCGGGCGGCCCGGCGCAGCGTCCGGCGGTCGGGCCGGTGATCCCCCTGACCGCGTCCGCGGCGCCTCCGGTGGAAGAGCTGATGGGCGGCGGCCGCGCGCCGGCGCGGCAGACGACACCCGATCCGGTCGCGAGCCGCGTGCTCACCAAAGGCGAGCCGATCACCGCGCCGATCGGTCGCGCCGACGATTTCGCCTGGCCGCGCGGCAGCGCTCCCATCGCCGAGCCGGTCGCGCTGCAGCCGACCCCGCCGAGCCCGGCCACAGCCACGCCGGCAACCGCGCAATCGAAAGCGGGCCAGCCGGCCGCTGCCCAGCGCGGCACGACCGA
>JBEVIH010000002.1:0-39540 GCA_040510815.1 Xanthobacteraceae bacterium | reverse complement strand
GCGACCGCCCCTACGCTCGCCAAGGGCAAAGGTTACGACCGCGAGCTGATCAAGCGCATGGAGGATGCTTCAGGCCGGCCCGCCACCACGGCGGCGACCGCGTTCGTCGACGCGCTCACGCGGCTCGGGGTCGAGAAGATCGCGATCGGCGCGCCGTGGAGCAAGGCCATGGACAAACCCATGGTCGGCTTCATGGAGGCGAGCGGCTTCAAGGTGGTCAACAGCGAGGTCGCCGGATTCGTTGCCGGGGTCGAGCTCGGCCGGACCGGCCCGCAGGCGGCCTACGAGCTCGGCCGCCGGGTCGACCGGCCGGAGGCGGACGCCATCATCATGCCGGGCGGCAATTGGCCGTCGATGACCGTGGTCGAGCGGCTGGAGCATGAGCTCGGCAAGCCGGTGCTCGCCAACAATGCGGTGAGCATCTGGGCGGGGCTGCGGCTGCTGCAGGCATACGACGGCGTCACCGGCTATGGCCGGCTGCTGCGCGACCACCTGGCGGCGTGAAGCGGTACGCCGCGCGCACGCGCATGTCTGTCTCGACGTTCACGCCGCCTTGAGCAGCTCGCGCACCTTCGGCCACGGGTCGGGCTCCTTGGCGTAGCGCTCGTGGTCGGCCGGCGTCATCCAATCCTCGACCGCGGTCTTGAACGAGGGCCGCGCGCGGATGCGGTCGTACCAACCGGCGACGCCGGGCCGGCTCTCCCACATGCGCGCGAGCTTGAGCTTGTCGAGCCGCCAGACATAGGGCGTCGCCGCCGCGTCCGCCAGCGACCAGCCTGGCCCGGCGATGTAGGGCGCATCCTGCGCGGCCTTCTCGATCGCGTCGAGCAGCCTCTCCTGCTGGCGCAGCGCCTCGACCACCGGCGGCGCGTCGAGGCCCTGGGCGACCACCTGGCGCTTGATCTCCGAGCGTTTCGGATCGGGCGCCTTGGCGAGCTCGGCTTCCATCTCCTGCGGCGTGAGGCGCGCGAGCGAGGCGCGGTTGGCGGTCGCAAAGGTGATCGTCATGCAGGAGACGTGCACGTATTCGTCCATCAGCTTGGTGGTCAGGCGCAGCTTGCTCCGCCCGACGGGGTCGGACGGCAACAGCGACGGGCCGGGAAAGACCTCGTCGACGTAATGCATGATGACGGTCGACTCGATGATGACCTTGCCGTCATGCACCAGGGTCGGAACCACCGCGTTGGGATTGAGCTTTATGTAAGCGGGATCGAACTGGTCGCCCCGCAGCGTGAGCAGCTTGCCGTCCCAATCGACGCCCTTCTCGGCCAACGCGAGCCGCGCCTTGATCGAGCACACCGAGGTCCTGCCGTGGTAGAGGGTGACCATGCGTCCTCCCTGATTTGGTATCGAGATTATTTATACTTTCGAATACGAGAAAACCTCGATCCGCGCTTCGACATAGCCATTCACCGGCTGTTTGCATTTAAGCGCTAAGAGGGCAGCCGTCCGAGGATCCCATGTCCATTCAGGTCGAGCCGCAAGCCCTGATGTTCGCCGACGACGGGTCGATCCCCAACAACCCGCGCCTGCCCTTCCTGGTCTATCGCAATGCCATCGACCTTTCCGGCACGCCCGATCCCGAGGCGGTGATCGAGAAGACCTTCGCCCGCCACGGCTGGGGCGAGATGTGGCGCAACGGCATCTATCCTTACGTCCACTATCATTCCAAGATTCACGAGGCGCTCG
The DNA here is from genome assembly GCA_040510815.1 of Xanthobacteraceae bacterium. GTDB lineage: Bacteria > Pseudomonadota > Alphaproteobacteria > Rhizobiales > Xanthobacteraceae > VAZQ01. Next base: position 37,851 of record JBEVIH010000002.1, on the reverse strand, counting down.
GCATCGCTCGCGGCCGCGCCCGGGTGCGCTTCGGCGGCGTGGGCGGCGAAGTGCTCGACCTCACGGCCGGCGACGTGGCGGTGCTTCCCGCCGGCACCGGCCACCAATGCCTGTGGGCGGCGCCCGAGCTTCGCGTGGTCGGCGCCTATCCGAAGAGCGGCAAATACGACCTCTGCCGCGGCAGCAAGGCCGAGCACGCCAAGGCGCTGACCAGCATCCCCAAGGTGCCGCTGCCGGACGCCGATCCGGTGCACGGCAACGACGGGCCGCTCACGCGGCTGTGGCGCGTCTAGAGATCGGGTGGCTGAATTCGTACCCGGCGATCCCGCCGACGGCGTTGCTTTCACTCTGCCACGATGTTGTTGCTGCGGATCACCTCGCCCCACCGCTGGATCTCCTCCTTGATGAAGGTCGCGGTTTCGGCCGGCGTCATGAGGACATCACCCCGTTGCCCTTCACCATCCCAACTGCGCCCTGATTGACGGGTAGACGCGCCTGCGACACAATCATCGAGGCACAACCCGCGGTGGCGGATGAGCTTGTCGCGACCTTGTCTCTCTGTCGTCCTGCCGGTCTGCAACGAAGAGCGGAACGTGGCCGCCATGGCCGCGCGTCTCACCGAGATCGCGGCGCCGTTCGGCCGCTTCGAGATCCTGTTCATCGACGACTGCTCGACCGACCGCACGCTGGCCGAGGTCAAGACTCTCGCGGAGCACGATCCGCGCATCCGCTTCGTCGCCTTCACGCGCAATTTCGGCCACCAGGCCGCGTTACGCGCGGGCTTGCGCTACGCCCGCGGCGACGCCGTGGTGCTGATGGATTGCGATTTCGAGCATCCGCCCGAGCTCATCCCGGCGATGATGGCCGAGTGGCGGCGCGGCGCCAAGATCGTGGTCACCGAGCGGGTGTCGCCGCCGCGGCAACTCTCCTTGCTCAAGTCGCTCAGCTCGCGACTGTTCTACCGGCTGCTCGACAGCATCGGCGACGTGCGCATCGAGCCCGGCAGCGCGGATTTCCTGCTGCTCGACCGCACCGCGGTTGACACCATCAACGGCTTCGAGACGCGCGACCTGTTCCTGCGCGGTCTGGTGCGCTGGCTCGGCTATCCGCTGGCCAAGCTCACCTTCACGCAAGGCGTCCGGCAGGCCGGCGAATCCAAGTTCACGCTTCGCCGCATGATCGATTTTGCCGCCATGGGCATCATCGCGCACAGCATCAAGCCGCTGCGCATCGCGATCCACCTGTCGCTGGTTTTTGCGGCGGTCGGCGTGCTGCTGCTGGTCTACTCGATCGTCAGCTTCCTGTGGATCGGCCACACCGTTGCCGGCTGGACCTCGATCATGTCGGCGATCGCGCTGCTCGGCGCCGGGCAGTTCCTGGTGCTCGGCATCATCGGCGAATATCTCGGCCGCCTGCTCGGCGAGACCCGCAAATGGCCGATCTATCTGGTCGCGGAGACCGAGGAGAGCGCGCTCCAGGCCAAGGGCGATCCTTCCCGTAACGCCGCGCGCGCCGCCAACGCATGACCGGCGTTTGCGGGGTCGAGCTGAATACGTGACATGAGCTTCACCGCAATCCGGCCGGGCCTGGCCGCGACCATCGGGCGCCCGATCGACGCCTGGTTCGATCGGGAGCGCGACGGCCGCGCGGTCGCAATCCTGCTGCTGCTCTTCGTCGCGGTCTGGACGGTCTTTCACGTCGTGGCGCGCGCGTCGGTGGACCTCAATCCGGATATGACGGAGGCCTATGCGTGGGGCCGCCATCCGAGCGCCGGCTATTACAAGCATCCCCCGCTCTCAGCGCTCATGGCGGCGGCCTGGTTCGCGATCTTCCCGGCCGCCGACTGGTCGTTCCATCTGCTCGCCATGGTGAATGCCGCCATCGCGCTGTTTGCCATCGACCGCATCGCAAAGCTCTATTTGTCCGGCGACAAACGACTGCTGGTGCTGCTCTTTCTTCTGCTGATGCCGTTCTACCAGTTTCACAGTCAGCGCTTCGGCGCAAACCCGGTGCTGCTGGCGACCTGGCCGATCGCGACCTATTGCTTTCTGCGCGCGTTCGCGACCCGCGGCCTGGGGTGGTCGGTGGCCGCCGGTGTCGCGGCCGCGGCGGCGATGCTCGGCAAGTATTATTCGATCTTTCTCATTGGCGCGTTCGTGGCGGCGATCGTGCTGCATCCGGCACGCTGGACCTACTTGCGGTCGCCTTCGCCGTGGATTTCGGCGATCGTCGGCTTGCTCGTGCTGGCGCCACATCTGCTCTGGCTGAAAACCGCCACGCTCACGCCTTTCGAGTATGCCTACCTGGCCCACGGCCGCTCCACGCCGAGCGGGATCATCGTCAGCATCGGGACCTATCTGCTGGGCGGGCTCGCTTATGTCGCGCTGCCGATCGCGGTCTATGCAATCGCCGTCCGCCCCGATCGGCGGCTGCTGGCACAGACGTTTTGGCCGTCGGACCCCGACCGGCGGATGGTGGTCGTCCTGCTGGCGGCGCAACTGCTGCTGCCGGCGCTGTCAGCGCCGTTTGTCGGTATCGAGCTCAGCTCGTTGTGGACGATGCAATCCTGGTTCCTGCTGCCGATCGTGTTGTTGATGCCGGAAGCGGCGATCGTCCATCGCTCGAGGGCGGTGTCCGTGGCCGCATTGGTGGCCGCGATCAGCGCGTTCGCGCTGCTGGCGGCGGCGCCCGCCTTCGCCTGGCTCAGGCACGTGCACGGCAGCAAGCACGGCGAGGCCTACCATCGCTTGCTCAGCGACGAGATCATGCGGGAGTGGCACCGGTACACGGATCGCCCGCTGACCATCGTCATGGGCAGCGGTGTCGAGGCCATCACCTTCTATAGTCCGGATCACCCGGACGCGCAGCCGGATTTCAACCGGAATCTGGCGCCTTGGGTCACGCCGGATCGGCTGCGGCGCGAGGGATATGTCGTGATGTGCGACAATCCGATCTGTATCGACGAGACCAACCGGCGGGCGGCCACCGAGCCACACGCGGTCCGGCGCGAATACCAACTGTCGCGCCGCTATCTGGGGCGCGAGGGACCGCCGAGCTTTCGCTTCATCGTCGTGGTCGTGCCGCCGGCGCCGCCCCGGGACGGACCGAAATGAGCGGCGCCGCGTGTAGCCTCTCATGAGTTCCACCCTGTCCAGCCGCAGCTTGATCGGACCGATCGAGCGCGCGATCGACGCCTGGTTCGATCGCGAGCGCGATGGGCGGGCGGTGGCGATTCTGCTGCTGGTGTTCGTCGCGGCCTGGACTGCCTTTCACGTCGTCTCCCAGGCCTCGGTCGACCTGCATCCCGATCTGCTCGAGGTCTACGCCTGGGGCCGCCATCCGAGCGCGGGCTACTACAAGCATCCGCCGCTGGGCGGGCTCATCGCGGGGGCGTGGTTCTCGATCTTTCCGGTAGCCGATTGGTCGTTCCACCTGCTGGCGATGGTCAATGCCGCGGTCGCGCTGTTCGCGATCGACCGGATCGCGCGGCGCTATTTGTCCGGCGACAAGCGGCTCCTGGTGCTGCTGCTGCTCCTGCTCACGCCGTTCTACCAGTTCCAGGCGCAACGCTTCGCCTCGAACCAGACCCTGCTGTCGACCTGGCCGATCGCCACCTATTGCTTCCTGCGCGCGTTCGAGACCCGCGGCCTGGCATGGTCGGCGGCCGCCGGCGCCACGGCGGCGCTGGCGATGCTCGGGAAATATTATTCGATCTATCTCGTCGCGGCTTTCATCGTGGCGGCGCTGGCGCATCCGGCGCGCTGGACCTATCTGCGCTCGCCGTCGCCGTGGATCTCGGCCGCCGTCGGCCTGTTGGTGATGGCGCCGCATCTGCACTGGCTGACCACCGCCGCGTTCACGCCGTTCGACTACGTCCGGGTCGCGCACGGCGGTTCCTCGCGCGCGGAGGTGATCATCAGCGTCGGAACATACCTGCTGGGCGGGCTCGGCTATGTCGCGCTGCCGATCGCGGTCTACGCGATGGTGGTACGTCCAGATCGGAGCCTGCTCGCGCAGACGTTTTGGCCCTCGGACCCGGACCGGCGCATGCTGGTGGTGCTGCTGGCGGCGCAGCTTCTGCTGCCCGCCCTGTCGGCGCCGTTCCTGGGGGTGGCGCTGACCTCGCTATGGACGATGCAAGCCTGGTTCCTGCTGCCGATCGTCCTGTTGGCGCCGGCGAACGCCGTGGTTCCGCGGTCGAGGGCGGTGCCCGTGGCGGCGGCGGTGCTCGCGGTCACCGTGCTCGCGCTGCTTGCCGCACCGGTCGCGGCTTGGACGAAGCACAAGAGCGGCGCCAAGCACGGCCAGGAGTATTATCGCCAGCTCGGCGAGGAGGTCACGCAGGAGTGGCGCCGCCACACGCAGCGGCCGCTGACGATCGTCGCCGGCGACATCGGTATCGTCGGGGCAGTCACATTCTATAGTCCTGACCATCCGGATTCGGTGCCGGACTTCGACCTCAAAGCCGCGCCCTGGGTCACGCCGGACCGGCTCAGACGCGAGGGATATGCCGTCGTGTGCGACAATCCTGGCTGTATGGCGACAGCCGGCCGTTGGACGCCCAGCGCGCCGCAGGCGATCCGCCGCGAGATCGACCTGTCGCGCCGGTATCTGGGGCAGCAGGGAAACACGGCGCGCTTTTTCATCGTCATCGTGCCGCCGGCTCCGCCAACCGATGCGGGGGATGCGCCGAGATGAGCGGCGGCGTGCAAGACTGGGCGAGCTTTTGGGATCAACCCCATTCGATCTACGTCAATGCGCGGCATTTCGACGTGCACTACCGCGATATCGCGCACGGGATCATCGCGCAGCTGCCGGGACCGAACGCGCGCGTGCTCGATTACGGCTGCGGGGAGGCCACCCACGCCGACCTGGTCGCCGCAGCGGCGGCGGAGCTGATCTTGTACGAAGCAGCCCCGAGCGTGCGCGCGAGCCTGAGCCGCCGCTTCGCGGACAACCGCCGGATCAGAGTGCTCTCGCCCGAGGAGGTCGCGCGGCTGCCCGATGGATCGATCGATCTCCTGGTCGCCAATTCTCTGGTGCAATACATCACGCCCGCGGAGCTCGACCGGCTGCTGGCGACCTGGCGGCGGCGGCTGGCGCCGCGGGGCATTTTGCTTGTAGCCGACGTCATCCCGCCCGGCGTCGGAGTCCTGACCGATGCCGTTGCGCTGCTGCGTTACGCCGCAAAGAACGGTTTCTTCATCGCCGCCATCGTCGGCATAGCCCGCACCACGTTCTCCGGCTACCGCCGACTGCGCACGCAGCTCGGCATTACCTGTTACGGCGAAGCGGAGTTTATGGCCAAGCTCAAGGCTGGCGGTTTCACCGCCGAGCGGCTTTCCTTCAATCTGGAGCACAACCCCGCCCGCATGACGTTTCGCGCGCGGCCGGCGTGAGGCAATTTCAGTTCGGCGCAATGCCGGCGTCGCGAATGACCGTGCCGTAGCGCTTGTGGTCGGCCGCGATCAGGTCGCGAAATCGTTCGCTCCCGGCGTAATTGAGCTCGTAGCCCAGCGGTGACAGCCGCTTGTGCAGGTCGGGAAGCCTGGTGATCTCGCCGATCTCCCTCCCGAGACGCTCGACGACGTCGCGCGGGGTCTTGGCCGGAGCGGCGATGCCGAACCAGACGCCGACATCGAACCCCGCCAGGGCGTTTTCGCTTACCGTCGGCACCTGCGGCAGCAGCGCGATGCGTTGCGCCGACGCGACGGCGAGTGGCTTCACCTTGCCGGCCTCGACGAATTGAACGACCACGTTGGGCGTCGCCCAGATCAACGGGATCTGTCCGCCGACGAGGTCGTTGAGCGCCGGCGCCGTGCCGCGATAGGGCACGTGCGTGATGTCGATCTTGGCAGCGCTGTTGAGCATGGCGGCCGCCAGGTGATGCGGCGAGCCGACGCCGGGCGTTCCGACCGAAAGCTTGCCGGGACTGGCCTTGGCATAGGCAATCAGCTCCCTGACGTCCGCCGCCGGCAGCGACGGGTTGGCGAACAGAAGCAGCGGCGTGGTCGCCACCTGCGCCACCGGCGTGAAGTCTGCGATCACGTCGAACGGCACGCTCTTGTGCAGCCACTTGTGGAGCACGGCGGAGATGTCCATCAGCAGCAAGGTGCGGCCGTCGGGCGCCGCCTTGGCGACGTAGTCGACCCCCACCACGCCGCCGGCCCCGACCCGGTTCTCTACCACCACCGGCTGCTTGAGCCGCTCCTGCAGCCGCTCGGCGACGGCCCGGCCGATGGTGTCCATGCCGCCGCCGGCCGCGATCGGCACCACCAGCGTGATCGGTCGCCCGGACGCGGCGTCACCCGCCGGCGCCTGCGCGCAGGCCGGGCCGGTGCCGCCGATCACGGCCGCGATGATCACAGCCAGCCGCCGGACCGTGCGCATTTCGCCCTCCCGTTCGCGCGGCCTGCTGCAATGGATGGGCCGCCGTCGCGACGGTAGCCCGGCCCAGTTTGCAGGGCAAACATCGTCGCCGCGGCACTGGGAGGGAGCCGGCACACGCAGCCGCGCGCCAGACGCAACGCGTCACGCGGCGGCGACGCCGACCGTATCGGCCATGACCGCGCCGCGGGTGCCGAGCGGCTTTTCCGCGCCGACGGTGGAGTCGCAGGCGGTCTGATGCTCGATCTCGGCGTTGAGCTCGGCCCCGACCAGCACCACGATGGTCGAGAGCCACATCCACATCATCAGGCCCACGACCGCCCCGAGCGCGCCGTAGGTGGCATTGTAGTTGGCGAAGTTGCCGAGATACCAGGAAAACAGCGAGGAGACGACAAGCCAAGCCGAGGCGGCGAACACGCTGCCGAAGCTGAGCCAGCGCCATTTCGCGAGCCGCCGGCTCGGGCCGTATCGATAGAGCACGGCAAGGCCGGCGAGCAGCAGCACGAACATGACCGGCCAGCGCAAAAATCCGATGATCGGCTCGTCGGAGCTCGACCAGCCGAAGGCGGCGAGCACGAGCGGGAAAACCACCACCGCGCCGACCGCGAGCAATGCTCCGACGATCGCGCAGAACGTGAAGAACAACGACACGACATTGAGCCAGATCAGGCCGCGCTTCTCCTCTTCGTCATAGATGATGTTGAGCGCATCGAAGATCGCCTTCATGCCGGCATTGGCGCTCCACAGCGCAATGCCGAGGCCGACGAGGAAGCCGAACGTCAGCCGGCCGTCGCTCTTGGCCGCGATCCGCGTGATCTCGTTGGCGAGCATGTCGAGCGTGCCGGCCGGCACGATGTCGGCGGCGATCGAGAGGTGCTTGCCGATGACGGCGGCATTGGCGAACAGCCCGTAGGACGACACGCCGGCGGCGATCGCCGGAAACAGCGCCACCAGCGAATAGAAGACGACGCTGGCGGCGAGCGCCAGCAGCCGGTCGTCCTGGGCCTCGTGATAGGTGCGCACCAGGACGTCCTTCCAGCCGCGCCAGGGAATCTCGAATGGCGCCGTGGCTTTGCGGCCGCGGCCGTGCTCGGTGGCGCGGATTTCCTGCAAGGTGAGCGGCTCCTGCGACGGCGTCGCGCGGGGCAGAAGGCTCTCGGGATCCAGCTTGCGCCGGTCGTCCTGCAGCTTGAGGGCATAGACCACCCCGGCCGCCACCATGACCGAGGCGGCAAACCAGGAGATGATATCGTCGACGCGGGAATGGGGGGCGGGTTGGGGGCGATTCATGCGCTGTTAACCGGAAGCCGGGGGCGAACCTCTGAATCAACGATCAGCCGTGCGATCGGTTTCATGCCGCTTGTTGACGCGATCCTCTCTCCCCTTCCCTGCCCGGTGATTCTGGTCTAAAGAGCGCCCGCGCGCGGGGCGGTAGCCTCTGCGCCGGCCCGAAGGACGCGCGGTCGCGCGCCCTTTTTTTGTGCGCCATTGTCATTCCGGCGCGCCGCAAAGGCGGCGAGCCCGGTCGCTCGGCCGGAATGACGCCGCGAACAAGCGTGAACGAATGCCCAAGCGGACCGACATCTCCTCGATCCTGATCATCGGCGCCGGCCCGATCGTGATCGGCCAGGCCTGCGAGTTCGACTATTCGGGCACCCAGGCCTGCAAGGCGCTCAAGGCCGAGGGCTACCGGATCGTGCTGGTCAACTCCAATCCGGCGACGATCATGACCGATCCGGACCTGGCCGACGCGACCTATATCGAGCCGATCACGCCGGAGATCGTCGCAAAGATCATCGAGAAGGAGCGCCACGCCGTTCCCGGCGGGTTCGCGCTGTTGCCCACCATGGGCGGGCAGACCGCGCTCAACACCGCGCTGTCGCTGCGCCGCATGGGCGTGCTCGACAAGCTCGACGTCAAGATGATCGGCGCGACCGCCGACGCCATCGACAAGGCCGAGGACCGCGAACGCTTCCGCGAGGCGATGAAGGGGATCGGGTTGGAGACCCCGCGCTCGCAACAGGTCAAGACGCTGCCCGACGCGCTCAAGGCACTCGAGGATATCGGGCTGCCGGCGATCATCCGGCCGTCGTTCACGCTCGGCGGCACCGGTGGCGGCATCGCCTACAACAAGACCGAGTTCATCGAGATCGTCGAACGCGGCATCGACGCCTCGCCGACCAACGAGGTGCTGATCGAGGAATCGGTGCTCGGCTGGAAGGAATTCGAGATGGAGGTCGTTCGCGACAAGAACGACAACTGCATCATCATCTGCTCGATCGAGAACCTCGATCCGATGGGCGTGCATACCGGCGACTCGATCACCATCGCGCCGGCGCTCACGCTCACCGACAAGGAATACCAGATCATGCGCGACGCCTCGATCGCGGTGCTGCGCGAGATCGGGGTGGAGACCGGCGGGTCGAACGTGCAGTTCGCGGTCAACCCGGACGACGGGCGCCTGGTCATCATCGAGATGAACCCGCGGGTGTCGCGCTCGTCGGCGCTGGCGTCGAAAGCGACCGGGTTCCCGATCGCCAAGGTCGCGGCCAAGCTCGCGGTCGGCTACACGTTGGACGAGATCGCCAACGACATCACCGGCGGCGCGACCCCTGCGAGCTTCGAGCCGACCATCGACTACGTCGTCACCAAGATTCCGCGCTTCGCATTCGAGAAATTTCCCGGCGCCGAGCCGGTGCTGACCACTTCGATGAAGTCGGTCGGCGAGGCGATGGCGATCGGCCGCACCTTCCAGGAGAGCCTGCAGAAGGCGTTGCGCTCGCTGGAGACCGGGCTGACCGGGCTCGACGAAGTCGTGATCGAGGGGCTCGGCCTGGGCGATGACCGCAACGCCATTCGCGCCGCGCTCGGCACGCCGACGCCCGACCGGCTGCTGCAGGTGGCGCAGGCCATGCGGCTCGGCCTGTCGGACGAGGACATCCATGCCTCCTGCCGGATCGATCCATGGTTCCTGGCCGAAATCCGCGGCATCGTGGAGACCGAGGCGGAGATCAAGGCGAAGGGCCTGCCGAGGAGCGCGGGGGCATTGCGCCGTCTCAAGGCGTTGGGGTTCTCCGACGCGCGGCTGGCGGTTCTCACCGGCCGCAGCGAAGCCGAGGTCACGTCGGCGCGCCGCGCGCTCGGCGTGCGGCCGGTGTTCAAGCGCATCGATACCTGCGCGGCGGAGTTCGCCTCGCCCACCGCCTACATGTATTCGACCTACGAGACGCCGTTCGCCGGCCGGCCGGCCGACGAGGCGGCGCCGTCGACCAGGAAGAAGGTCGTGATCCTAGGCGGCGGGCCGAACCGCATCGGTCAGGGCATCGAGTTCGACTACTGCTGCTGCCACGCCGCCTTTGCGCTACGCGAGGTCGGCTACGAAACCATCATGATCAACTGCAATCCGGAGACGGTCTCGACCGACTACGACACCTCGGACCGGCTCTATTTCGAGCCGCTCACCGCCGAGGACGTGATCGAGATCATCGACACCGAGCGGGCGAACGGCACCCTGCACGGCGTGATCGTGCAGTTCGGCGGCCAGACGCCGCTCAAGCTCGCCGAGGCGCTGGAACGCGCGCACGTCCCTATCCTCGGCACATCGCCCGACGCCATCGACCTCGCCGAAGACCGCGACCGCTTCAAGCACCTGCTCGACCGGCTCGGCCTCAAGCAGCCGAGCAATGGCATCGCCTATTCGGTCGAGCAGGCGAGGCTGGTGGCGGCGGAGCTGGGATATCCGATCGTGGTACGTCCCTCCTATGTGCTCGGCGGCCGCGCCATGCAGATCATCCGTGAGGAAGAGCAGCTCGGGGACTACCTGCTCGGCACCTTGCCCGAGCTCGTGCCGCACGACGTCAAGGCCCGCTACCCCAACGACAAGACCGGGCAGATCAACACCGTGCTCGGCAAGAACCCGCTGCTGTTCGACCGCTACCTCTCGGATGCGGTCGAGGTCGACGTCGACTGCCTGGCCGACGGCAAGGAGACGTTCGTCGCCGGCATCATGGAGCACATCGAGGAAGCCGGGATCCACTCCGGCGATTCCGCCTGCTCGCTGCCGCCACACAATCTCAAGCCGGCGACGATCGCCGCGCTCGACCGCCAGACCCGCCAGCTGGCGCTGGCGCTCAAGGTCGGCGGCCTGATGAACGTCCAATACGCCATCAAGGACGGCGACATCTATGTGCTGGAGGTCAATCCGCGGGCCTCGCGCACGGTGCCGTTCGTGGCCAAGGTGGTCGGCCTTCCCGTGGCCAAGATCGCGGCCCGCATCATGGCGGGCGAGGAGCTGGCGAGCTTCGGCCTCGAGCCTGGCCGCTTCGATCCCGGGACAGCGACCCATACCGGCGTCAAGGAGGCGGTGTTCCCGTTCGCCCGCTTCGGCGACAAGGTCGATACCGTGCTCGGCCCGGAGATGAAATCAACCGGCGAGGTGATGGGCATCGACCGTTCGTTCGACATCGCCTTCGTCAAGAGCCAGCTCGGCGGCGGGGCGCGGCTGCCCCGCGGGGGAACCGTGTTCGTCTCGGTCCGGGACGAGGACAAGGAGCGGGTGATCGACGCGGTGCGGACCTTGGCCGGGATCGGCTTTCGCGTGATCGCCACCTCCGGGACCCAGCGCTTCCTGGCACAACATGGGGTGGAGGCGGACCGCATCCTGAAAGCCTCCGAAGGCCGCCCAAACATCGTCGACGCCATCAAAAACGGCCGAGTTCAGCTGGTTTTCAATACCACCGAGGGAGCCCAGGCGCTGGCTGACAGCAAGTCCCTGCGCCGCGCTGCCCTCTTGCATAAAGTGCCGTACTACACCACTCTTTCTGGGGCCGTGGCCGCAGCGCAGGGAATCAAGGCCTATCTCGGGGGCGACCTCGAGGTGCGCGCGTTGCAGAGCTATTTCGGCGGCAAGGGCTGACCCGAATCCCGGGTTGGCCGCCAGACGGTTATGAGTTTGGGACAATGTTCCGCGGTCGCGTGGCCGGAAGCCCTTCCGCCCGCGATCGGAAATTATTGTCTCATCGCTGAGGTCGGAGGCTTGAAGGACCGATGGAGAAGATTCCGATGACGTCGGCGGGCTACAGCACGCTCGAGAGCGAGCTCAAGCACCGCCAGCAGGTCGAGCGGCCGCGCATCATCCAGCAGATCACCGATGCGCGCACGCACGGCGACCTGTCGGAGAACGCCGAATATCACGCCGCCAAGGAACAGCAGGCGCATAACGAGGGCCGCATCGCGGAGCTTGAGGACAAGCTCGCGCGCGCCGACGTGATCGATGTCTCCAAGCTCTCGGGCGACACCATCAAGTTCGGCGCCACCGTTACGCTGGTCGACGAGGACACCGACAAGAAACAGGTCTGGCAGCTGGTCGGTGAGCCGGAGGCCGACGCCAAGAAGGGCAGGATCTCGATCACCTCGCCGCTGGCCCGCGCGCTCGTGAACAAGAAGAAGGGCGACTCGGTCGAGGTGGTCACCCCCGGCGGCGCCCGGGCCTACGAGGTGAAGAAGGTCGAGTGGCGGTAAGCCGCGATACTTGCACATCCCTCGGATGGTGATGGCCGGGCTTGTTGTCCCGGCCATCCGCGTCTTTAATCTACCGACAGCAAGTCGCGGATGCCAGGGAATGTCCTGGGCATGGCGACGGTGAGTCGGGGGGTTGCCATGAAGTTCGGCGTGTTCGATCACATGGACGATGCCGGAGTGCCGCTCGGCCAGCTTTATGCCGACCGACTCAAGCTCGTCGAAGCCTACGATCGCGCCGGCATCTACGGCTATCATCTCGCCGAGCACCACGCGACACCACTGGGCTGCGCCTCCTCGCCCGGATTGTTCCTGGCCGCGATGGCGCAGCGCACGAGCAAGCTGCGGTTCGGGCCGCTGGTCTATCTGCTGCCGTTCTACCATCCGCTGCGGCTGATCGAGGAAGTCTGCATGCTCGATCAGATGAGCGGCGGGCGGCTCCTGCTCGGCGTCGGGCGCGGCGTGTCGCCGTTCGAGACCCGGCACTACGGCCTCGACTTCGCCAAGACCGGTGAAATGTATCACGAGGCGTTCCAACTGCTGCTCAAGGGCCTCGCCGCCGACGAGCTGACGTTCGAAGGCAAGTACTATCAGTACCGCAACGTGCCGATGATCCTGCGGCCGGTGCAACGCCCGCATCCGCCGCTGTGGTACGGAACCACGATCCCCGACAACGCCGAGTGGCCGGCGGCGAACGACGTGAACATCGTGACGATCGCATTGCGGCCGACGGTGCGCGTCATCATGGACCGCTACCGTGCCGAGCAGGCGCGGCTCGGCAAGAAGCCGCAGGACACTCCCCTGCTCGGGGTCGCCCGCCACGTGGTGGTGGCCGACACCGATCAGGCGGCGCTCGAGATCGCGCGCCGCGCCTATCCGCGCTGGCGCGACAGCTTCCGCTGGCTGTTCCAGCGCCACGGCGCCGAGCCGCGCATCACGGCGCTCTATCCGCCCACGTTCGACGAGCTCATGGCGGTCGACAACGGCGTCGCCGGCTCGCCGCGGACGGTCCGGGATTTCGTCGCCGCCGAGATCGAGGCGACCGGGACCAACTACCAGCTCTCGTGGTTCGCGTTCGGCGACATGACGCTGGCGGAATCGCTGCGCTCGGTCGAGCTGTTTTCGCGCGAGGTCATGCCGGCCTTCGCCGCTTCGCGCGCCGCCGCGGAATAGGCTCGAACCAGTCCGGCGACAGCTGGCGATCTTTCGGGCTTACCCTGCCGACGGAGGAGCGGAAAGCTCTTCCATCGGCACGATTGGCGCATCCTTCGAGTTGCGCAGTGTGAGCGCGGTCTTGACGTTGCGGACATGCGGCGCCGCGGTGAGCTCAGCCACGAACGCCTGGAAGGTCTTTAGGTCGGGCGCCACGCATTTGAGGATGAAGTCGATCTCGCCCGAGAGCATCCAGCATTCGCGCACCAGCGGCTGCGCGCGCACGAAGTCCTCGAAGGCTTTGAGATCGGCCTCGGCCTGGCTGCTCAAATGCACCATCGCGAACACCGTGACCTCGAAGCCCAGCAGCTTCTCGTCGAGCAGTCCGCGATAGCCCTTGATGTAGCCCGCCTGCTCGAGCGCCCGCATCCGCCGCAGGCAGGGCGGCGCCGAAATGCCGACGCGGCGGGCGAGCTCCACGTTGGTGATGCGGCCGTCGTCCTGCAGCTCTTGCAGAATCTGTCGATCGACGGCGTCGAGACGGGCGGGCACGGCGGGCCTCCCCTGGGTGCGGCGTGCCGTCGTTCCGTTCGGGAGCGAGACAAGGCGCTGGACACCTGATTTACGCTGATTTCCGCCCTCGCGAAACATTATTGCGCGCTGGCGGTATCATGATGTGGCGCCGCTGCGACGCGCGGTCACGATGCTGTGGCGTTCTGATCTGCATATCTTGCATAGCTCGACCGAAACCCTAGATTGGATGTCGCCGCCGGCGCCGCGCGCGCCCAACAAACCTTCCGCGACGGGAACCGCGATCCATGGGCAAGATCACCCACGCCAAGGTCGTCATCATCGGCTCCGGGCCGGCCGGCTACACCGCCGCGATCTATGCCGCCCGCGCCATGCTGGAACCGGTGCTGATCCAGGGCATCCAGCCCGGCGGGCAGCTCACCATCACCACCGACGTCGAGAACTACCCGGGCTTCGCCGAGGTCATCCAGGGCCCGTGGCTGATGGAGCAGATGCAGAAGCAGGCCGAGCACGTGGGAACCAGGATCGTCACCGATCACGTGAGCAAGGTGGATCTGGCACATCGGCCGTTCCGGCTGGAATGCGATTCCGGCGACCGCTATCTCGCCGACAGCGTGATCATCGCCACCGGCGCGCAGGCGCGCTGGCTGGAGCTTCCCTCCGAGCAGAAGTTCAAGGGTTACGGCGTCTCGGCCTGCGCCACCTGCGACGGCTTCTTCTACCGCAACAAGGAGGTAGTCGTGATCGGCGGCGGCAATACCGCGGTCGAGGAGGCGCTGTTCCTCACCAATTTCGCCTCCAAGGTCACGGTGGTGCACCGCCGCGACAGCTTCCGCGCCGAAAAGATCCTGCAGGAGCGGCTGTTCAAGAACCCGAAGATTTCGGTGCTCTGGAACACGGTGCTCGAGGAAGTGGTGGGTGGCGAGAACCCCTTGAAGGTGAAGGGCGTCATCCTCCGCAACGTCAAGACCGGGGCTTTCACCGAGATGCCGGCGGACGGCGTGTTCATCGCCATCGGGCACACGCCGGCCTCCGAGATGTTCGTCGGCCAGCTGGAGATGAAGCCCTCGGGCTACCTCGTGACCGCCGCCTCGACCGCGACCTCGGTGCCGGGCGTGTTCGCCGCCGGCGACGTCACCGACGACGTCTACCGCCAGGCGGTGACCGCCGCCGGCCAGGGCTGCATTGCCGCGCTCGAGGCCGAACGCTTTCTGGCGGCCCAGGGCGAGGCCGAGCCGCGGGTCGCGGCCGAGTGATTTCACCGCCCGATCGGGCGCGAGCAGGTTTGGGTCATGGACTGGGACAAGCTCAAGGTCTTTCACGCCGCCGCCGAGGCCGGCAGCTTCACCCATGCCGGCGAGCAGCTCGGCCTGTCGCAATCGGCGGTGTCGCGGCAAGTCTCGGCGCTGGAGCAGGAGCTCAACGTCTCGCTGTTCCACCGCCATGCGCGCGGCCTCATCCTCACCGAGCAGGGCGAGCTGTTGCACCGCACCGCCCACGATGTGTTCATGAAGCTCGAGGCGGCGCGCGCCAAGCTCACCGACAGCAAGGAGCGCCCGAACGGCGAGCTCAAGGTGTCGACCTCGCCCGGCATCGGCCTGCATTGGCTCACCCCGCGGCTCGGCGAGTTCATCGACCTCTATCCCGACATCCACATCACGCTGATCACCAGCGACGAGGAGCTCGACCTCGCCATGCGTGAGGCCGATGTGGCGATCCGGCTGCGCCAGCCGACGCAGCCCGACCTGATCCAGCGCAAGCTGTTCTCGGTGCGCTTCCACGCCTATGCCTCGCCCGAATACCTCAAGCGGTTCGGCACACCGAAGACGCTCGACGATCTCGACAAGCACCGCGTCCTGCTGCTCGGCGGCACGGTGGTGCCCAACTACTTCGAGAACCGGCGCTGGCTGATGGAGGTCGCGCGCAACGGCAAGGGCCCGCGCGTCCCGATCCTCACCATCAACAACATTCTGGGCGTCCAGCGCGCCTGCCAGCGCGGCATCGGGATCGCGCTGTTGCCTGACTATCTGGTCGAGGAAAACGGCGGGTTGGTGCAGCTGTTCGGCGAATCCGACACGGTCTCGCTCGACGCCTATTTCGCCTATCCGGAGGAGCTCAAGGCGGTCGCGCGCGTGCAGGTCTTCCGCGATTTCCTGGTCGCGAAGGCGCAGCGCTGGCATTATTGACAGCGGCGGTTTCGCGCGGCTGCCTTTGAGCGACGCGCTCGTCGCCTCCGACTCCCCGCCCCGCAGATTAATCGCATCAGCAATTTTCTTGGTTGCGACCTCCGCATGGCTGGCATGCGACCCTTTGCATTGTCTGGGGAAATCGCCTCTGTAGAGTACGAGTCACTGGCGGCGACCGGTTGCCCATCCTCCCAGATTGCAACCGACAAGCCGACAGCTGTTCCCCTCTGGAAGGTGATTGTCGGCCCCGCGCCGACGAACTATTACCGGACCCGCAAGGGTCCGGTTTTTCTTTGGTGCGACCGGCGCTGTCACGGTCAGGCTCACGCGCGTGGGCGCCTGCCCGCGGCGGTATCGCCGCCTTGGCCGCGACGATCACGCATTCGCGAGGACGCTTGCACGCCGGTCGAAGCCGCATTACCCTCACTGTGCTTTTTTCACCCGTCGGCGTTTAGACCGGCGGCGCATGTCGAGGGAACGAACCAATGGCCTGGACCACGCCCACGCTCGTCGAAATCTGCATCGGCCTCGAGATCAACGGCTACCTGCCGGCCGAGTTCTGATCGCGACCGTCTCACCTTAAGTCCCGGATGGGGCGCCTCACCGCCATCGTGCTCGGCTCGGCGGCGGGTGGGGGTTTTCCGCAATGGAACTGTCGTTGCCCGGTCTGCCGCTTGGCATGGGCCGGCGATGCGCGCGTGCGCCCGCGCAGCCAGGCGAGCCTTGCGGTGTCCGCCGACGGCAAAGATTGGGTCCTGATCAACGCATCCCCGGATTTGCCGGCACAGCTTCGGCGCGCGACGGCGCTGCATCCGTGCACGGACACACGCGGCAGCCCGATCAAGGCCGTTTTGCTCACCGGCGCCGAGATCGATCAGGTCGCCGGTCTGCTCAGCCTGCGCGAGCGCGAACCGTTCTCGATCTTTGCGACCGACGCCACGCTCGCCGCGCTGGCCGACAACCCGATGTTCGCCGCGCTGGCGCCCGAATTGGTGGCCCGCCGGACGGCGGCCGCCGGTGAAGCCCTGACCTTGCCGGGCGGGATTGCCGCCGAGCTGTTCACGGTGCCGGGCAAGGTTCCGCTCTATCTCGAAGGCGAGAACCCCGACACCGCGAGCGAGACGTCTTCGAATGTCGGGGTGGAAATTTCGGCGGGCAGCGCGCGCATCACCTATGTCCCGGGGGCCGCGAGCGTCACCGCGGCGATGCGGGAGCGCATCGCGCGTGCCGACGTGGTCCTGTTCGACGGCACCCTCTATCGCGACGACGAGATGATCGCGAGCGGGACCGGCAGCAAGACCGGCCGCCGCATGGGACACATGCCGATCGACGGCGCCGATGGCTCGCTCGCCGCGCTGGGCAAGATCGGGCGGCGGCGCATCTACGTGCACATCAACAACACCAATCCTGTCCTGGTCGCGGGCTCGCCCGAGCGCGCCGCGGTCGAGCGCGCCGGCTGGGAGATCGCCGAGGACGGCCTGGAGATCGCGCTGTGAAACCCATGTCCGCGGACGAGCTCGAAGCGCGGCTGCGCGACATCGGCGCGCGGCGCTACCACCGCCTGCACCCGTTCCACGCGCTCCTGCACGGGGGCAAGTGCAGCAAGGGCCAGGTGCAGGCCTGGGCGCTCAACCGCTACTACTATCAGGCGATGATCCCGGTGAAGGATGCGAGCCTGATCGCCCGCTGCGACGATCCGGCGCTGCGCCGGGAATGGCGAAGCCGGCTGGTCGACCACGACGGCGAGCGCGCCGGCGACGGCGGCATCGCGCGCTGGCTCAAGCTGACCGACGGGCTCGGGCTCGACCGCGACTACGTGGTCTCGCTCGAAGGCCTGCTGCCGGCGACCCGCTTTGCGGTCGAGGCCTACGTCCATTTCGTGCGCGACAAATCGCTGCTCGAGGCGGTCGCCTCCTCGCTCACCGAGCTGTTCTCGCCGCAGATCATCAGCGAGCGGCTCGACGGCATGCTCAAGGGCTACGATTTCGTCAGCGCCGACACGCTCGCCTATTTCTCCCAGCGCCCGCCGCTCGCCCGCCGCGATTCCGACTTCGCGCTCGATTACGTCAAGCGCCACGCCAAGACCCCGGATGCCCAGCAGGCGGTCCTGCGGGCGCTCGAATTCAAGTGCGACGTGCTGTGGGCCATGCTCGACGCGCTCTACCATGCCTATGTGGCGCCCAAGCACGTGCCGCCCGGCGCCTTCGTGCCGAAGGAATGACATAGCGTTTTCCGGCGAAGTGGGCACCGGTTCGCCGTAGAAAACGCGTCAACGCAAGAGGATTAGCCCCGTGAGCGAGCCGAGCACCCCCGCTGCCATCGCTGCCGATGCGCGCCCGCGCCTGCCGCGCGGCGTGCGGCTCGTGCACAACGAGGCGCAAGGCGGCTGGGTGCTGCTGGCGCCCGAGCGCGTGTTCAAGGCCGACGCGATCGCCGTAGAAATCGTCAAGCGCTGCACCGGAGAGGCGACCTTCGGCGAGATCATCGACGATCTGGTGAAGACCTATTCGGCGCCGCGCGAGAAAATCCTCGCCGACGTGACCGCGCTGCTGCGTGGCCTCGCCGACAAGCGGCTCTTGGAATTGTGATACGAAGCCGTCATGGCGGGCTTGTCCCGGCCATCCACGTCTTTACATTGCAATTCGGGGTCCTAAGACGTGGATGCCCGGCACAAGGCCGGGCGTGACGAACAATCGGGTGGCCCGTCGCGTGGCGTCCCCAGGTTCCGCACCTCTGCACAAGCCGCTCGGCCTGCTCGCCGAGCTGACCCACCGTTGCCCGCTCGGCTGTCCTTATTGCTCAAACCCGCTCGCGCTGGACCCGCGCGACGGCGAGCTCGACACCGCGACCTGGGCGCGCGTCTTCCGCGAGGCGGCGGCGCTGGGTGTCCTGCAGGTCCATCTGTCGGGCGGCGAGCCGGGCGCCAGGCGCGATCTGGTGGAGATCACGGCCGCCGCGCACGCGGCCGGGCTCTACGGCAACCTCATCACCTCGGCGGTCGGCATCACCGACAAGACGCTCGGCGCGCTCGCCGAAGCCGGCCTCGACCACGTGCAGATCTCGATCCAGGACAGCGAGCAAAAATCCGCCGATCGCATCGCCGGCTATGACGGCGCCTTCGCGCGCAAGCGGGCGCTCGCGGCCGAGGTCGTGCGGCTCGGGCTGCCGCTCACCGTCAACGCGGTCATGCACCGCGCCAATATCGACCGCATCGGAGAGATGGTCGATCTCGCGCTCGCGCTCGACGCCAGCCGGGTCGAGATCGCGCACGTGCAATATTACGGCTGGGCCATCAAGAACCGCGCCGCGCTGATGCCGACGCACGAGCAGGTCGAGCGCGCCGCGGCGCTGGTGGAGGAGCTGCGGGCGCGCCACCACGGCCGCATCGTCATCGACGCCGTCGTGCCCGATTACTACGCACGCTATCCCAAGCCCTGCGTCGGCGGCTGGGGTCGGCGCTCGCTCAACGTCACGCCGGCGGGCAAGGTGCTGCCCTGCCACGCCGCCGAGTCGATCCCGGGCCTCGAATTCTGGAACGTGCGCGAGCATTCGCTCGCCGAGATCTGGGCGAGCTCGCCCGCCTTCAACGCTTTCCGCGGCACCGCCTGGATGAAGGAGCCATGCGCGAGCTGCGCGCGGCGCGAGCAGGATTTCGGCGGCTGCCGCTGCCAGGCCTTCGCGCTCACCGGCGACGCGGCGGCGGCCGATCCGGTCTGTCACTTGTCGCCCGAGCATGCTCGCGTTACGGCGCTGGCCGCGATCGCCGAGGACACCGGCTATTCGTACCGGCGCATGTGACGCCGGCCCCATGGCTTTCGGGCGCGGAGAATCCCGGTTGCACTCGCGTGGGGGGTGTTAGAGACTGTCGGCCAAGGAAGCCGGCCCAGCTCGGCCCCGGGGAATCACGTCCCCGTTTTTCGCGACTAGCTTCCAGAACAGGGAGGAGTGCATGACCAGTATTTTGTCGTACCGGCGCAGCATGCTGCTGGCCGGAGTGCTCGGCTTGCTGATGACCGTGGGACCCGCGGTCGCCCAGGCGCCGCCCGGCTTCAGTCCGCTTGACAAGACCAAGCCGGCCGAGAGCAAGCAGGACACCAACCTCAAGCCGCATCCGACGCCGCCCACGGTGACGGCGCTCGACAAGCTCCCGGTCGACAAGCTCAAGCTGCCGAACGGTTTCAAGGCCGAGGTCTGGTCGCATGGCCATCCGGGCGCCCGCACCATGGTGAGGGGCGACAAGGGCACGATCTTCATGGGCACGCGCCTGATCGGCCGCGTCTATGCGATCACCGACAAAGACGGGAAGCGCGAGGTCAAGACCCTGTTGACCGGATTGACCCAGCCCAACGGGCTGGAGTTCAAGGACGGCGCGCTCTACGTGTTCGCCATCAACAAGGTGTTCCGTTACGACAACATCGAGGACAAGCTCGACAATCCCGGCGAGCCAGTCGAGCTGACCGACAAGTTCAATCTCCCGGACACCGTCCATCACAATTGGAAATACGTGGCGTTCGGGCCCGACGGAAAGCTCTACGTGCAGGTCGGCGCCAACTGCAACATTTGCGAGATCAACCCCGGCATCCACGGCCAGATCCGCCGCTACAACGCGGACGGCACCGGGATGGAGATCGTCGCGCGCGGAGTCCGGAACACGGTCGGCTTCGACTGGCATCCGGTGACCAAGGAGCTGTGGTTCACCGACAACGGCCGCGACTGGGCCGGCAATGACGGCCCGTCGGACGAGCTCAACCGGGTCGCAAAAGGCCAGGAAGGCGCGTTCTACGGCTTCCCGTATTGCCACGCCAACGGCATCCCCGATCCGGACATCAAGAAGCCGAACCCCTGTCAGGGCGTCGTGCTGCCTGCCGCCCTGACAGGCCCGCATGCCGGCGGGCTCGGCATCAAGTTCTACACGGGCAACATGTTCCCGAAGACCTATCAGAACCAGGCCTTCATCGCCCGCCGTGGCTCCTGGAACCGGGAGAAAAAGTTCGGCTACGACGTGGCGCTGGCCCGGATCACGGGCGGGACCGCCAAGATCGAGCCGTTCATGGGCGGGTTGCTCGACGAGGGCAAGAACGAGTTCTACGGCCGGCCGACCTATGTCCTGCAGGCGCCGGACGGCGCGCTGCTCGTCTCCGACGAGCAGAACGGTGCGATCTACCGCATCTCCTACGGAGCGCCAAAGACTGCGGGCCGGTAACGGCGTGAGGCACGCCGTGTTGCGATGGTGGCGGCCGCCGGCCCTCGGGCTGGCGGCCGCCGTCTTTTGTGCGGACAGCGCGGTCGCGCAGCCGACGCCGCTCGCCGAGCGGATCACGCTATGCGGCACCTGCCACGGCGAGGACGGCAATTCGCGCATGCAGAACATCCCGTCGCTCGCCGGCCAGCCGGAATTCTACGTGCTCAACCAGCTGTTCCTGATGCGCGAAGGCGTGCGCCGGATCGAGGTGATGACGCCGTTCGTCAAGGATCTCAAGGACGACGAGATGGACGCGCTGGCCAAGCACTACGCCAAGCTCGCCCCCAAGCCGAGCGACGAGCCGACCGATCCGGCGCTGGTGCAGCGCGGGACCGAGCTCGCCAATGCGCGCCGCTGCGGCTCCTGCCACCTGTCGAGCCTGGCCGGACAGGACCAGATGCCGCGGCTGGCGAAGCAGCGCATCGACTACCTGATCGCCACGATGAAGTCGTACCGCGACAGCCCGCGGCCGGGCGCCGACACCGCCATGAGCGCCGCCGTGGCCGGCCTCTCGGACGCCGACCTCACCGCGCTCGCGCATTTCGCGGCGTCGCGGTAGCGCGCGTTCACTCATCCCTGCCGGCGATCTCGGCCTGCCAGGGCGCCACCCAGCGCTCGACCGCGCCGATCAGGAAGTTGAGCGCCACCGCCAAGAACATGATGATGATGATCGGCACGAAGGTGGTGGCGGTGTCGAAATTGTTGGCCGAGGTGATGATGATCGCGCCCAGGCCCGAGATCGAGGTGAAGAACTCGGCGATCACCATGGCGACCACGGCGCGCCCGACCGCCAGCCGGATGCCGGCCATGATATACGGCAAAGTCGCCGGCAGGATGATGCGGCGCAGGATCACGGAATCGGGTGCCACGAACGACTTGCCGACCTCGATCAAGGTCTTCGGCACCGCGGTGACGCCGAGCCAGGTGTTGATGCAGATCGGAAACACCGAGAGCAGGAAGATGATCGCGACCTTGACGGTGAAGCCGAGCCCCAGCCACAGGATCAGCAGCGGCACCAGCGCCACCAGCGGCATCGCATAGCCGGCGGTGATGTAGATGCCGATCGCCGCCTCGACCACGCGGAAGCGGCCGATGATCAGCCCGAGCGGCACGCCGACCACGATGGCGAGCGCATAGCCGACCGCGAACGGCCGCAGGCTGTCGAGCAAGGCAGTCCCCAGCTTGCCCGAGCGCGCCAGCGCCACCGCCGCCTCGGCGATGGCGCTCGGATAGGAGCCGAACACCGGATTGACGTCGCGGCCGAAGATTTCCCAGGCGCCGATCAGCACGACCAGTGAGCCGACGGTGATGACCCAGTTCGGCACCGGGCCGCGCTGCCGGCGAACGGCATCGGGCTGCGCGCCCGCTGCGGGCGCCGGCCTCGGATCAACGGTGTCGACCATCTCGTGTCCTTCACTCAGTGAAGCTTCCCGCCAGGCTCGTGCAGCGCCTTCCACACCCGGTAGCGGGTCTCGGCGAACTCGGCGGTGCCGCGCACAAGGCCGAGGTCGGGCCGCGGCCGCCCGAGCGGCACCGCCATGATCTCCTGCACCATGCCGTTTTTGATCACCACGATGCGGTCGGCGATCAGCACCGCCTCGTCGAGATCGTGGGTGACGAACAGGATGGTCTTGCCGGTGCGGGAGTGCAGATCGAGCAGCTCGGCCTGCATGGTCTCGCGGGTCTGGGCGTCGAGCGCGCCGAACGGCTCGTCCATCAGCAGCACCTTGGGGTCGATGGCGAGCGCGCGGGCGATCCCGACCCGCTGCTTCATGCCGCCCGAGAGCTGGTGCGGACGCCGGTCGAGCGAATCCTTCAGCCCGACGAGTTCCAGGTAGCGGGTCGCGGTGTCGCGCAGCTCGGCGCCGCGCATGCCCTTCATCTCGAGCCCGAACATGACGTTCTGCAGGGCCGTGAGCCAGGGCAGCAGCTCGGCGAACTGGAACACCATGCCGCGGTCGTGGCCGCAGCCCTTGACCTCGCGTCCGTCGACCGTGACCTTGCCGGCGGACGCCGTTTCCAGGCCCATGGCGATGCGCAGCGCCGTGGTCTTGCCGCAGCCCGACGGGCCGATCAGCGAGACGATCTCGCCGTCATGCACGGTGAAGCTGACGCGGCTGAGCGCCTGCACGGTGTGCGGCGCGCCGCCCACGCGCAAGGTGAACTGCTTGGACACCTCGTGCAGGGTCACCTCGCCCATCGTCACCTGCCGATGCGCGCCAGCGCTTCCTTGCGGATGTCCGGACTGATCAGCTTGTTGATGTCGCCGGCCTTGGGGATCTGGCCGAGCGCCACCATCTGCTGCTGCAGCCAGACCAGGTTGTCGACCGGGATTGGGAAGTCGGGCTCGACCACGCCCGGCTTGACGCCTTCCTCGAACATGAAAGCGGGGCGCGGGTCGTCCGGCTTGGCGCCGGTCGCTTCGAAGGCGAGCTTGATGGTCTCGTCGCGGTGGGTGACCGCGTAGCGGAACGCCTTGATCTGCGCAGTCATGAAACGGATCGCGTCCTCGCGCCGCTCGGAGAGCGTCTTGCCGGTCATGATCAGGCAGAAGCGCACGAAGTGCGGGAGCACGCTCCTGCCCTCCACCAGCACGTTGAGGGCCTTGACCGACGGCAGCGGCAGATACTCGTTCGACACCACCGCCGCGTCGACCACGCCACCAAGGAGCGCGCTGAAGCGGTCGCGATCGCCGCCGACCGGCGCGAGCTTGATCTCGGAGAGCGGGATGTTGGCGCGCATGAGCGCGGCGCGCGCCACCATCTCGGGCGGCGTGCCGGGCGACGATGCGGCGACCGACTTGCCCTTGAGGTCCTCCATCCGGGTGATGCCGGCGCGCGCCAGCATGACGTAGGGCGCAGCGTGCCACGGACAGCCAAGCAGCTTGACGTCGGCGCCACGGACGTTGGCGGCGATGGCGCCGGCAACGCCTTCGTAGCTGTCGACCTCGCCCGAGAGCAGCGCCTTCATCCCGATCGGATCGTCCTTCACCTCAAGCAGATCGGGCTTGAGCCCCTCCTTCTCCAAAAAACCACGCTTGGCCGCCATCAGGAAGAAGCCGGCATCGGCCTTGGGGATGATCAGCGCCTGTCGCCACGGCTTGAGGCTTTGCGCCTGCGCCGGCAACGCGCTCGCGAGCAAGCCGGCCATCGCCAGCGACGCCGCCAGCCGCAGCAAACAACTCGCCGTCATGCGCAAGCTCCCGGGCGTTGG
Source organism: Xanthobacteraceae bacterium (assembly GCA_040510815.1). GTDB lineage: Bacteria > Pseudomonadota > Alphaproteobacteria > Rhizobiales > Xanthobacteraceae > VAZQ01. Next base: position 13,623 of record JBEVIH010000002.1, on the reverse strand, counting down.
TCGCTATTTCTGGGGCAAAAGACCACTTATCAAAAGTCCTGTCAAAGATCACGCCGCCGTCGCCGCTGTGGGATTTGCCGCGCGGAGCACGCCGGAATGCCGGCGAGGTCATTGCGGCGGCGCGAGCCGCCCAATAACAATACCCTGCCGACAACCGGGAGCGCGCAATGACCGCCCACGAAACGCGACGAGAGATACCCGAGCAGGAGGCCGCGCGCCGGTCCGCGCCGGAGCTGCGGCCTGCGCCCATCGTCACCAGCGGCGGCACGGCCTCGGTGCAGCTCACGCTCGCGATCAGCGACTACGAGCACGTGCGCGAGATCACGCAAGGGATCGTGCGCGCCGACGGCATCACGCTCACGCCGCTGATCTTCCCGTCGATCGAGGAGATCACCTTCCGCTTCACCAGGAATCTGGAGTGGGACGTCTCCGAGCTGTCGTTCGGGAAATACATCTCGCTCACCTCGCAGGGCTCGGCGCCGATGGTGGCGATCCCGGTGTTTCCGTCGCGCGTTCACCGCCATTCGGCGATCTACGTGCGCGCCGACCGCGGCATCAAGACCGCGAAGGATCTCGAAGGGCGCGCCGTCGGCATCCCGGAATGGGCGCAGACCGCCGGCATCTACGTGCGCGGCGTCCTCGCCGAGGACTACGGCGTCGACTTGGCGAAGATCCGCTGGCTGCAGGCAGGGGTGGACCAGGCGGGCCGCGCCGAGAAGGTCGAGCTCAAGCTGCCGGCGGGCATCCGCTACGAGACGCGGCCGCAAACCAGCCTCACCGCCATGCTCGCCAGCGGCGAGATCGACGCGGTGATCTCGGCCCGTGCGCCGGCTGCATTCTCGGCGGGCGACGGCAAGGTGGTGCGACTGTTCCCGAACTACCGCGCCGAAGAGGAGCGGCTGTTCAAGAAGACCGGCGTCTTCCCGATCATGCATGTGATGACGATCCGCCGCGCGGTGCTCGAGCAGCATCCGTGGGTGGCGATGAACCTCTACAAGGCGTTCGACGAGGCCAAGCGACGCTGCTTCGAGCGGCTGCGCGATTTCACCTGCGCGCGCATCCCGCTGCCGTGGGCGGCGGCGATCACCGAAGAGATCACCGCGCAGTTCGGCCCCGATCCGTTCCCCTACGGGGTCGAGGCGAGCCGGCCGACCATCGAGGCGTTCTGTCGCTACTGCCACGACCAGGGCGTGACCCATCGCCGGATGACGCCGGAGGATCTGTTCCCGCGCGAGGTGCGGGCGATGGCCAAAGTCTAGCGGCATGCATTGGGATCGAAGGCGCGTTCCACCAGCTTGCCGCCCTTGATCATCCACGGCGCAACGCAACGCACGAATGCCGCGACCTGCGCCGGGCTGCGCGTTTCCTCGCGCGCGTCCCAGAAATCCGCGACGTCGCCGCTTGCCGCGATCAGCCACGCCCCGTCGGCGGTGAACGCGACCGCCCGCAGGCCCCAAGGCGAACGCGCGCTGTCCTCGGGAGCGGCGGCATCGAGCGAATAGACCAGCATTCCGCTTGCACCATCCCAGAACTTCACGCTGCCGTCGGAATGGGCGGTGACGAGGAATGCGCCATCGGGCCTGAATGCCAGCGACACGGCGCGCTTGCCGACATCCCGCAGCGTCGCCAGAAGCCTCAACGTCGACGCGTCCCAGAGCTTGATCGACCCTTGATCATCGAGGCTGGCGAGACGCCGGCCGTCGCGGCTGAACGCCACGGCATCGACGAAGCCGCCCTGAGCATCAGCCGAGACCAGTGCCTTGCCAGTGGCGGCTTCCCAGACGTACAGGCGGCGCAGGTCCGCGGTGACGATCGCGCTCCCGTCCGGGCTGTACTGCGCCAGCGACACGCCGTGAGTGTTGTGGGCCAGCGAATGGACGGGCGCCTTCTTGTCCAAGTCCCACACGGTCGCATTTCGTCCGGTGCCGGCGACGACCACGCGGCTTCCGTCCGGATGAATCGAGCCGCGCAGCATGCCGGCCGGAAACCCTCCGGGCGGGACGCGCTCCGCCAATGTCGCCAAGGCGCGGCCGTTCAACGCGTCCCATACGGTGAACGAACTGCCGCCCGTGGTGGTGAGCAGCCTCGCCCCGTCGGCGCTCAACTCGATCGAGTTGACCGCTGCGCCGGGACCGTCCTGCAATTCGACACGCCGGTCCTTGTCGACGTTCCACAGCGATGCGCCGCCGTGCCCGCCAAACGCGAGACGAGCGCCGTCGGCGCTCGATGCGATCGCGGTGATCTGGCCGTGTCGCGGTACGAGGCGGTGGGACCAGCCGTTATTGGGCACGTGCATAATGGTCGCCTGATTGTTCAGCATCGGCGACGCAACGGCAGGCGTCTTGGGCGAAGCTGCCGCCCGCGACATGCCCGCCCTGGTGTCGTATTCGGCCCGCAATCGCCCGGTCGTGGCGTCCCACACCTTGACGCCGGTGGCGTCGCGCGTGATCACAAGCGTCCCGTCCGGGCTGAATTGCGCCGACTGAAGATTGGGGCGATGACCGCCGAGCGTGCGGCGGGCGGCAAAATCAGGTCCCCAAACCTTCGCCGTCCCGTCCCAGCTGGCGGTGACGATCAGCCCATCCTTGGCGGCGAATTCTGCATCGACCACCTGCTCGGTGTGCCCTTCGAGCTTGCCGAGCAACGTGCCGGTTGCGGCGTCCCAGACCTGCGCAATCTGCCCCGAGGTCACGATCCGGCTGCCATCGGGACTGTAGACCGCCGTCGCCACCCCGCCCTCTTTGGCGTCCAGTGCGAAGACCAATTCACCGGTCTCGGCATTCCACACCTGGGCGATGGCGCCGGGCCCCGGCAGGACGACGCGCCGGCCATCAGGACTGAACGTCAGGCGCTTGAGATGCACGCCGAACGAATGGCGGTGTTCGAACGCGTGCAGCAGCCGTCCGGTAGCGGGGTCCCAGAGCCTGGCGGCATCGCTGACGGTCAGCACGCGCGCGCCGTCGGGGCTGAAAACGGCGCTCGCAACGCCGGCCGCGTGTCCCGAAAGGGTTGCTATCCGCGCGCCGGTGGCCAGATCCCAGACGATCGCGGTGCGGTCGGTGCTCGACGTCATCACCCGGCTGCCGTCCGGACTGAACGCCGCATCGCCGACGGTGTCGGTGTGACCTTCGAGCACGCGCAACGGCTTGCCGGAGGCGTCCCAGATTCGCGCCGTCTGATCGACGCTGCCGGTTACGAGGCGCTCGCCGTCGTCACTGTAGCGGACGCTGATGACGTTGTTGCGGTGGCCGGTCAGATCCTTCCATTCGATCTCGAGCGGGCGCAAGGCCTGCGGCAACAGGAACCGGAGCGTGGGGCTGTCGATGCCGAGGCTGTACGCTTCCGCGAGATAGGGCGCAGCCCGGTCCGGGCGGGCGTTCAACAATTCGCGCAATCCCGCATCGAGATCCTCCTGTCGGATCTGCCGGATCGTGAAAGTAAACCACACCGCGCCGATGACGGCGAGGAGCGCGAGCGCGCCGAATGCATATCGAATGCGTCGCCACAGGCGTCGCCGCTTCTCGCGCTGCCGAAGCTCGTCGAAGCTCACTCCCACCACGCCGGCGACGATCTTGAGCCGCGCGTTGGTCTTGCCGTCCTTGCCGTCGCGCAGATCGGCGGCGATCGGCTCCGTGCGGGCCAGCGTGCGCTGTCCGAGTTCGTCGAAATGATAGCGAACGGCCTCGGGGAAGCATTCCAGCAGGCCTGAGTCGGGGCGATCGCTGGCGTTGGGCTCGCCCTCGACGATCAGGCAAAGGATGCGGTTTTCGCGCCCAAGCGCCTTGAACGTCTTGATTTCCTGACCCACCCAACGCGAGACGGCCGACCTCGGCGAGCAGATCACGATGAGGTAGCGCGAAAGCCGCAGCGCCTCGTTGATATTGGCGCCGAGATCGGAGGAGGTCGGCAACTCCTCGCGGTCGCGAAAGATCGGATAAAGGCGCCTGGGCACCGCGCCGTCGCGGGACGGGCGTCCGACCAGTCGGCGTGGGACACGGTACGTTTCGAGCGCCCGATGCAGCCAGTCGCCCCAGCGCTTATCCTGGTGGCTATAACTGATGAACGCCCAATATTTGTATTCGTCCGGCATCGCAATCTCACGAACGGCGTGCCCGCTCGGACGAAAAAACTTAAGAGTTAGGCTATTCGGCCCCTGCCCTCAGTCCGGTCCGCAGGTCGGCGGATCGCTGGTCCGCTCCGAGAAGATCAGCAGGTAGCTGTCCGGATCGCGCACCGCGAATTCGCGCCGGCCGTACCAATAGACCTCGGGACCCCACTCGATCGGGAGACGGCCGCTCAGCGCGCCATGCATTGCCCGCACGTCGCTGACCTCGAAGTAGATGGTGCCGTGCCCGGTCGGCTCGGCGCCCGCGAACTCCCCGGTGTAGAACTGCAGCGACATGTCGTCCTGCTCCAGGACGATGAAGGTGGGCCGGTCAGCGGGCCAAGGCGGGCCAGCCCGGAATCCGAGGATTTCCGTGTAGAAGCCGATCGTGCGCGCAAGATCGGTGACCGGGAGCCGGGGCGTCACCCTGAGAATGCGGGCGAACGATCGATCTTTGTCCGGTCGGGATGCGCGAAGCGCGGACATTGCGGACTCCGAGCTGGTTGGATCACGAGCGCCTGATGCTGTCGAGCCCGCCGAGCCGGCTGATCAGCGCGTTGGCCCCGATCGCGATCACGAACAGGATGATCAGCAGCGAATACATCAACGGCATGTTGAAGATGCTGTAGGCCTGGATGACCAGGAAACCGATGCCGCGGTTCGACAGCTTGGTCTCCGCCAAGAGCGTGCCGATCAGCGCGACGCCGAGCCCCAGCCGCACCCCGTTGATGACCGGGTGGCGCATGGCCGGGAGGTAGATCTTGGTCACCATCTGCCAAGTATTGGCGCGGAAGCTCTTGCCGACGCGGATCAGCACCTTGTCGATCTCGCGCATGCCGCCGGCGACGTTGAGCGCGACCGGGAAGAAGCAGGAGATCGCGCCCATGGCGATCTTCGAGCCGGGTCCGACCCCGAACCACATGATCATGATCGGGAAGAAGATGATCTTCGGGCACGGGCCGAGATAGTAGAGATAGGCCTCGTAGGCACGCGAGAGGAACTTGCTGCCGCCGAGCGCGATGCCGACCACCATCCCGCTCAGGCAGCCGATGATCATGGCGATGCCGATCTCGTAGAAGGTCGTGTAGAGGTGGAAGTAGAAGGTCGGGTCGGCGAGCGTGGCATAGAGCTGCTTGCCGATGGCGACCAGTGAGGGCACGACGTCGCGGTAGAGCAGGCCCGAGGCGGCGAGCGCTTCCCAGGCGACCAGCACCGTGACGATGATCGCGATGCGCAGCAGCGTCACCGGACGCAGCCGCAGCCGCATCGCCCTCGCCGCCGGCAAGCTCAGTCGGCCGGTCTCAGCCATCGCTCAAGCCTCTCCATCAGGACGAACACGCAGACGCTGACCAGGATCACGAAGCAGATCGACGCATAGGTTCCGGGCAGATCGTAGCGTTCGGCAAGCTCGTTGATAAGCTGCCCCAGCCCGCCGAAATTGATCAGGAACTCGACCCCGACGATGTTGATCAGCGAGAAGATCAGCCCCAGCCGCAGGCCCACGAAGATGGTCGGCAGCGCCGCCGGGAACAGGATCTTCCAGAACTGCTGCGAGGGGGTGAGGTTGAAGCTTCGCCCCACGTTGATCAGCACCCGGCGGGTGGCGGAGAGCCCTTCCAGCGTCTTGAGGATGATCGGAGCAAGCCCGGCGGTGAAGCCCATCATCACGATGGTGAGCGCGCTGCGCCCGAAGATCACCAGATAGAGCGGATACATCAGCACCAGCGGCGCCGCCGCCACCGCCGCCACCCAGGTTTCGGTTGCCAGCCGCAACAGCTGATAGCGGTAGAGCAGCACCCCGCCGGCGACCCCGACGACCGTCACCATGATGCTGGCCGAGAACGCCTCGCCGGCGGTCAGCAAGAAGCGCGACAACACGTCCTCCTCGACGATCACGCGCGGAAACGCCGCGATGATGTCGGAGGGAAACGGCACGATGAAGCGGTTGATGCAGCCGCGCTGGATCAGCGCCTCGACGATGACGAAGAAGCCCAGGAACGAGCCCACACCGAGCGCATAGGCGACCGAGCGTGGCGGATTGGTGCGCGAGAACAGCATCCCGAGCGAGGTCAGAAAGACCGCGAGCGCCGCGGTGCCGGCAAGGGCGGTGCCGAGCGTGACATAGTTGCTGTTGTCGAACTTGCAGACGACCGGCGTCATCCCGAGGACCTGATCGACCAGGTCCTTGCGCGCCAGCATCGCGCACAGCACCAGGAAGGCAACCAGCGCCGCGATACCGAGCGTCCGGGGAGATTGCCGGTCCCGAAACAGCGCGGCGGCGGTGCTCATCGTTTCTCGCCCTCGCGCAGCTTCTGGCTCTCCTCGTCGCGCAGCCCCTTGGTCGCCTCCTCGCGCAGGTCGCTCCAGATCTGCGCCACGTAGCGCCCGAACGCCTCGCTCGACACGATCTCGGACGTGCGCGGGCGCGGCAGCTTGATCTCCACCATCCGCTTCACCTTGCCGGGACGATAGGTCATCACCAGGATGCGGTCGGAGAGCTGCACCGCCTCGGTGATGTTGTGGGTGATGAGCAGCGTCGTCTGCTTGAGCTGCTGCTGGATCTGCAGCACCTTGTCGCCGAGCAGGAGCCGCGTCTGCTCGTCGAGCGAGGCGAACGGCTCGTCCATCAGCAGGATTTTCGGCTGCGCCGCCAGCGTGCGCGCCATCGACACGCGCTGGCGCATGCCGCCCGACAACTCCGCCGGATAGCGCCGCTCGAAACCATCGAGCCCGACCAGCCCGACGAAATGCCGGGCGCGGTCGTAGCGCTCCGACTTCGGCAGGCCGGCGATCTCCAGCGGGAACGCCACGTTGTCGATCACGTTGCGCCAGGGAAAGGTCGATTCCTCCTGGAAGATCATGCCGATCGAGGCGTGCGGACCGGACACCCGCTCGCCCGCGACCTTCACGATGCCCTCGTCGGCGTCGAGCAGCCCCCCGATCATATTGAACAAGGTCGACTTGCCGCAGCCCGACGGCCCGATCACGCCCAGAAACTCACCCGGCGCGACCGTGAGCGACACGCGATCGACCGCGACCAGCACGCCGTCCGGCGTCTCGAAGCGCTTGACGATGTCGTCAACCACCAGGATAGCGTTCGCGGGCGAGCCCCTCGGCGCGCCCGCGTCGATGCGTTCCGACGTCATGGTCATGGCAGCCATGGGCGGTCAATCGTCCCCTCTGCGGCCCTCCGTCTTGCGCGGCACGGTTCGCCCGTGGTCGGCGTACTCAACGTCCCATGCCCTATAGCATACCGGCCCGCAGGGGGCACGAAGTCCTCCGGCGAAATGGGGTCGCGACCGTACGTCTCACCCCTGCTCGGCCTGCACCGGACGGCCGGCGCGCCGGCACCAGTTCTCCCAGGCCCGGTTGATGCCGTAGGGACCGGTGCGCTCCCCGACCTTGTCGATCTCGCCCGGGTGCAGGTATTTGACCTCGCCCATGTCCATGGCCTCTTTCTGCAGCCGCGCGTTCACCTCGAGATAGACCGAGATATAGACCGCGTGCCGGATGTTCTTGCCCGCCACGGTTGCGCCATGCCCGCGCATCAGCGCGGTGCCGCCCGACCCGATCAGCTTCGCCAGGTCACGCCCCATCTCCATGTTCTCGACCAGCAAGGCGGTGTCGCCGAAATGATCGTGCGAGTCCCAGACCGGCACCTCGTGCCCGATCGAAGCGCCCATGTGAAATATCGGCCGGATCTTCCTGCCGGTGACGCCGAACGGGATGACGCTTTCGCTGTGGTTGTGCACGACCGACATCACGTCCGGCCGTGCCTCGTAGAGCGCGCCATGGATGAAGCGCTCGAGATAAGGCGCCCGCCCGCGCGCATCGACCGCCGTGCCGTCGAGCGTGAACTCCATGACGTCGTCCTTCTCGATGCAGTCGGGCGCGCGCGAGCGCGACAGCAGGTAGCGTTGCGGGTTGTCGGGGTGACGAACGCTGATGTGCCCGAAGGAGTCCACCACGCCCTCGCGGGCCAGGATGCGATTTCCGGTGACGAGTTCTTCGATCAGGTAGTCGAGCTTGGGCATCGGCGTTTCCTTGCGCATGGGATTTGGTTCGGCCTCATCGCCCATCCTCGTACAGGGTTGCACGAAACGGGGTCAACTCGCTCGGCCCCCGGGGCCCCACTTGCGCTTTTCCCGTAGCCCGCTAAAGCACGGGACATCATCCAGGGCCACCGCCATGGCAGAGAATCCCGTTCCCGTCTGCGCCGCCGCCGATCTCCTGCCCGGCAGCGTCAAGAGCTTCGAGGTCGGCGACGAGCGCGTCGCCGTCTACAATATCGACGGCACCTTCTACGCCACCGAGGCGTACTGCACCCATGCCGGCGCCGACCTCGGCGAGGGCATGCTCGAAGGCGACGTGATCGAATGCTTCTTGCACTCCGGCGCGTTCGAGGTGCGCAGCGGCAAGGCGGTGCAGGCGCCCTGCTTCACCGATCTCAAGACCTTTCGTACCGAGGTGAAGGACGGCCAAGTATTCGTCGACTTGAGCAATCCGGCGCCGGCCGCGTCGTAAGCCCGCGCGTCGGTCGGTCTACTCGCGGGCCCGTCCGGCTGCGCTGCGCTTCGCCCGTTCGCGCGGCGGCCCCATCAGCACCGGCTGGAACAGCACCGCCGCCGCCATCGTGGTGACGAGCGCGAGCGCCATCAGCTTGCCCATGCTCGACGTCCCCGGATGGCTCGACAGCCACAGGCTGCCGAACGCGGTCGCCGTGGTCAGCGCGCTGAAGAACACCGCGCGGGTGAGGCTCGACTGCAGCAGGTCGGTCTGCCCGGCCCGCCACGCCATGATGTAGTAGATCTTAAAGGCGACGCCGAGGCCGAGCAGCAGCGGCAGCGCGATGATGTTGGCGAAGTTGAGCTTCATGCCGAAGATCACCATCAGCTCCATCGTCACGATGCCCGCCATGAGCAGCGGAATGAGGGTGAGCAGGACGTCGCCGAACCGGCGCAGCACGATCCACAGCAGGATCGTGATCGAGGCGAGCGCCCAGAAGCCGGCCTCGAAGAACGCGCGGATCACGGTGCGGCCCGACTCGAGGATGGAGATCGGCCCGCCGGTGGCGTTCGGCTCGATCTCCTGCACCGCGCGCGCGAACTCGCGCAAGGTCTCGTTGTCGTTCGGGTCGCCCTTCGGCAGGACCTCGACCTTGTAGCGGCCGTCCTTGGTGACCCAGTCACGCGCGATCTCGGGCGGCAGCGTTTCGAGCGTCACCGGCTGCGCCTGCAGGTAGCCGCGCAATTCGTCGAGCGCGACGTGAAGCGGCGGAATCATGGCGTTGTGCGCGCGCTTGCGCAGCGCTTCATCGCCCTCGGCGAGCTTCGCGAGATCGTCGGCAAGCCGTTTGGCGGCGGTGGCGCCGGGTCCGGTCTGCGTGCCGGCCGACTGCCGCAAGCCGTCGACCGCACCCTTGAGCGCGGCGACGTTGTCGGTGTCGGTCGGCGGCTTCTTGTTGGGATCCGGCCGAAGCACCGGGGTGAGCACGGTGCCGAGCTGGCGGATGGCGGCGAGCTTGGGCTGCTGGTCATCGGGAATGAAGCTCTCGATGGTCTTGACCTGCGAGACCTGCGGCAGCTTGGAGAGCCGTTCCATGTCGGCGTGGGCCGCCTCCCGGTTCGGCGTGAGCACATAGATCGAGTTGGCGCCGAGCGCGGGATCGTTGCGCAATTCGAGGAAGGTGCCGACCGATTCGACCTGGGGGCTTCTGAGGTTGAGCGGATTGAAGTCGAATTGCAGCCAATAGAGCAGCGGCAGTCCGGCCGCGACCACGAGCCCGGTTCCGACGATGACCGGGATCCGCCGCCGCTCCATGAACCGGTCGACCGGCGCCATCGCCTTGTATCCCATTTCGGCCGGCTCGCCCGGCGGCTGCAGGATCGTCAGCAGGGCCGGGATCACGGTCACGCTGGTCACGAACGCGATGATCATGCCGAGGCCGGCAAGCAGCCCGAGCTCGGACAAACCCTTGTAGTCGGTCGGCAGGAAGGACAGGAAGCCGGCGGCGGTCGCCGCAGCGGCGAGCGTCAGCGGCGCGCCCACGTAGCTCGCGGTGTTGAGCAGCGATTCATGCAGATTGTCGACCTCGTGGCGTTCCGCGCGATAGCGGACGCTGAACTGGATGCCGAAATCCACACCGAGGCCAATGAACAAGACAGCGAACGCCACCGAGATGAGGTTGAGCGCCCCCACCATCGCCAATCCGAACGCGGCGGTGATCGAGAGCCCGATCAGCAGGCTGATGAAGACCGACAGGATCAGCCGTCCCGAACGCAAGGCGAGCCACAGGATGGTCAGCACGACCAGGATGGTGGCGGTGGTGTTGACGAAGGCGCCCTCCTGCACGGTCGCGTATTCCTCGTCGGCGATCGGGACCGGCCCGGTGAGCCGCAGTTTCGCGCCGTAGTTTCCGGCGATGTCCAGATCCTTCGCCGCCTTGCGGATCGCGTCGGTCGACTTCTGGCCCGGCGTGAGCGCCGTGAAGTCGAGGACCGGCCGGATCTCGATGAAGCGCCGGCGCTCGCTCGCGTCGGGCGGCCGGCCATTGAGCATCGCGCGCCACGAAAAGCTCGCCGGGCGCCCGGCGATGACCTCGTCGAACGTGTCGGCGACCATGTTGAGCGTGCCGGAGAGATCGTCGAGCGAGTAGTGGTTCATCCGCGCCCCGATCAACCCGTAGTTCAGGGCGGTGGTCAGGCCGCGCAGATTGGGATCCTGCGCCAGCGACTGGATGACCGGCTTGCCTTCGCCGAGCTTCTTGGTGAGTTCGGCCACCTGCTGCGTCGGCAGGAACAGGAGGCCGTTCTTCTGGAAGAACGGGCCGCCCCCAGCCTCCATGATCGCGCGGAACAGGTCCTTCTGCTCGGACAACTTCTCGATCAGGGCGGTCGTGGCCTGCGACGCCTGCTCCGAGGTCGGCGCCTCGATCACCGCGAGCGTCGTTTCCTCCTTCGGCGGGAAGTAGCTGTCGAATTGGGCCTCGCGTTTGCGCCAGGGCAGCTCCTGGGAGATCAGCTTGTTGACGTCGGCGTCGATGGCGAAATGGTAGCCCGCGTAAACGCCGCACAGGACAGCCAAAAGTATAGCAACACCAACAACTTGCACAGAATAACGGGTGCAATAGTCAACCGTGGAGACGATCGCTTTCTTCAGCATGCCTGGTCCTGGGGGGTCCTACCGCTCGAAAACACAGCTTTTTCGGCGAGAATCATGGAGGTCACTGAGCGCATGGCGGGCGAATATCAGGCGATTCAGTGCGTTGACAATGACTCTGGCGGGCCTGGAGATCGCGACGACTGTTACCAAACCCGAAGCGTGACGGTAAGTTCGTTTAAGGAACCCATTGTTTCAACGCGAGCATAAATTTTCTAGATTTGTGGACTGGGCTCACCGGGGCACGTGTGGGGAGACCAGCGGAGGACCTAATCTGCCCCCCACTGAATACCATCAAAACCCTCCGAAAGTCGGTGCACCCGGCTCCCAAAGACCCTGCGGCGGCGGGCAAACCCAGCTGGATTCAACCAGACGTGCCGATGGGGAATGTCCTCCCGTTATCCGTCGGCACGCCGCGAAAGATCGCCGATCGGTGGAACCGCCCGTCACGTCGATGTGATGCTGCCGAGTGCCGATACGAACCGTTCCAATTCCAGTTGCCGCGGTAACGGCCGCGCACAGGCCGATATTTCCACCGCCCTGGTCGCCGAGGGCCAGCTTGCGCCGCAATGGGACAAAGCCGTACAAACGCTCGGCACCCCCGGGCCGCGGAGCATAGATCGAGCCTAGGCCGAACGAATGCAGCCTGGCCCCGAAAGGGAAGACAGAAAATGCAAGTGCCGTTCCTGAAGGAAATGCGTATCGGCGCCTACGTCCTCAAGCAGAAGCTCATGGGGCGCCAACGCTATCCGCTCGTGCTGATGCTGGAGCCGCTGTTCCGCTGCAATCTCGCCTGCTTCGGCTGCGGCAAGATCGATTATCCGGAGCCGATCCTGAACCGGCGGCTATCGGTCAAGGAGTGCCTCGACGCGGTCGACGAATGCGGCGCGCCCATGGTCGCGATTCCCGGCGGCGAGCCGCTGATCCATCGCGAGATCGGTGAGATCGTCAAAGGCATCGTCGCCAGGAAGAAATTCGTCTCGCTGTGCACCAACGCGCTGCTGCTCGAGAAGAAGCTGCATCTGTTCGAGCCGTCGCCGTACCTGTTCTTCTCTGTTCACCTCGACGGGCTCAAGCAGCACCACGACAAGTCGGTCTGCCAGGACGGCGTGTTCGACCGCGCGGTCTCGGCGATCAAGGCCGCCAAGGCCAAGGGATTTGCCGTCAACGTCAACGCCACGATCTTCGAGGGCCATCCGCCCGCCGACATCGCCACGTTCCTCGACTTCGCCAAGGAGCTCGGCGTCGGCGTGTCGATCTCGCCCGGCTACGCCTACGAGCGTGCCCCCGACCAGGAGCACTTCCTCAACCGGCGCAAGACCAAGGAGCTGTTTCGCGACATTTTTGCGCGCGGCAAAGGCAAGCGCTGGACGTTCGTGCATTCCGGCCTGTTCCTCGACTTCCTCGCCGGCAACCAGACCTACCACTGCACGCCGTGGGGCATGCCGACGCGCAACATCTTCGGCTGGCAGAAGCCGTGCTACCTGTTGGGCGAAGGCTATGCCAAGTCGTTCAACGAGCTGATGGAGACCACCGACTGGGATTCGTACGGCACCGGCCGCTACGAGAAATGCGCGAACTGCATGGCGCATTGCGGTTACGAGCCGACGGCGGCGGACGCCACCTTCGCGCACCCGCTCAAGGCGCTCAAGGTCGCGATGTTCGGGCTGCGCACCGATGGACCGATGGCGCCCGAAATCCCGCTCGAAAATCAGCGGCCGGCCGAGTTCGTGTTCTCGCGCCACGTCGAGCACGAGCTTGCGGCCATCCACCAGGCCAAGCAGCAGCCCGCCACCCCGCTCGAGGCGGCCGAGTAGATCCACGCCTTGCCCATGATCCGAGCGCAGGCGAGCGCGGGTTCCCCCGTGCGCGGTCGAGCGCGCAAACGGTTCCGGTTCCGATGGAAACAGAACCGCTCTCGCGTTCCGGCGTTTGACGCGTTTGCTAGGGCACGTCCCGTTCCGTTGGAATCGGGACATGCTCCAGTGGTGAGTGGCGCATGTTCTTCGGCGAACCGGTTCCTGCCCCGGATCAGTCCGGGGCAGGCTTTCGCCGGAACCTGCGCTAACGCGGCGTCCGTTCCCCCGGCGCCGAGTTAGGAAAACGCCGCGACGGCGCGCGCCGCCACCTCATGCGTTCCGTCATGTCCCGCTTTGAGGTCGGAGAGCTGATTGCGATAGGTGTCGAGCACAAAGAGGCGGATCGCCGACGACAGATTGCCGTGTTGTCGCTCGGAGTCGATCGCCGCCACCAGGTCCGACACCGAGATGTCGCGCCGGCCGGCGATCTCCATCAACCCCCACCAAAAAGCGTCCTCGAAGCTCACGCACGTATTATTACCCCCGACAACAATTGAACAT
>JBEVIH010000001.1:0-7496 GCA_040510815.1 Xanthobacteraceae bacterium | reverse complement strand
CGCTCGACCTGGACGCCGAGGAGCTGCGGCGACAGCCGCCCGGCGACGCGGGAGAACTGCGTATGATGAATCTGCGCGTTGGCGCGCAGCGCGCGCGGCAGCCGGCTGGCGAGATCGTCGAGGTCCTGGCGCGGCTCCGCCAGCGGGTCCTTCGGCAACGCGCGCACCAGCGCGCGCAGCTCGTTGCGCCGGCCCTCCTGGGCGCGCTGCCAGCAGGCCAGCGCGCGGCGCGCCTTGCTCATCAGGTCGGCGATCAGGTCGGCGCGCACCGGCACCGCCATCTCGGCGGCGGCGGTCGGGGTCGGCGCGCGCTTGTCGGAGGCGAAATCGATCAGCGTGACATCGGTCTCGTGGCCGACCGCGGAAATGAGCGGGATCATGCTGTCCGCCGCGGCGCGCACCACGATCTCCTCGTTGAACGACCATAGGTCTTCCAGCGAGCCGCCGCCGCGCGCCACGATGATGAGGTCGGGTTTTGGGATGGGGCCGCCCTCCGGCAGCGCGTTGAAGCCGTTGATGGCCGCCGCGACCTGCTCGGCCGAGCCGTCGCCCTGCACCTTGACCGGCCAGACGATGACGCGGCGCGGAAAGCGATCGGCGAGGCGGTGCAGAATGTCGCGGATCACGGCCCCTGTGGGCGAGGTGACGACGCCGATCACCTCCGGCAGGAACGGCAGCAATTGCTTGCGCGCCGGATCGAACAGGCCTTCCGCGGCGAGCTTCTTCTTGCGCTCCTCGAGCAGCGCCATCAGCGCGCCGACACCGGCAGGCTCCAGCGTTTCGACGACGATCTGGTAGCTGGAGCGGCTGGGGTAGGTGGTGAGGCGCCCGGTGACGATCACCTCGAGGCCCTCCTCGGGCTTCACCTTCATCCGGGCGAACGTCATCTTCCAGACCACCGCGTCGATCTTGGCGCCCTCGTCCTTGAGGGCGAAGTAGCAATGGCCGGAGGAGTGCGGGCCCTTGTAGCCCGACACTTCGCCGCGCACGCGCACGTAGCCATAGTTGTCCTCGACGGTGCGCTTGAGCGCGGAGGACAGCTCCGAGACGGTGAATTCCGCGACGTTGGCTTTCGAGTCGTTCATGGTGGGGAACCTAGCATCATTCCGCATTCGGCTTCACCGGCCGCTTCCAGTACATCGTCGCGGCGGACGCCAGGATAGCCACCGCCATGCCGCCGAGCAGCCCGGTGAGACCGACGACCGCGGCGACCAAGCCGGCGCTGAACGGCAGCACGAACTGGCCAAGCCGGTTGCCCATGATGCGCAGCGTGTTGGCGGTGCCGCGCGCCCGCACCTCGGTCATGTCGACCACGATGGTGATGCTCAGCGTGGTGGCGAGCCCGAAGGAAAAACCCATCACCACCATGATGGCGTACATGCCGGGCAATGGCACCGGCACCGCGAGCGCGCCGAACGAGGCGGCGCAGGCGATGGTGCTCGCGATCATCAGCGGCCAGCGCCCTGCCGCGGCGACCATGCGGGCATAGAACAGCCGCGCCACCATCGAGGCGGCGGCGCGCGCGGTGAGCAGCAGGCCGATATCCTTGACGTCGATCGAACGCTCGGCGCCCAGCAGCGGCACATAGATGAGGATGATATCGGATGCCGAGATCATGATCACGCCGGCGACGATCACCGCGAGCAGCCCGGGCGTGCGCAGCAGGCTGGCGACCGGCACCGGCTTCTCGCCGGGCGAGATTTTCAGCTTGTCGGGCCGCGGCCGCATGGCCAGCGAGATCAGGAACGAGACCACCGCGCAGACGCAGGCGACCGTGAACAGGAAGTGCGTCGGCGGCACGGTGGCCGAGCCGCCGGCCCAGCCGACGATGTAGGGTCCAGCGCCCTGGCCAATCGCGCCGGCCACCATGTAGTTGCCGAACACCGATTCCATGGCGCGCGGGCTTTTGGCAGCGCGCACGCACAGCATCTGCTGGCTTGCCATCAGCATGATGTGGCCGATGCCCATGACGGTGGTGACGACGACGAGTCCCACGGCGCTCGGCCACAGCACGAAGCCGGCCGAGGCCATCGCGATGATCGCGGAGCCGATCCAGATCGTCAGGGCGTCGTTGCCGCGGTCGATGAAGCGGCCGACCTGCACCGCCATCACGATCGGGAACGCGGCGAACGCCGCCGCGATGACGCCGAGCCAGATGATCGACAGGTCGAGCTCGAAAGCACGGTACGACGTGGTGATGCGGATGATCGCGGTGACGACCTGCACCAGCACCGTCAGCAGCAGCAGCGGGACCAGCAGCCGGACGTCAAATTCGCTGTTGCGGACGCGCTCGGCGAGTTTGCGGAACATTGGGGAGAGACTAGCGCAGCAGCGGCGTCTGCTGACAGATAGGTGCGTTCATGGCTGCCCATCCTCCGCTGTCATCATCCGCGAAAGCGGATGATCCAGTAATCGCTGGCCTGGCGGCATTGCTAGTCTGGTGGTTACTGGATGCCCCCGCTTTCGCGGGGCATGACACCGAATTTGGCGGCTTGCGCCGGTGCCGGTGTATTTCTCAAAACGCCAGATTCACCATCGGGCCGCCGCGGGTGCGGCAGGAGCGCAGGCACGCCCGGTTGTCGGCGTCGAGCCGGTACCGGCAGGCCTCGACCCCGATCTCCGGGCTGAGCAGCTGGATGCAGGCGTCATGCCGCCAGCTCGTCGCGCCGGTGCATTTCTTCCAGCAGGAGTCCGATTCCCAGACCGCGGCGGCGCGCTTCGAGGCGGGGTAGGGGCTGACGTGGACGCTGCCGTCCCTGGGCGGCGGCGGAAACACCACGATCGGCCGGTATTCCGGCTTGTAGGAGTGGAACTGGATGATGCCGAACGGGTCGGCGTGCGCTGCGCCGCAAAGCCCGGCAAACAGCAGCAATGCGGTGGCCAATGCGCGGAGTGGTGCGGTCATGGCAACAGCAAACCATGAGGCCGGGTGCCGCGTCGAGCCGGGGCTGTGGACGCGGTGGACAGCCCGGTGCCGGCCCCCGGCCGCCATGCTAGGGAATTTCCGGCATGAACATCCTTCTCCTCGGCTCCGGCGGGCGCGAGCACGCGCTGGCCTGGAAGCTGGCGGCGAGCCCGCTCACCGGCCGGCTGATCTGCGCGCCGGGCAACGCCGGCATCGCGCAGGAGGCGGAATGCGTGCCGCTCGACATCACCGACCACAAGGCCGTGATTGCGCTCTGCAAGGCGGAGAAGATCGATTTCGTGGTGGTCGGGCCGGAGGCGCCGCTCTGCGCCGGCATCGTCGACGACCTGGAGGCGGCCGGCTTCAAGACGTTCGGCCCCTCGCAGCTCGCGGCGCGGCTTGAAGGCTCCAAGGGCTTCACCAAGGACCTGTGCAGGGCGAACAACATTCCGACCGCGGCCTACGAGCGCTTCACGAGCGCCGCGCCCGCCAGGGACTACGTGCGCCAGCAGGGTGCGCCGATCGTGGTCAAGGCCGACGGCCTCGCGGCCGGCAAAGGCGTTGTCGTCGCGGAGACGCTCGCGCAAGCCGAATCTGCCATCGACATGATGTTCGAGGGCGGGCTGGGAGCAGCCGGCGCCGAGGTCGTGATCGAGAAGTTCCTCGAGGGCGAGGAGGCGAGCTTCATCGTCATCTCCGACGGCCGCCACGTCGTCCCGCTCGCGACCAGCCAGGACCACAAGCGCATCGGCGACGGCGACACCGGCCCGAACACCGGCGGGATGGGGGCGTTCTCGCCGAGCCATCTCGCCGACCAGGCGCTCGAGGCCCGGGTGCTCGATGAGATCATCCGGCCGACCCTCGGCGCCCTCATCGCGATGGGAACCCCCTATCGCGGCATCCTCTATGCCGGGCTCATCCTCACCGCCGCGGGCCCGAAGCTCATCGAGTACAATGTCCGCTTCGGCGATCCCGAGTGCCAGGTGCTGATGCTGCGCCTCAAGGACGACATCGTCACACTGATGCTGGCGGCAGTCGACGGCGTGCTCGACACCATGTCGGCGCGCTTCCGCGACGAGGCGGCGCTGACCGTCGTGATGGCCGCCAAGGGCTATCCCGGGCGCGTCGAGACCGGCAGCGAGATCGGCGGGCTGGAGGCGGCCGGCAGCGTCGAGGAGGTGGTGGTGTTCCAGGCCGGCACAAGCCGCGACGGCGGGCGGCTCCTCGCTTCCGGCGGACGCGTCCTCAACGTGACGGCGACGGGTCCGGATCTCGCCGCGGCACGGCAGCGTGCCTACAAGGCCGTGTCGCTGATCGATTTTCCCGGCGGCTTCTACCGTCGCGACATCGGCAAACAACCGCGATAAAATGGTCATATGAACGAACCCCTGGAAAAATTCGAGCCGCGCATGGTGGCCGGCGCAGGGGCCGACATCTTCGTCAGGACCGGCGGCGACGGGCCGGCCCTGCTGTTGCTTCACGGCTATCCGCAGACCCATGTCATGTGGCATCGGCTCGCCCCGGTGCTGGCCCGCCACTTCCGCCTGGTGATCGCCGATCTGCGCGGCTATGGCCGGTCCGGCATGCCGCAGAACGATCGCGAGAACCGCACCTACTCCAAGCGCGCCATGGCGGCCGACATGGTGGCGGTGATGGCCGCGCTCGGCCATGAGCGGTTCGCGGTGGCGGGGCATGACCGCGGCGGCCGCGTCGGCTACCGCATGGCGCTCGACACCCCCGGCGCGGTCGAGCGGCTGGCGGTGCTCGACATCATCCCGACCTATGACATGTGGGCCGGCATGGACGGCAATCTCGCCCTCAAGGTCTATCACTGGCCGTTTCTCGCGCAGGCGCCGCCAATGCCCGAGCGGTTGATCGAGAGCGACACCCGCTTCTATCTCGACTGGACGCTGGCGAGCTGGACCAAGAGCGGCGATCTCGGCTGCTTCGACGAGGCGGCGCTCGCCGCCTACCGGGCTGCCTTCGCGGCGCCGGGCCGCGTCCATGCCGCCTGCAACGACTATCGCGCCGGCGCCACATTCGATCTCGCCGCCGACCGCGAGGACCGCTCGGCGGGGCGACGGATCGCCTGCCCGACGCTGGTGCTGTGGGGCACCGGCGGCATTCCGTCGGAAGCCGCCGACTCCATGGCGATCTGGCGGAGCTGGTGCGAGGCAGCGGAAGGGCGCGCCATCGACGCGGGCCATTTCCTGGCGGAGGAGAACCCCTCCGAAACGGCGGCGGCGCTCATTCCCTTCTTCTCGGACCGGGCATGAGCGCTGCCAGGATCGATCGCCAGGCCGCATTCTCCGGGACCGCCGAGATCCGCGCGCCGCACCGCTTCGATGCCGAGGCCCTCGCCGCCTATCTGGCGGATCGGATCGACGGCTTCGCCGGGCCGCTGACGGTCAGCCAGTTCAAGGGCGGACAGTCGAACCCGACCTATAAGCTCGCCACCCCGGCCGCCTCCTATGTGCTGCGACGCAAGCCGCCGGGACGGCTCCTGCCCTCGGCGCATGCGGTCGAGCGGGAGTACCGGGCGACCGCGGCGCTTCATCCGCTGGGCTTCCCGGTGCCGCGGCCGCATCTTCTGTGCGAGGACACGAGCGTCATCGGCACCGCCTTCTACGTCATGGATTTCGTTCCCGGCCGGGTGTTCTGGGAGCCCTATGTCCCGGGCGTCACCGCGGCGGAGCGGGCCGCCATCTATGACAGCCTGAACGCCACCCTGGCACGCCTGCACCAGGTCGATGTCGCGGCGGCAGGCTTGAGCGATTTCGGCCGCCCCACCGGCTATGTGCAGCGCCAGATCAAGCGCTGGGCCGATCAATATCGCGCCTCGGAGACCGACAAGATCGCCGAGATGGACCGGTTGAGCAGCTTCCTGCCGACGGCGGTGCCGGACAGCGGCGAGACCGCGTTGGTCCATGGCGACTACCGGCTGGACAATTGCATCGTCGCGCCGGATGGGGCGCACATCCGCGCCGTGCTCGACTGGGAGCTGTCGACGCTCGGCGACCCCATCGCCGATTTCACCTATCATCTGATGCAGTGGAAGATGCCGAGGAGCCCCGACGGCGCCGGCGTCGGCTCGCTCGTGGGTCACGAGGACGACGCACCGGGGCTGCCGCGGCTCGAGGACTATGTGGCGCTCTATTGCGCCCGCACCGGCCGCGACGACATCCCCGATCTCGACCTCTATCTCGCCTATAATTTCTTCCGCATGGCGGCGATCTTCCAGGGCATCGTCGGCCGGGTCCGCGACGGCACCGCCACCAATCCCAATGCCGCCGCCATCGCCGGCCAGGTGCGGCCGATGGCGGAGGTCGCCTGGGCCTTTGCCAGGAGGGCCGGGGCATGAGCGCGCCGCTCAAGATCGGGCTCGGCCTCGGCGCCGGCGCCGCCCGCGGGCTCGCCCATATCACCATCCTGGAGGCTTTCGACGATCTCGGCGTCAAGCCGTCGCTCATCGTCGGCACCAGCATCGGCGCGCTGATCGGCGGCAGCTATGCGTCGGGGCTCGACGCCCGCTCGATCCGCGCCCATGCCGAAGCGGTGCTCGGCAAGCGGGTCAGGGCGGCGCGCCGGGTGCTCGCCCGCGACAGCCGCAGCAGCATCTTCCGGCTGATCAACTTCAATCCGCTCGCGGCACCGTTGCTCGATGGTCTCCAGCTCATCCGCCTGGCGCTCCCGGCCACGGTCGCGCGGCGCATCGAGGACACGGTCATTCCCTTCAAGGTCATCGCCACCGACTTCTTCGGTCACTGCGAGGTCGAGGTGACGACCGGCAACATGGAGCAGGCCATCGCCGCCTCGATCGCCATCCCCGGCGTCATCGCCGGGCCGCAGGTGCAGGGGCGGCCGCTGGTCGATGGCGGATGCGTCAATCCGGTTCCCTTCGACCGTGCCCGCGACGGCATGGACATCGTGGTCGGCATCGACGTGATCGGCAGCCCGATGCCGCGGCCGCGCCGCCCGTCGAGCCTCGAGCTGCTGACCGGGGCGATGCAGATCCAGCAGAAGCAGATCTCGGCGCTGCGGCGCGCGGTCAATCCGCCCGACATCTATATCGAGCCCGAGGTCGATCGCTTCCGCGTGCATGAGTTCTTCCGCCTGCGCGACATTCTCAAGGCAGCCGAGCCGGCCCGCGAGCGCCTCAAGCGGTCGCTCGGCACGGCAATCGAAATGCACGAGCGCGGCCGCCTTGCCGCGGAGTGAAGGCCGGGAACCGTTCAAAAGTTTCGATCAGTCTTGTCAACATGCAGCACTAACTGTAGGTTGCAGGCCGGCATCGAGGTTGAGAATGAAACGCGCGTTGAAAAATGCACGGCAAGGGATGGATCAGCTTCTGGAGATCTCTGAAGTGATCAAGCACACGCTCAGTGAAAATTTCCAGACTACAAAGATCATAGAGGTTCGAACCTTCGCTGCGGAGAATGCAGAAGGTGAAGGGCTGTTGCAGATCTACGTCGTCATCGATGGAACGCCCAAGGATGTAGACGCACACGAGTTGAGCGGTGCAGTCCGGCTGGTTCGCCCAAAGCTTGATGAAATCGACGAGCAGCGGTTCCCAATATTTTCATTTGTTTCC